>CAYZXM010000011.1:0-41239 GCA_964482455.1 uncultured Treponema sp. | reverse complement strand
TGTATTTTTACATTTTCATATCAAACTTTTCCATAAGTTTTGCATTAAGAACATCAAGTCCAGATTCTTCGAGTCCTAATTTTTTTGCAGCAACAACATCATTCATTGATTTTTCAAATTCGCCACATTCAAAATAGGATACTGCACGACGATAAAATGCATGACTTTGGATTGAATTAATTTCAAGGGAAGTTGTAAACCATTTTACCGCTTCTTTGTAGTCTTTTTTAATAGAAAGCACAATTCCGGCATAATATGCAGAACGGAAAGAAGTTTTATCATATTCAAAAGATTTCTTAAAATCAGAAAGTGCATTATCAAAATCATTTTGGGCAAAAAAAGCCATACCGCGATGTTTTAAGATAACCGCAAGAATTATTGAATTTGGTGATGGCTTTGATTCAATAATCTGAGTATAAATTATAACTGCATTTTTTAAATCCCCAGAATTATGTGCGTGAATTGCTTGAAGAATCATATCGTCTATAGTTCCACGCACATAAGGATTTATGCGTTCAAGTTTTTTATTTTTATATTCTGCATTTTCTTTTGAAGTTGTTGTAAGATCATCTGCTTTTTCATAAAAAGTAAGACGACGCTGCGACATTTCACTTTGAAGTTTCTTTTGATAATCTCTAATTTCCTGAAAGATAATATCTGCCAAACTTAAGGAAGCATTCATCGAAGCAAGTTTTCGTTTTAATGGCATATCAAATGGCGTAAACTCTGTTTTATAAATAAGTTCATGCTCTACTTCTGCCCAAGCATCCTGCAAAATTGTTCTTATTTGGATTTCGCAAACAAGTTCATCTGGTAGAACAATTTCTTCTGGAAGAGTTTTTGGTTTACATTCATTTGGAACAGAAACTAATACATGAACAGACTCATAACCAAATTCTTTATAACTTTGTGAAGCACCTTTTATTTCTACTTCAATCACGCCAAACATTGAACTTATCTGCTCTTGAACAGCAGTTATATCCTCTAAAAAAGTGCAAATAATTCTAATTCCCATCATATCAGTTAATAAAACTAGATTTTCAGAAACAACTGCTTCTTCGGGGTGTTGCCGTAATATTTTTTTATAATAAGAATCAAATCTTTTTATTCTAGATTTATATGTTGGCTGTGATGTAAGTTTTATATTTTCCTGTAATTTCTTCTTGATATTTTCCATTATCATCTGAAATACAGGTGTATAACGGGTATAAATCTCTTTGATTTTATTTTTTGAAGGAATTTTTTTGTAAAGATTGTCAGTTATATTTTCGCTCATATCTTAATTGTAAGACACAAATAAGATTTTAACAAATAAAAAAGACTGCCTTAATGGCAGTCTTTTTATAATTTTATATTATATAAAACTATTTTGCTTCAGCAGATGAACCCTCACCTGTTGTCTGAGCATTAGAAGAAGAATCTTCGCTCAAACTAGAAGTGAATTTATCTTCTGTTGCTTGTTTAGCTCTTTCAAGGAAGCGGTCAACTTGCTTGTTGCCAAACTTTGACATTTCAGCAGTCTGACGTGCCTTTTCCTTTTTACCAATGATTCCCCAAAGGTCTTCATCAGCAATATCACGGTCAGTAGTAAGAAGTGCTTTATCATAAATGATAGCTACATCTTTGAAATAACCAATAAAGTTACCACCAATATGGTTAGCATCTCTAGTAACCTGGAAACCAGTGAATTTTACAAAAGGAAGTCCGCGTGGATAAATTGGATATACACGAATTTCACGGTTACGAATTTCTGTAATGTACTGTGGGTTATTCCATGTAAGTTCTTTCCAACCATCAAAGTTAAGATAGCCCATAAAATAACGGCGTTCTACACCATCATTATCCTTAAGAAGAACATAAAGACCTTCTGGATAATTCATACCCATTGTTGTAACACGGATAGATTTAATTGTACCTACATTCTTTACAACACCATAACCTTCTTCAAAAAGTGTTTTTCCAGATGCTTTTTCTTCATCTGTAGGTTCCTGACGATTTCCATTTTCATCAGCAGAAGAATATGGTTCATATGCAGGAATTTCGAACGGTGGACGAATGTATGCATACGCATTTGAATTCCAATCAGGGAAAACAACACGAACACCCATTACGTTGCTACCAGCAAATGGAACTGTAGCATCTTCTCTTACAGGTGCTGCCAAAACTGTAGAAAGACCAAGACTTTCAACTGTACGTGCAGAAGCATTCAAACTAACTTCCCATTCTGGAAGTGCAAGTGATGTCTTCATAAGATCTTTCTGATCTTCTGTAAATGTAGCACCTGCAGAAGTTGAAAAATCCATTACTGTACGCATGTTCTGAGTCGGGTTTCCATCTTCGTCTGATACACAGTCAGCTGTTAATTTAGTAAAATCGATGAGAGTGCTTTGTTCAGCAAAAGCACCCACACCAGAAAGCAGCATTGCAACTGCCAAAATTGAAAAAGTCCTCTTCATTAGAAGCTCCTTTTAATAATTCGATGTAGCCTTGTATAAATATTATTATTATCTAAGAGTTTTGTTTTGTCAACGAAAATAAAAAATCAAATTAATTATTTTTTTGCATTTCCGCCTGAAATTGCGATGTACCTTCTATAAAAAGTTCAATATTTTTGATATTTGGAAAATTTTTATAGATATTCTTTTTAAAAAGTTCTATTTGAAAATTATAATCTGTAGTAGATGCATCTGAATGAAAAACTTCTTTTGAAAGTGTTACAAAAAGCGTGTCACCTTTTTTAAAGCAGTTTATAAGAGTAGTTCCCGATGCAAAAATCTTTGTACAATGTTCACTTATAGGACCTTCTAAAAGTTCATTTATGTAATAGCAATATTTATTTTGCGGTGTAATTACAGGAACAAATCTAGTTTCAAGTCTGAATTTTTTAGAATCAGAAGCCTTAAATACAAAACTTCTTCGCACTCCTGGAAACTTTACAATCCACGCAATCATTGATATAAAAAAGAAAAGAAATAAAAATGTAAGAATGTAATATGATGATTTTTCTAATTTTGGAATTTTCATTTTGTTGATATAAAACCTCTAGAACGTTCAAAATGTGTTACAAATGCACTTATACCATTATAAATTCCTAATGATACTTTTTGCAAGTAAGACTCACTATTTAAATTTAATGCTTCTTTTTCATTTGTAACAAAGCCAACTTCGATAAGAACGCTTGGCATATTTGCGTTGCGAACTACAAACCATTCTTCTGCCTTTATTCCTCTTGCTTTTGAAAGATTTCCAATTTCGGAAGCAAGACCATCCATAATAAATTTTGCAATAAGAATACTTTCTGTAGTATATTCTTCTTCCATCATTGAATTTAGAATAGGAAAAAGCGTTTTATCCCCATCGGTTAAAGATTTATCAAGAACGGTTCTTCTGTATCCAGGGGAAAGATACCAAACTTCATATCCGCTTGAAGATTTATTCAATGAAGCATTTGCATGAATCGAAACATAAAGAATTGCTTCGTTTTCTTTTAGTTTTACATTGTTAGCAATATCCGTTCGTTCGCTTAATTCAGGAAAAGTATCTCCACTGCGGGTCATTATAATTTGTTTTTCGGGATATGCTGTTTTTAGTTTTGAATAAAGCATTTTCCCGATGTTAAGCACAACGTCTTTTTCCTGAACTTTTATTGTTTTTCCATTTACTTTAAATGTTCCCGAGGCTCCAGGGTCTTTTCCGCCATGACCTGGATCTAGCAAAATTGCACCAATTTTAAAACCTGAATCATTTTCTTTTGATTTAAAATATTCTTCAGCACTAGAAATAAACTTATCAGTTACAAAAAGTTTTCCATCTTTAAAAAAAGGTGAATCTGTAAGGATAAAAGCTGTTCCATCTAGCATACACAACGGATTTTCTGCCTGAAAAGATATTTGATGTCCGTTTTTTTCTATAATTCCAGACGATGTAAGAGGATCCCAAAAAAGCGACATTCCTTTTTCAGAGGCTTTTTCTAACAAAAGATAATCGTCAGAAAAAGCATTTGCACAAAAAAATGTAAGAAATGCAAAAAAATATATGATTTTAATAAATTTATCTTTTTTCATATGTTATTTTTCGGAATCTAAAATTGAATCTGAAATATAAACCGCACCTTGAAGTCCGCCTTTAAAAAGTGCAGACCAAAAACAAAATCTATTCATATCAAGATGATTTTTGCATATAAAGTCAAACTTTTCTGCAGTTTGGAATGCAGTAAGATGATTCCAATCTTTTTCTAAAGAAGATAAAAGTTCTTTCAGAATTGGAAACTTTTCTGCATCTTTTAATACAGATTCCCCTTTTAAAATTGTTCCGTTCAAAACCAAAGAATCGATTTTATTGAATGCAGAAAATGCTGGTGGCGGAAAGCCATTTTCATCAGGTAATGTTTTTCCTAAAAGAAAAAAATCTGTTTTTTTGTTATTAGGAGAAAGCCTTAAAAAAGTTTCTGAAACTGCATTTTCGGCCTTTTCTACAGCAGTTTGATACGATGAAGATTTTGTTATTACATTCCCGCATTTTTGAACGTTATTTCTAGGAAAATCAACATCGTCCCCTTCTTTTATGTTTCTTGGAAAAACATTTTTTACTTCACTTTCCGCTTTTGAAAAAAGTTCGATTTTTTTTACACAGCCAGGAATAGAAATCCATGCTCGTTCTGCACTGACATTTTTACACGGATAATCAAAAAGAAGAAAATCTTTATTCTTTATTGGTAAAGAAACTCTATTTTTAATAAGTTCTTCTGGCTCTTTTCCTATTGCAATAAGCAATGCTTGCTCCGTAAGATTTAAAGATGAAGCATACGGAAAAGTCCAGCCAGACATATATCCGCCTGAAAGTCTTGCTGCAATTTCACCAATTTCTGGCCCATTTTTTGTATATTTTATATCTGCCTTTGCTACTCCGCAGGAAAGACCTAACGAAGAAACACCATTTGCAAACGCAAAAATAAGTTCATTTCGTTTTTCTTCGTCTATTGTAGATGGCATTGTGTGTCCGGTTTCTATAAAATAAGGTTTGTAAAAAATATGACGGTCAGCAAAACCAGTTATTGTCATTGTTCCATTATAAATTACTGCATCAATCGAAAATTCAGGACCGTCCATATATTCTTCAATTATTACCGTAGAACTTCTGGAATTTTCTGCAGCAATTTTTACAGATTGCCAGGCTTCTTCTTTTGAGCGAATCATTCTGCAGCCGCGGGCACCCATATTATCTGCTGGTTTTACAACACATGGAAAGCCAAGCGATTCTGTGCTAGATAAAACTTTTTCCACTGTAATTTCAGAGCCAGAAAGACTTAAAAACTTAGGAGATGGAACTCCACTCTTTTTAAAACATTCCCTCATTCTTGGTTTTATTGTTGCATTTAAAGTTGATTCAAAACTGTGACACGGAAAACCAAGTTTTTCTGCAGCGTAAGAAACAGAAGAAGAAAAATCCGTTCCAGCAGTAAAAATTCCTACCAAATTTGAATTTTGTTTTAATTCTTTGGCATAACAAAAAATTGCTTCTCTATCTTTTAAATCTATGTTTTTAAAAAAATCAGCAAGCGGAACACACTCAGCATTTGGATTTGCATCTATAACATAAACACAAAGACCAAGATTTTTTGCACTTTCAATTGCTGGTTTTTGCATAAGACCAGCACCAAGAATCAAAACAGATTTTTTTTGCATATTTTTTCCATCTTCTTACTTATTTTTTCTGCAATAAATTTCGCAGGTATCACCGAGTTTTAATAATTTACTCATAGTTTGATAATATGTGAACATTATATCGCCATTTTTCCATTCATGTTTTTTTACAGAAGGAAATCTTTCTGCGTGATGACCTGTTGAAACGATTTTTTCAACGGTAAACCCAAATCTTTCAAGAATCTTTTTAGCTTTTGAAGGTTCCCACACAGAAAAATGATCTGATGGGCTTTTTTCAAAGAAAGAATCTGTATTTTTCTTTGCAGAAATTCCTTCGGCAGACGGCGTTGAAAAAGCAAAGATTCCGCCTTTTTTTACGAGTGAAGAAACTTTTTCCAGCACGGATTTTAAATCTGAAAAATGTTCTATTACAAACCACATTGTAACTGCATCAAATTGGTTTATTCCAAATTCACTGACGGAATCAAAATCAGGAAATTGTGAAACAACTGCTGGAAGAAGAAGTTTTTTTCTTACGTACGAAACAGGATCTTCTGCAATGTCGGTTCCATAGACTTGCCAGCCATTTTCCTGTGCAGCAGATAAAAACGGACCGTATGCACAACCAACGTCAAGAAGTTTTGGTGTAACTGCATATTTTGATTTAAATAAGCCGTTTATTTCATAAATTCTTCTTATTGAACTTTTTTTTATGGAATCAAAATCTTCAAGATAAGTTTTTCCATACTGATTTTTATATTGTTCAAAAAAATAATCTTTTTCATATTTTTTTTCTTGAGAACTATTCCATGAAATATAAATGAGAGAACAGTTTGAACATCTTCTAAAAGTACGGAAAGGTGTTCTTGAAACGATTTCATCGGGTTTTTCATTGTCAGATTTTTTTTGGCAAACAGGACATTCGTATCTTTTTCCGTGTGAAACTTTTTTTATAAAGTCGTTGATTGTTCCAAGTTTTTTTCCTTCTTCGCCAGAGATTTTTTCGGTAATTTCTTTTGGAAAAAACTTATTCATATCATCAAAATAACCTGAGGGAAGACCTGTATCAAGTTCTTCCCGACTTAAAAAGGCGAATTGATATTTTTTTGCAAGTTTTTCATGCAACGGACTTGTTCCAAGAAGAACGACTGCACAGTTTGCACTAAGAGCTTCAAAAGCCGTTAGACCATAATGAGTTACGATAAGGTCATATTCAAATAATCTGTCTCTTAAAAATGGTTCTGTTGGAATAACGAAAATATTTTTAAGCATCTCATTAGAAAAAGTATTAGAAATTCTTTTAGAATCTTCTTCCACATTTGAAGAAACCATTGTAATTTTCTTTCCAGCTAAAGCAAAACAACGAACAGCCGAAAACCTTAGTTCTGCTGGGTCTTCGCCACCAATAGAAACTAAAACCCATTCAATATTTTTAGGTTGGTTTGTTCTTCTTAAATCTGCAGGAGTAATAAACGATGGTGCAAAAAGATTCGGCTTTCTTGTAGTTTCAAGCGAAGGAATTACATCAAGAACGTAGTCTGCATAGCTAGAAAAATCTCCGCCATCATCCAAAAAAAGCACATTTGAAACATTTCTTAATTTTTTTGCAGTTTCCTGGTCAATTTTGAACAAATCTGCAACGATAAGGGCGAACTCGTTTTTTTCCGGGAACGTACGCACAATCATATCTTTACTGCAATTAAGGCTGTTTGCTTCGTCTTCAATGGATTTTGTCTGTTCAAGCCCTGTCTCTTCTGGAATATAAATAAACGCCTTTATTTCTTTTGCAAATTGAAGGCATCTTCTTAAATGACCAGTTCCGTGTCCTTTTTGCGTACTTGGAACAAAAAGAATTGTATCGTGCACTTCAGGCTCGGAAATTGCAGAAATTATTTCTTCGGTAGTATATGGCTCAGAAGAAACTTTCCACATAGAAGCAGCCTTTAAAAAATCAGAAGAACTTTCAAGTTTAATTTCCGAACTTTGATTTTCAACCTCGGCTTTTCTTTCAGAAAGTTTTGCAACTACACTAACCGCCCGACGATAATCGGCTGGTGTATCAATAGTAGTTCTAAAATCTGGGTAGTAAAAACGAGATGGTGCTTTATAAAAAAGACAAGTAAATTGATTTTTATGATTATATAACGCCGGTCCTACATGTTCCCTGTCATAAGGGTCAGAAGTTTCTTTTGCAGCTTTTAATAAAGATTCTGCATCAAAGATTTCAACGCCACTTCCATGAGGTAAGCCCTGCCACGTCATATAATCGCATTTTTGAATTTCGTTTTGCTTAAAATATTCATCGCAAAGTGCTGTAGCTGCTTCATAAAACAAAAATGGATTATCCGCAGTAGCACGTAAAACAGTTTTACAGCCAACTTTTCTAATTGCAATACAAAAACGTTCCAAAACATCATCTAACGGTCCTGTTATGACTTTCCAACCATGATTTTTGGCAAGCGGTAAAAGTTCAGGATAAGAAGCATCATCGGTTACAACAATATAATGACCAGCTGGAACTTTTTTCATAGAATCCATTGTCCATTCAAAAATTGTTTTTCCGCCAAGTTTTTTTAATGCTTTTTCAGGAAGCCTTGTAGAAGACAATCTGCATTGAATTATTACACTAAGATTTTGTATATCTTTATTCTTCATTTATATTTATCCAGTTTTCTATTAAGTATTGTATATCTTTTTTGAATCTAAACTGATTCTTTTTTATCCATTGACACGCAGAAGAAAAAAGCGAAATTGCTTCAAAAATTCCACATTTACTTTTTAAATAAAAACCAGGAAAAGAAAAATGTTTTACGATTCCATGATCATCACGAAATTTTGGAAGAATATTTTTTAAATAAAAACGAATATATGACATATCTGGAGTAGTTTTTTCAAACGGAACATCTTCTGTGTAATCAATATGAAACTTTGTTGTAACCGTAATTTTTTCGCCCCAAAGCCACGAACGCAATGCAAGATCTATATTCTGCCAATAAGGCGAAGTAATTGTGTAATCAAAACCACCAAGATTTATAAATTTTTCTCTATTATAAATTCCAATAAAATCAAAAGGATAAAGTGTTGAAACACCATCTTTTACCAATTGTTCAGGTTTTATAAAAAATCTTCCGCGATGAGCTTCTGGAACAAAATTTACAACAATTGAAACACCATTTTTATCTATAAGTCTAGGAACAACACAAAAAATATTATCTTTCAGGATATTTTCACCTAGATTTTTGGAAAAAAATCCTCGTGGAATATTAAAAGAATCACGCAAAATCATAAAATATTTTGCTTCAAACTCGGAAACACACGCATTTATAAGATCTCCGTCAGTCGCAGACTCTTGCGGAATAACAAATTTTATTTGAGGATAACGATGAGAAATCTCTTCTAAATTATAATTTTCTGAATCAGGTTCAACCGAAATTATTGAACGAAAACCACACTGAATAAGATTATCAAAGATTTGCGTACAAAGATGACTTCCGTTCTTGTTTAAAAGAATTACGGCAATATCAAGCGTATAATCTTTATTTAAGACTCTTCCACCAAGAACCGTTCTGTTTATTTCTCGTTCATTAAAAGTTGAAGATATAATATTCATCGCATTTACCACACTTTTCTGAATACACATTCTTAATTTGGTTTAAAACTTCAGAATCTGTTTTTTTCCAAATTTCAGTCAAATCGTCAGTTAAAATATTTCCAATAATACAATCTTTTATGCAACCACGGCAAAACGGAACATTTCCATTAAGCAGAACGGTAACATCACGGCGTAAATGCCAGCAGACATTTCGTTCTAAAGGTGCAAGGTCGGCAGATTTTCTTTCAGGAAGAGATGAACAAAGACTTTCATATTTTTGAACAGCACACTTTCCTTTCGTAAAAGAATCTTTTGCACTCCAAAAACGATAAAATGATTCAAGATCTTCTTCGTTTTCGTTCATACGCGTAAATTGCGGATATACGTTTCCGGGAAAGTATTTTTGCAAAAGTAAAATTGCATTTTTTGATTTTTCAAAGTTATCTTCACTTCCAGAATGGATTTTTAAATAAGTTTCATTTTTAAACGCGTCTAAAGTTACAAGCCATAAAACACGCGTAAAGTCAAAGTTTTCTGTAATTGTTTTGCAATCATTTTCAGAAATAAAAGCACAATCCCCTTCTATTAAAACTGTAAGATTCGGCTTTGAAAGCACAATATTTACAAACTTTGCAAAATCAGGATGTAAAGTCGCATCTCCCCATGCAGAAAGGCTTACAACGGCAGTTTCAGAAAAATCAGCAATTTTATCTATAATTTTTGTAAAATCTTCTGTTTTCATAAAACCCTTGCCGTCTAAACTTTCTACTTCTTTAGGATGATAAATTACTTTTGAAGAAACTTTATCAGTAATCTGAATTGAATAATACGCTGGCACAGTTTTTAAAACTTTTGGATTACTAAAAGCCTTTTTAGAAAGCTCCCCTGCATCCTTATTTTCTATGCCGTCAAAAAACATTTCCACGCAGGAAAGAGTATTTTGTTTTGTTTCAGAATTAAAATTAAGCCTATAAAGGCCAGCATCCTCATCTGCAATTACAGTTTCAACATCAAAAGAATTTATATCAGTTTTTATTAAATCAAAAATACTTGTACGGGAAACTTGTTTTATCCCTTCACTAGATGCACTTGTTTTAGAAAGTTCAAAAAGAATTCTTACCGAACCCGAATCAAGCATTTCTGGAGCAAAACCATACGGATAACCATCTGCAAAAGTATATTCTGAAAGACTTTCTTTATGCGTTTCTATAATTTCTTTTGTAACATTAAAGTTCAAAAACGGACAGTCAGCAAAAGAAAATAAAATTGAATCTGCATTTTTTTGAAGACTTAAATCTGAAAAACTTTCAAAAAGAGTTGTAACGTCCCATTTTTCTTTACAGATTACTTCAATCTTTGTTCCTAAAGAAGAAATTTCATTTTGACACAAAGAAATATTTTCGTTTTGGCAAAAAACAACAGTTTCAGAAGAAAATGGAAAATCAAAATTCATTTTTTTGGGGATTTCCGTTGCCCATTTTAAAGAACGATAAAAAGAAGAGTTTCCATTAAATAATTTATCAAAAATATGCAGGGAATTAGTCGGTGCAAATAAAATTACAAGAGTTTTCATCATAGCATTTATCGGCTTTTTGGTTAAATTGCATTATAAAAACGTTTTTAGATGTTATAAGTTTTTATATTGAAAAATCAAGTTTTTACAGATAAACTTTTGCTATGAGTTTTTTACAAATACCTTCTGACAAAGTTTTTTCAGTAACGGAAATCAATTCAATAATTAAAGATATGCTTGAAGGTACATTTCCGCAAATTACGATTGAAGGTGAAATTTCAAACTACAGACCAAACTCAACAGGCCACTTATATTTTACGCTCAAAGACAATACAAATCAGATTAGTGCAGTTATGTTTCGTGGGAACGCTTACGCCCTTAATTTTTCTGTTCATGACGGAATGAAAGTTCAATGCACAGGAAGACTTACTGTATATGGTGCACAAGGAAAATATCAAATTAATGTAACAAGAATGTCACTTTATGGCGAAGGCGAAATCTTAAAAATGTTAGAAGAACGAAAAAAACGCCTTAACGCAGAAGGTCTTTTTGCCCCCGAAAAAAAACGAAAACTTCCAGCGTTTCCTAAAACCATTGGTGTTGTAACAAGTGCAACAGGGGCTGCTTTACGCGACATTATTCAAATTACAAAACGAAGAAATAAATGCGTTTCCATTTTAATTTTCCCGGCAATTGTTCAAGGCTCTGGTGCGGCAGAAACAATTGTTCAGCAAATAAACACTGCATCAAAACTAAAACTTTGCGATGTTCTTATCGTTGGACGCGGCGGCGGTTCTCTTGAAGACTTACTTCCATTCAGCGAAGAATCGGTTGTGCGGGCGGTTGCGTCTTGTAAAGTTCCAGTTGTTTCAGCAGTCGGTCATGAAATTGACTGGGCTTTGTGCGATTTTGCTTCTGATGTAAGAGCACCAACGCCTTCAGCTGCCGCAGAACTTGTTGTACCAGAACTTTCAGGTATTTTGCAATATTTACATGAAACTTCAGAAAATCTATATACTTCCATAAAACAACGCACGGAAAATATCAGATTAATGATAAAATCTTTTAATTCGGAAAATCTTGAACTTCAACTTCGTTCAATCGAACTTCCGCTTTTAACAAGATTCGACAACGCAAAAGCATCTCTTTTTGAAAATATAAAGCAAAAAATACGTGATTTTCAGCAAAAAATTGATACTTGCGTTACTATCCTAGAAAATGCAAGCCCCAAAACTATTTTACAACGTGGATATTCAATTGTAAAAAATAAGAATTCTGGAAAATTAATTACCAGCAAAAAAGATGTACAAATCGGAACGGAGGTTGAAATTATTCTTTCAAAAGAAAAACTAGACGCCACAATTACAAATGTCGAAGGAGAAAAAAAATGACAAACTTTGAAGAAAAACTTGAAAAACTAGAACAGATTTCCCGCGATATAAAAAAAGCCAATATTTCGCTTGATGAAGCATTAAAAGATTTTGAAGAAGGAATAAAACTTGCACGCGGAATGGAAAAAGAAATTGATAAAATTGAAGGGAAAATTCAAATTCTTATGAATCAACCGAATGAAGAAACTAATGAAAATCCTCAAATTGAACTTTTTGAATCAAAATTAAACGACTCTTCAGAGGAGCCTGAACGAGGAACTCGAAAATAAAATGAGCGTTAAAAATCCTGTTAGAACACTAAACCCTGAAGTTGCACGAAAAATTGCTGCCGGCGAAGTAATCGACCGCCCGAATGCGATTGTACGCGAACTTATGGATAACGCAATTGATTCTGGAGCAAATAGCATTACCGTTGAAATCTCTGGCGGTGGAATTGAAAAAATCCGCGTTATCGATAACGGTTCTGGAATGACAGAAGAAGACTTAAAAAATTGTGCCTATCCGCACGCAACAAGTAAGATTTCAAGCGAAATTGATTTATTAAATCTAACTACACTTGGTTTTCGTGGCGAAGCACTTTCTTCAATTGCAGCAGTTTCGCGTCTTTCAATCATTTCTTCAGGCTTTAAAATGAGAGCCTCAATTACAGAAGACCACATAATAGAAAGAACCTCTCAAGTTAATGGAACAATTGTTCAAGCAGAAGGACTTTTTGAAAACTTTCCGGCAAGACGTCAATTTCTAAAACGCCCTGCTTCCGAAGCATTGATGTGTAAAAATACTTTTTCAGAAAAATCTCTTCCCTGCACCAATATTTCTTTTAGATTTGTTCAAGATGGCGAAATAAAACTTGACCTTTCTGCAGGTGAAACGCTTTCGGAACGTTTTGTAAAATCGATGGAATTAAACGAATCATCTTCGCTTTTTAGCGTAGTAGAAGCATCTTCTGAAAACCAAAATCCTGACTGGTCTTTTTCATTAGTTTTAGGCGAACCAGGAGTTTACAGAAATAACAAAAAAGATATTTTAATTTTTGTAAACGGAAGACGCGTTCAAGAATATTCGCTTGTTCAAGCAATTGAATATGGTAGCCGTGGCTATTTTCCAAACGGCACTTTTCCAGTTGCAGCCGCATTCATAAACGTAAAGCCATCTCTTGTTGATTTTAATATTCATCCTGCAAAAAAAGAAGTTCGGTTTAAAGACATTTCAAGTCTTCATCACGGTTTAAGCAGTACGGTAAGACAATTTTTTAGCGATTACACAAACCGAACCATGAAAAAACAGATTGAAAACTTTTCAAGTACAAAAGAAACCGTTCTTTTTGAACCGGAAAAACTCGCTGAAACTGCGTTAAGCGTTACAGAAAGTTCAGGTACATATTTTAATGATTTTCCTAAAAAAACTTATACTGAAAAAAAAGATTCTCTTTATACTCGTTCTAATTTTTTTGGTGGAACAACCAGTACAAAATCAATGATGACAAAGGAAAACCCATTAAATTCGTGGACTGGTTACGCATTACGAAAATCTTTTTCTGAAAAAACAGACTATTTTTCAAGCCCAAAAACGCCTTCTAAAACAACAAAAGAAGCTCAAACCAAAGAAATAATCGATTTTATGGATAAAGTTATTCTTGCATATAAGAATGAAAATAAAGAAAACACAGAACATTCTTTTCTGCAAAACGATAATCAAAATAACAATCAGAACGATGATTTTCACTTTGTTGGTAGTGCATTAGGAACATTTCTTATTGCAGAAAAAAACAATACACTTTACATAATTGATAAACACGCAGCACACGAACGTTTCCTTTTTGATCAGATTATGCAAAAACCTAATTCATCGCAAACTCTTTTAATTCCTTATGTAATCGAAACATCTTCTGAAAACGATGATAAATATCTTGAATCAATTTGTGAAGAACTAAAAAAAGTCGGTTTTTCATGTACAAACAGCGGAAATGGTCGCTGGACTTTTAATACTGTACAGGAACGATGGAAAGGAACAGAAAACGATCTTTATCATGAACTTTTAGATGTAAAAACAAGACCAGAAGATTTAATTTATTCGATTGCGGCAAGTACGGCTTGCAAAGCCGCAGTAAAAGACGGAACTGTTTTAGAAAATGCCGCCGCCGAAAAGATTGCACGAATTGCATTAAATCTAAAAGACCCGCATTGTCCGCACGGAAGACCTTGCTATACAACTATAACAAGGGAGAATCTTTTTCATCTTGTACGGAGAACAGAATAGTTTTATGCAATTTCATATTCATAATTTTTATGATAAAATACTAGTAATGAAAAAAAACAAGTTTATTATTGCAATGTTTGCATTTGTATTTCTTTTTACGCACTTTTCTATTTACGCAGATTCTGAAGGTGAAAAACTTTTTAAAGCAAACAATCCAGGAGAAGCAGTTACTTTGCTTGAAAAAGAAATCTTGGAAGGAAATATTTCCACTGACACATGGAACTTTTTAGGTCTTGCCTACTTTCAGCTTGGTCAATATGAAAAATCAATGAACGCATTTGAACGTGGAATAAACTCAGGAGTTCAAAACCGAAAACTTCTTTTGTTTAATGAAGGAAATGTTGCTTACGCCGCAGGAAACTACCAAAAAGCCGAAAGTTGCTATTCCCTTGCCTTAGCAGCGTCTCCTGATTATTACGATTCGCTTTTAAACAGAGCAAACGCACGTCTTATGCAAAAAAAATATTCAGACTGCCTTGTTGACTACAAACGCTTTGTACTTGAACTTCCAAATGATCCGCAAACACCAGAAATAAAACGCCTGATTGCGTATCTTGAACAAGAGATTCAACGACAGGAAGAAGAAGCCGTTCGCCTTGCCGAAGAGCAAAAACGCCTTGAAGAAGAAAACAAACGCCTTCAGGAAGAAATGGCCCGCCAAAAAGCAGAACAGGAAGCACTTGCCGCAGAACAAAGAGCCGCCGAAGAAGAACGACGCAGAAAACTCTTGGAAGAAGTTGCAAATTCCTTGCAACAAACCGATACTACAAATATGACTGCCGGGGCAGAAGAAGTTCTTAACTACGATTACGAAAGCGAACTTGAATAAAAAAATAAAAATAAAATAAATAATTTTAAAGGGGAAATATGTACAAATTTGATGATGTTTACAGTTTTAACAAAAAAGGAATTATTTCAAAACTTACAAAAAAGCAGAAGATTGCAATCTGTTCTGTTGTTTTAGCTATAGTAACTTTGATTATTGTTTTATGTGCAAGAAGTTGTTCCGGCTCTTCTTTAAGGAATAAGCAGATTTCACTTGCCAATTTTTATTATGACAATTCTTCTTATGACAGAGCATTAGACGCTTTGCAGGACTTATTCCTTAAAAATCCTGATGATAAAGAAATTCAAGATTTAATGAGAAAAATAATTGCTGCAAAAGACAAAAATGAAGCAGGAACAAGCATAAATCCAAACGTAAACGTAAATATCGATACCGATGCTCTTCAATCTTCACTTGATTCAATGAAAAGTGAACTTGCAAGAACGAATGCACAAAACGCCCGCCAGCAAAAAGAAATGACAGACCTTATGCGAAAACAGCAGGAAAACGCAAAACTTGAAAAGGAACGTCAGGAAGAACAAAAGGCTATGGCTAAGGCAGCAGAAGAACAGCGTAAAAAAGAAGACGCGGCAAGAAAAGCTGCCGAAGAAGCACTTCAAAAGAAAAACGCAAAACTTAAAGCAGAAATTGCAAATGTAAACGATTTTATTCAGCAGGGAAAATCTGCATTAAACAGCGGAAACATTGATTCTGCCCTTACTAATTTTAAGAAAGCACAAGACGCTCTTCCTATTTCAGACGGAGAGCCAGCGTTTTCTGCAGCAAAAAATGCAGAAATGGCTTCTTCTTTATATCAAGCCTCTTTAAATGCGTCTAATCCAGAGGACAAACAAAAGTTACAAAACGCTGCCATTGAATATGCGTCAAAAGCAGTTTCGCTTGACCCTAAAAATGCAGAAAGCCAATACATTCTTGGAATGGACGCTTTTGATAAAAAGAATTACCAAAAAGCACTTGATCATCTTACAAAGGCTGCACAAAACGATACTTCTAAAAATTATCTATATTACTATAATCTTGGCCGCGTTCAATATATGATGAAAAAATACACAGAAGCAAAATATTCCTTTACAACAGCATGCCAGTTAAATGGAAGTTTCGCCCCTGCCCGTTACAATCTTGGCTTAACTAACAATAAATTAAATGATTCAAAATCGGCCCTTTCAGAGTTCCGCAGGGCACACGATATAGACCCTCGTCATGAAAAATCTTATTTAGAAGAAGGAAGAATTCTTTCTTTGCAAAAAGATTATATTGGTGCAATAAGTGCTTATCAAAATGTATTAAAAATAAATAATACAAACAGATTTGCCCTTAACGAACTTGGTTCTGTGTATTATCAGGCAAAAAAATACCAGGAAGCAGAATCAACATTTAAGCAATCTCTTGCAATGCTTCCATCAGGAACAGAAGATTCTATGACGTATTACAACCTTTCTACTGTTCTTTTTGAAGAAGATAAACTTTCGGATGCAGTTTTATATGCAAAAAAAGCATACGATTCATGCTCTCAGATTAAAAATAAAACAAACAGAGCAAATGTTATCTATAACTATGCACTTATGAGCGAAAAATCAGGGAACACAAACGAAGCAATTCAAAAATATGCAGAAGTTCTTCAATATAACCCTGACCACTTAAAGACACAGATTAATCTTGGCGTAATGTATATGAATATGACGCCTCCAGACACGCAAACTGCTTTACAGCTCTTTTTAAAGGCATATTCAATAGATAAAAACAACTTTGAAGTAAATAACAATTTGGGCAGTGCATATCTTTCTTCTGAAGAATATGAAAACGCAATAAAGTATTTTCAGAATGCACTTAAGATTCAGCCTGAAAATAATGATGTTCGTTTTAATTTGGCTCAGGCATTTGCCTCTTCAAAACAGTTTGATAATGCAAAAACAACTTACATTCAGGTGCTGCAAAAAGATTCTTCTTCATGGGATTCATACATTGAACTTGCAAAAGTTTGCATTGCTTTAGGAGATAATTCCAGTGCAGAAAAGTATCTTACCGTAGTTCAAATAAAGAATCCTTCGCACCGCAAAAACGAAGTAGATTCGTTACTTGCCTCGATTAAAACTAATTAGCATAAGTGTCGAGTTTTTTTAGCAAACAGATAAAAGCGTAAGCGGCTTTACAATTTGCGAAGATTTTGTGCGATGGGAACGATTAAGGTTGCGGAGCAACCCGAACCCATTCAAGCGAAGCTTGAGCACAACCATCTGTAGCAAATTGGAAAGCCGCTGAGAGCGTTTTTACTATTTTTCCTAAAATTCGACATTTATTCTATGGAAGAAACAGGTTGTTTCTTTTGATAAAACAAAGTATTTCATCCGATAAAACAGAGTGTTTTTTCCGATGAAACAAAGTGTTTTTCCGGGCAAAACAAAGTGTTTATCCCGATGAAACAAACTGTTTTTCCCGATGAAACACTTTGTTTCTTCCGATAAAACAAACTGTTTTTCCCAGAAAAACAAACACTGTAACACTGAAAAATTATAAAAAAACTTTTGAAAGAAGATTTTTATATCTATGATTTTATAAAATATCTTTGATATTGCAAGCACCTTTTATCATTCCTTGACTATCATTATTTTGAAATGTAAAATGATATTATGTTTGACGTAAAAGAATCTGATTTTTTTGACCTTGAAGACGAAGCCTTTGATACAATAATTGAAAAGGGAATTAAATTTACTGGAAATATAAAGTTTGTAAAACCATTTATGATTCGTGGAAAAGTAAATGGAAAAATCGATGCAACAAGCGATCTCGTAATCGATAAATGTTCTGAAGTTAATGCTGATATAAATGCCGTAAGAATCTTGGTAAAAGGTAAAGTTCACGGAAACGTTTCTGGAAAAGATTTGATTTTTATAACTTCAACAGGCTCTGTAGACGGCGATATTACCTCGCGTCAAATTGTTCTTGAACCAGGAAGTACATTTACTGGTCGTTGTACAATGATAAAATAGGATTTATAAAAGTATGAAAAAATCTGTTGTAAGAATATTTTCAGTTATATTTTGTTTTGCTTTTTCCCTTCCGCTTTTTTCCCAAAGCATAAAACAGGACGCACTTGTTTTGTACCGCAACGGAAAATATGCAGAATCAGTTGCTGTTTGTGAACAGGAACTTTCGCAAAATCCGAATCGTGTTGAATCTTATGTTGTAATGTGCTGGGCATTAGTTCAGAATAAACAGTATCTTGAAGCAGAACAAAGAGCGTTGCAAGGCTTAAAAATAAGCCAATATGACTTACGCCTTACAGAAGTTTTAGGCGAAGCAAGATATTTTTTAGGTAAAAATGCTGCGGCAATGGAACAGTTTCAAAAGTATGTAGCAAGTGCTCCGGATAGTGCTAGCCGAGTTGGAACTGCCTATTACTATATGGCCGAGATTTTTATCCGCGAAGGTCGCTACCAGCATGCAGATATTGCTCTTTCTACAGCGGTAAGAAAAGAGCCTTTAATAACTGCTTGGTGGATTCGGCTTGGATATGCTCGTGAAATGGCAAAAAATTATCCTGAAGCGGCAAAAGCATATGATGAGGCTTTAAGATTGGATTCTTCTTCTATAGAAGCAGAACGTGGTAGAAACAGAGTTGCTTCTAAACTTCAGTAAAATAAAGTGAAAGATTTTAATATTCGTTTTGAAACTATTGGCTGCCGATTAAATCAAATTGAAAGCGAAAGTGCGGCAAGTGTCTTTATAAAAGAAGGTTTTACTGTTTGCCCAACGCCAATTCTTAGCAAAAATGAAAACGATGAAAAAACAATTCTTTGCATTGTTAATACTTGTGCCGTAACTCAAAAATCAGAACAAAAAGACAGAAGAATTATTCGGCTTCTTTTAGAAAAATGTCCTAATGCACTTGTAATTGTAACAGGTTGTTATGCTCAGCTTTCTGCAAATGAAATAAAATCAATTTCTCCGCGAGTTGCTGTTCTAAAAGGTCAGTTAAAAAGCAGGATTACAAAAGTTCCTGAACTTTTAAAAAGCGAACTTAATTCTGTTTTTAATAAAGACGATTGTTCTATTCCTGGTGATTTTGCAGAAAATTTTGCAAAGAAACTTAATCAAAATCTTTTTTATTCAGAGCCAGAAAAACCAGGAATAAGCGAAGATGCCTTTAAGTTATCAGCAGATTCGTTTGTTTTTCATAGTCGTTCTTCTATAAAAATTCAAGATGGCTGTAATTGTAAATGCAGTTACTGCACAATAAATATTGCACGCGGAAAATCTGTTTCACTAGATGCCGAAGAAGTTATTTCCAGAGTTCAGAAACTTGAACATTTAGGTCAGGCAGAAGTCGTTATTACCGCTGTAAATATAAGCCAATACTATGGAAAATATAAGGACGGATTTATAAAGTTCAGTACGCTTTTAAGATTATGTCTTGAAAATACAAAAAATATATGTTTTAGAATTTCAAGCCTTTATCCCGAATCTGTTGATGATGATTTTTGTGAAGTTATAAAAAATGAACGCATTCGTCCCTACTTTCACCTTTCTGTTCAAAGTGGAAGTAATAAGATATTAAAATTAATGAAAAGAAGTTACACTTTTCAAACTGTTGAAAACGTATGCAAAAAACTTAGGTCTGCAAAAGAAAATCCGTTTATTTCATGCGATATAATAACAGGTTTTCCTTCCGAAACTGACGAAGATTTTAACGATACTTTTGAACTTTGTAAAAAGTGCAATTTTTCATGGGTTCACGTTTTTCCGTTTAGTGCAAGACCAGGAACAGAAGCCTTTGATATGAAACCTAAAATACCACAGGAAACAAGCGGAAAAAGAGCGGAAAAACTTACAGAATGGGCTAAAAAAAATAGAATTGAATATATAAATAGTTTTATAGAAAAGACTGTTTATGGCGTTTTAGAAACAGTAAAAAAGCCCGTAGTCTTTATATCAAATGATAAAAAAAGCGTATATCATGCTCTTTCTGAAAACTTTCTTCACTGTAAGATTGTTTCATCTAAAAAACTTAACGATAACATAAAACCAGGCTCATCAGTAAAAATAAAAATCTTAAGTGCTAATCCTTCAAATAATCATCAGCATTCAGATGTTGATGCAATTGCAGAACTTGTAGATGACAATGCAAATTAAAGGTGAGTTTATATTTTGAATATAAATAAAAAAAAGGTTACCTAAAAAGTATAACACTTAAGGTAACCCGATTTTTTTATTGTTTCTATGCAATCATAGAGAATACCATTGCGAACAAAGCAACAGTTTCGCAAAGACCTACAACCATGATGTACTGAGCAAAACCTTTTCCTGTTTCACCAAGTGCATCAGAACCTGCGGCACCAGCTTTTCCCTGTGCAATAGCAGAAAACATCATACCTAATCCAGAAGCAATACCCAAACCAAGAGCAGTTGCACCGTCCATTGTACCAGCATTAAGCTTTCCAACCATAGACTGCATTAAAAGAAAACCATAAATAGTCTGTGTTAAAGGAGCACCGGCAAAAACTGTAAGAATGAATGGAGCAGGTTTATTATTAACATAACAACGTTTCCATGCACCAATTGCACCCTGACCGGCAATACCAATTCCAACTGCAGAACCAATAGCAGCAATACCCATACAAAGAGCAGCACCTAACAAACCAAAATTCATAATTAACTCCTATAGCAGAACATTTCGCCCTGCAGAATATATATTTTTATTTTTTAACTTCCGTTTCTGCAAACGGAGCATATTTAAAACCTGACCAAGACATGCCAAGATGATTAGAAAATTCAAGTGTATTCAAACGTACACCATGAACAATTACAGAAAGCAAGTTCAATACCATATTTAGTCCATGACCAAATACTAGCAATAAAATTGCTGCTGCAAACATCACAGCGTGTCCCAAAATAGGTCCTGCCATAGTATTTACAGTATTTGATATTGCAGCCCCTGCAAGACCTACAGCCCAAAGCCTGATGTATGAAACAATATCCGAAAATACGTTTACTACACCAAGAAGCACTGAGATTATGTTCTTACAACTTTCCAGAATTGATTTTGCAATACTTCCATCATAATTACTGAATACAAAACTTAAAGCAAAACCAAAACCAACAAGCCCGATAGAAAGTTTACCAACTGGAACGCCATAAATAACTTCATTAAAAGCAAAGATTGAAGAACTTACAACCATATTAAGAACTACATAGAACATTCCCCACAGTTGTAGCAATGAGCCAAGTTCTCCAAGCATCTTTAATGACTTATGATAGCGTGCAATTCCCTTAAAATGAGCCACAGAAAGTTGTAAAAAGCCTAATGTAAAACAGAAAATCTGTAAGTTTTGTGCGGTAGTAAGACCAACACCTTGTGCAGTCCATGGAAGTGACCAAAGTGTATCGCTTCCGTCTGGCATTGTTGAATAAGCATTTGAAAGCAACTTAAATGAATGATCACAAAGGAAATCAAAACCAAAACTCTTAAGTTGTTCTGGCGTAAGTCCAAACCATGTACATGTAATCCAACCCCATGCGACAGTAGCAAGTCCTAAAAGCAGCACAAGAGATAACATTGGACTTACTTTTTGTTTTTTTGCTACTGATTTTAGCATCATAAGCAATGTAACAACCGTTACAAGAAGTCCGTATCCGCCATCGCCAAAAATCATTCCAAAGAAAACTGTAAAAAACAAAAGAAACCAACCAGATATATCATATTCATGATAACCAGGAACTGTTCCCAAGAAATCTGTAAGTGGATAAATTAAACTTACAAATCTATTATTTTTAAGTTTTGTTGGAACATCATCTTCATCTGAAGGATCTGAACAAGAAAGAGCCCAGCCATTTTCTTTTACAGCATTTTGTAGCTTTTCAAGACTATCAACAGGAACAAAACCAGAAATCCATGCTAAATCGTAAGATTTTCCTTCATCTTCTTGTGGCATTCCCGAACAGATATTCTCAAATTCAATGTCTTTTAAAAGAGAAGGTTCATAATTTTTTATCTGTGGAACAAAAACTGCAAGAGAAACAAGTTCTTTATTAATTTCTTCTATTCTGCTTCGATTTTCAGAAACAAAAGACTTTAACTCTTCAGTTGAAAATTCCGGAAGTGGAACTTCATACGCTTCGCTAGGAAGATTCAAAGGACGTTCTTCCGTTGCATCAAGCAAAAGAAAACGCACAATTTTTTTACTGCGGTTTACAGATATTGTTTTTAAATCATCTTCAATAAGATTGTATTTATCCTCTGGAATCTCATACATTTTTAAGGAAATCTTTTTTCCCTTAAGATATGCAAAATCCTTTGGATTTACACCACCCCACATTTCAAGTCGTTCTAATTCTGCTGTATAAGAAGAAATTTCTTCCTGCAACTTTTTTTTCTGTTCAGAAAGAGACACTACCGTTTTGCAATTTTCTACAATTTCTTTATCTGTAAGTTTTTGTACTTCCGGCATTTTTTTAGGAAGTTTTACCTCAGAAAGAATAGAAACAGCGTTTTCGGCATTACTGCGAACTTCTTTTAAATATGAAAGTTGTTCTCCTTTACCTTCAAGTTGTTCAAGGTGTACAACACCTATCTTTTTTAATTGTTTCAATGCTTCCCGACGTTCTTTATTTAGAACAACAAGAGAGACTTTTTTCATCTGAACTATCATTTTAAAGCCTCCTTTTTAGCATCTGAAACAGCCTGAAGTTTCTTTTTAGAGATTTTACTGCGTACAACGGCCGCAACCTGCTCATCGCCAAGATATACAGAAATCTTTTTGATATTTGCCTTTGTTTCAGGAATCTTAACTTTTTCAAAAAGATTTACACGCTGAGTTGTTGTTCTTAATTCTTTTGAAAGCAAGCGAACCTGCTCATCAAGAACTTCAGCCTCTAAATCTAAAGAAAGAGCCTTTTCCATTCTGTCAGCAGCCATATCAATCCATAAAGGAGTTTCGTATAAATCATAATCACCACGGCTAAAATCTGCACCTTCATAAACTGGAATTGTAACGCCAGCAATATTGCCAAAACCTTTTTTTATATTTTTTACAGTTACCATTCCGGGCTTAAATGCTTCTGATTCGCCAAAAACAGAAATCCACTCGTCAAATTCTTTTTCAAGTTGTCTGCGTTGTTCGCGAACTTCTTTGGCTTTTAAATCTATAGAACGAATCTCTGACTGAAGCTGCTGCTTTTTTAATGTTAAAGTCGGAAGATAACGCTGATACATTTTCAGTGCATCTTTCTGAACTTTTTGTTCATTTTTAGTCAGCTTTATTTTTGCCATACAGTTCCCTTCTGCTATCAGAATTTATTATATTTTGCAAAGCAAAACCATCTTAAAAAATCAATCAAATATTAACTCTTTTTTGGCCAGTATTTTTCTACCAAAGCAGTTTTTATACCTGTTTCAGAAGGTTCAAAACAATCGCTAAGAATCTTCCAGCCAAGATCAAGTGCATCTTCAAGTTTGATATTTTTAGAAAGATCCATCATTTCTTCTTCAAATTCTTTTCCGTATGCAAGAAGTTTTTCATCCCATGCAGACATATTGAAACCCATTGATTTCTTTTCAAGAGTATCTTTGTAATTTGAATAAAGACGAATCATACCATCCATTAATGCACGGTGATCATCACGAGTTGAACTATTAACATTCTGCTTTAAGCGAGAAAGAGACCCAAACGGCTCAATTCTTCCACCTTTAAGGTAATACTGACCTTCTGTAATGTAACCAGTATTATCTGGAACCGGATGAGTTACATCATCACCAGGCATTGTTGTAACAGCAAGAACGGTAACAGAACCTGCACCTTCAAAGTCAACGGCTTTTTCGTAACGACTTGCAAGCTGCGAATACAAATCGCCAGGATAACCACGATTAGATGGAACCTGTTCCTGTGTAATTGCAATTTCTTTCATAGAATCTGCAAAGTTAGTCATATCAGTAAGAAGAACAAGTACATCTTTACCTTGAAGAGCAAACTGTTCAGCAACAGCAAGTGAAAGGTCAGGAATTTTCTGACATTCTACTGTTGGGTCTGCAGCGGTATGCATAAACATTACAGTTTTAGAAAGAGCACCACCATTTTCAAGAGTATCCTTAAAATAAAGGTAGTCATCGTATTTTAAGCCCATTCCACCAAGAACGATAACATCAACTTCTGCCTGCATTGCAATTCGTGCAAGAAGCTGATTGTATGGTTCGCCTGAAATACTGAAAATTGGAAGTTTTTGTGAAATAACAAGCGTATTAAACATATCAATCATAGGGATACCAGTACGAATCATACGACGTGCCATAATACGTTTAGCAGGATTTACAGAAGGACCACCAATTGCAACAAGATTATCAGTAAGAGCCGGACCATTATCACGAGGTTCTGCTGAACCATTAAATATACGTCCAAGAAGATTTTCACTAAAGGAAACTTCCATTCTGTGTCCAAGAAATCTTATATGATCTCCAGTTGAAACACCACGACCACCAGCAAAAACCTGCAAAGAAACAGTATCACCATCAATCTTGTTAACTTCTGCAAGCGATTTACCAAATACAGTTTCAATTTCTGCAAGTTCACCGTAGGCTACATTGTCAGCTTTTACAGTGATAACGGAACCTACAATAGATTCAATTCGGCTATAAATTTTACTCATTATTCACCATCCTTAAGCATTTCAATAGTTTCAGCCTTCAAAGTACCTTTTTTAGAGGCATATAGTTCATCAATTTCCTTTTCTTTAGCCTTGAACTCTGGAGTATTCCATGCAATATAATTCCAGTCTAAAGATTTTTGTCTTAACTGATTAAAGAAAGTTCTGGCATCATCTTTATCTGAAAGTTCAAAATCAGAAGCAAGAATTGTAAGAACTTTTTTGAATGTATACGTTTGTCGTTCAACACTAACGGCAGCATCAACTTCATCAAATGAATTCTGCTGGAAGTATACGTTATCCAAATATTCGCTCTTCATATAAGTAACGAAGTCTTCTGTTGTAGTACCTTCTTCACCAACAACTTTCATCATCTGATTTACTTCAACACCGGCTTTATATACACTGCGTGCATAATTTACCCAGTCTTCACGAATTACAGACTTATATTTTGACCAAGAGTTGATTGGATCGATAGCAGGGAACTTTCGAGCATCAGAACGTTCACGAGTAAGACCATGGAAACCGCCAACAACTTTCAATGTTGCCTGAGTAACTGGTTCTTCAAAGTTACCACCGGCAGGAGAAACTGTACCACCAATTGTAACAGAACCTTTTGAACCGTCTCTAAGTCTAACGTAACCTGCTCTTTCATAGAAAGCGGCAATATAAGATTCAAGGTAAGCAGGGAATGCTTCTTCTCCAGGAATCTCTTCCAAACGACCAGACATTTCACGAAGTGCCTGTGCCCAACGGGAAGTAGAATCTGCCAAAAGAAGAACATGTAAGCCCATCTGGCGATAATATTCAGCCAAAGTAACAGATGTATAAACTGAAGCTTCGCGGCTTGCAACTGGCATTGAAGATGTATTACAAATAATAATTGTTCGTTTCATCAATGATTCGCCTGTACGAGGATCAATCAATTCAGGGAATTCCTTAATTGTTTCTACAACTTCACCAGCACGTTCACCACAGGCAGCAATAATAACAATATCAACGTCAGCATTTCGGCTTGTAGTATGTTGAATTACAGTTTTACCCGCACCGAAAGGTCCTGGAATACAATAAGTACCACCTTTAGCAACAGGGAAAAATGTATCAATAAGACGAGTTTTAGTTACCATAGTTTCAGTTGGTGCAAGACGTTCTGCATAACAATCTACGGCACGTTTTACAGGCCATTCAAAACACATTGTAAGAGTATGATCTTTTCCTTTTTCATCAGTTACAACAGCCATTGTATCTGTAATTTTGAATGAGCCTGCCTGAGTCACACTTTTTACTGTGCAAGTTCCAAGAATACCAAATGGAACAAGTATTTTATGAGAAAATGGACCTTCCGGAACAGAACCGATTGCATCCCCTCTTAAAACTTTATCGCCAGGTTTTACACAAGGTGTCCAGTCCCATTTTGTTTCTTTATTAAGAGGATCAACGTATACACCTCTTTCAAGGAAGAATCCTGCTTTTTCTGCAACCAACGGAAGAGGATTCTGAAGACCATCATAAACTTGACCAAGAAGACCTGGTCCAAGAAGAGCACAAAGCATATTTCCAGCAAATTCAACTGAATCACCGGCTTTAATTCCTTGTGTCATTTCAAAAATCTGAAGTTGGGCAACATCACCACGTATACGGATAACTTCGCCACGAAGTTTTTTGCCTTCTACATTAACGTAAGCAACTTCGTTCATGGAAATATTTCCGTCAAACTTAACAGAAACCATGTTTCCATTGATACCAACTACCTTACCTTTTGTTTCTGTCATATAGCTTCTCCAAGTATAGTATCATAAATTTTGTGATAAGATTCTGTTCCTTTTTCTTTGTTAAATTTCTTAATTCGTTCAAGAAGCATAAGGCGAATGCCATAAGACAGAACAGAATCAGTAGAAAAATAATCCATTGGAGAAATAGAATCTAAAACTCCAAGTCGAAATTCAAAAAGGAATAACTCTGCTGAAAGAGGACTATCCATTCCAACAGCAGTTCTAGCCGCTTGAATTAAATCTGCAGAAATAGAAACAGGAATAGAACCAGCATCTTTTTTCATTTTTTGTGAACGCACCTGAACAAGTGCATAACGCAGACTGCGTTCAAAATCAAACCAGCAGTCAAGAAAAGTTGAACCTGTTTTTTCAGGATTCTTAGGAGGTTCAAGCGAAAGCTTATTCAAAACCTGCATTTCCTTTTCGTCAAAGAAACGTGAACACAAATCCCTATAATATTTTTCTGTAACAGGTAATACTGATTTTTCTTTAGCTGCAGAAAGATCAGGCAACTGTGCCACCAGATAATATTGTTGTTTCACTAATTATTTCCTTTTGCAGCCTTTTTCATCAAATCTGCAACACGCGGGTTCAAATATGCAGAAAACAAATCTGCAACGGCTTCTGCAGAATAATCATAAAATGCAGAACCATTATTAACGCCAATTCTAAAACCACCAGTTAAAGCATTATCAACTTTTAATTCAAGACCTTTTGAAATTTCAGCTTTTAATGCACCTTTTAATTCACTTTCAAGCAAGGCTAAATCTTTTTCACTTAAAAGAACTGATAATTCAGAAGCATCAGTATTTTTAGTCCAGGCTTTTACAGTTTCAGGAATCAGCGATTTCATTAAATCAGGAGAATACGTTTTTGCTGTTTCAGCTTTAATAATATTATCCAGTTCAGAAACTAAAGAATCACGGAAAGTTATAAGCATATTGCGCGATGCTTGAACAATTGCATCTTCACTTGCTTTTTCAAGACGTGCAATCTCTGCATTAGCAGACTTTACCATGTCATCAGCTTTTTTCTGAGCTTCTTCTAAAATAGATGCGGCTTTTTTTTCCGCCTTAGTAGTAATTTCTGCAGCTTGAGATTCTGCTTCAGAAATTCCGTCTTTTTTTATTTTGTCAATTAACTCTTGTAACTGAAAATCCATTTTTACCCCACTAAAGTTGTTAAAAAAAATGTTCTGTCCTAAAGTATAATCTAAAAAAGATAAAATACAACAAAAAAACAAAGTGGAACAAAATATTTTTAAGGTATTTCTCTCAATTACTTTTAAGACAACTATAAAACAACAAAAATGAAGAATTGTTACGCAAAAAAATTAAACTTCAGGACGTTCAATATCAAGTACAAACTGAACTTCTGTTGCAGAACAGCCTAATTCACGGGAAATTGAATCCACATTATAACCTTGATCAAAGAACATTAAAATTTTGTCTTTTAGAGTTTCTTTACCTTTACTTAAATCAACGGGTTTTTCTGGAACATAAATATCTGGCTCAATAACAGGAACTTTTGCGTAGGTTTCGCCATATTCATTTGTATGAATTTCTTGAGTTTTAAGTTTTATATCCGATTTTTCTGCTGGTTCAAAATCGTTTTTTTCATTAAAAAGAGTCGATTGCATCGGTTCCGCAGAAAATTGTTCGCCATTTCGAGTAAGAACAACTGTAGATTCTGAATTTATATTCTTTTTTGAATTTTTAGTTCGTTCATAAGAATTAAGAGCATTTCTTTTTTGATGCAAAGATGATTTTGAATTAATTTTTTCATTGATTTTAGAAGTACCAATATTTGAACTTCTTAATTCATCAAAAACCTTAAGTTTTTTTTCAATTTCAGCATTTAAAGACCTCATTTTAGAAATTGAATTATCCATTAAAGATAAGTTTCTTTCTGTTTGTAAATCCAAATCCATAAGAATTTTATTAACTTCTTCTTTTGTTGCAGAAATAATATCATCTGTTGTAAAAAGATTTTTAAAATGATGCAAAAAAATTATCCACATCACAATATTAAATATACAAACCAAAATAAAAACGATTGTCAATTTTTACCTCGTAATATCTACATGCTGACCAATATATGATTCTTTAAGTCGATATTTATTTTCATTAGCAACAGAACTTTCTTCATTATTTTTATTTTCATCGTTTTTTTCAGAATCGTCAGATTTATTCTGTGTATTTTTTCCGTCTTTATTTACAGAACCAGTTCCACTTTGTTTTTCTGCTTCTAAAACTTTTTTTTTCTGTTCTTCCGCTTTTTTTAAGCTTTCTGCAACTTTTGTGTCCTGGATTGCTTTAAGACTTTGTTCAACTCCAGAAACCTGACGGGCAACATTTGACATCTGAGAATACATTGTTTGTAAATCCAACGGTTGTAATCCCATTATTTATATCCTTCAGGTCCTTTTGTAACATCTATCGCTGGAGGTTCATATTTTCCACGTTTGGCAAAAGAATTTTCAAAATAAAATGTACAACTTGAAACTTCGGTATGAACTTCATCCAGAACATCTCTTACATATATTTTTGTTCCAGGGTAAGTAACACCTTCAACTTTTACTCTTCCAACCGTTTTTAAATCTCTTAAATGAGCCTGAAGTGCTTCGACTTCTTTATTAATTTCTTTTGATTCAGAAAGAATTTCCCCTTTTCGTTCCATAAGTTTTTTTAAATTTTCTTCTTTTTCTTTAGGAAGAGATCTTCTGACTTTTTTTGTATTTTCAAGAGTTGAAATATCCATATCCAAACTTTCAAGTTCTTTTACAAGAATTGCAAGCCGTTCCTGAAAGTCATCAAGTTTTTTCTTTGCACGAGGATCAAGACCGACAGAAAGCGTAGTTGTAGCACCACCACCTGGAGAACCAACTGTTCTTGCACAAATTTCTTCTGTGGCAAAAAGATTTCCGCCGGTAATCTGAGCTTTTTTTCCGTGAAGAATAATGTTTTTCATTGCTGTAACTTCGCAATTCATAAGACTATCTGTTGCAATTAAATTTTCTTCAACTTCAATTTTTGTTTCCTGAACAAATTTACACCACAATGATTTTCCAGCTTTTATATAACCTTCGTTTTTGCCAAAAACACCTTGATGAATGACAATATCACCATTTTCTGATTCAATTTTACACTTTCCAACGGTTCCGCCTATATCAATTGAACCTGTTGCACGAACATCAAAACCGTCTTCAACAACACCTTTTATAATTACAGAACCTACAAATTGAATATTTCCACTCTTTATATTTACTGCATCCAAAGTCAAAAGTGGCTCAACTGATACTTTTCCATTTTCAAAAAGAACTTGCCCATCGCAACCGGCCAAAATCGTTATGCCATCTTTATCAAAATAAACATTTTTACCAAGTTGAACTTGAATATCTTTACCATTTTGGGCTTCAAGATATTTTGCAAAAAGAGTTTTTCCACCTTTTCCACGGGTTGCAGCAATTTTTTTTGCAAGAACCTGCCCCTGAACTACATTCTGAATATTATTAAGTTCCTTAAAATCGATATTTCCCGAAGAAGATTCCTTTGCCTTTATTTTACTTGCATCAGTTTCAAAATTGTACTGAACATAAGCATCTTTTCCATTTTCTGGAAGAACCGCAGAAGCTACTTCAAACGGAGTTGAATAAACAGGAACATCCACAAATTCCCAAATTTTATCTTCATTTATTCCAGCCCTTACACCTTGTGCTTTTAAAGCTTTTTCTATCATATCAAAAGTACAGTCTGCTCCACCCATTGCAGGCGGATCAACAGTAATCGTTCCATGCATTTCATCTTTTGAAATTTCTACAGAAACAATTGCATCCCCTGCTGCAATATGCTTATAAGAGCCAACTGTTTCATATTTATCGTCCGTTCCAGATTTCGCATATTTATTAATAAGTTTTTCATCAAAATCTTCTGTATCTGTTCGTTTTACTTTATCAAGAATTTCTGAAATATCAATATTTCGCCCTTTTCCTAACGGCGGAATAACTTTTAACTTTATAGATGAACCAAAACGATGAACATAAAAAATACCATCCCGATTAACAACAGCTTGTTCTTCATTAAATGTATTTTCATCAAACAAATCATCGGAAGCAGATTTTCTTTTTGCTTCGATTGCTTCTGCATTTTGGTATATTCTAAGTTTCCACGGCTTTTTTCCTATTCCCAAAAAGCCATTACTTCCCTTTTCTACAACTTCGTATTCAAGACCATTAAGCTTTGTTTCAAGCTGAACAGACGCATCCGCAAGAGCTTCATCAATATTATCTGCATTAACAACGACACTATGAGCCTGATTGTCCAATTCGAGTCGTTTTGCCATTTCTTCGCGGATTTTTTCCAGTGAATACATTTTTCTTAGATAATTCCTTTTCTAATACTTGTAAGTTTTGCTCTTAATCTTGTATTTGCATTTGCATGAAGCTGAGAAATACGAGATTCACTTACATCCAAAACTTTTCCAATTTCCTTAAAAGTAAGATCTTCATGATAATACAGAACAATAACCATTTTTTCTTTTTCTGGAAGCTCATTTATTGCATTAATAATAACTTTTCTAATTTCATCACGTTCAGCAATAACATCAGGATTTAAACTTGAAGGAGATTCTATTGAATCGCCAATAGAAATATTATCTGAATTATCACCGGAACACCACACTTCGTTTAATGAAAGCACACTTGTTCCAGACACTTTCATAACAGTTTTATGATATTCATCTTCACTAATTTTTAATGCACCGGCAATTTCTGTATCACTTGCAGTTCTACCAAGCCGAGCTTCAAGGTCAACAATTGTTTCTTCAATTTCCCTTGATTTTTGACGAACAGAACGAGGAATCCAGTCAATTTCCCTAAGTTCATCAAAAATTGCACCACGAATTCTTGTTACAGCATAAGTTTTAAATTTTACACACTTTGCTGGGTCATATTTTTCAATTGCATCAATAAGACCAAACTGACCAAAGCCTACAAGATCATCAAACTCAACGTTACTAGCCATTCCAACAGCAACTTTACCAGCAACATATTTTACAAGCGGCATGTATTGCCTTATAAATTTATCACGAATTTTTTTTGAATGAGTTTTTATATACTCGTCCCACAATAAATCTTCTTCTCTTTCATCATTAATTGATGTTTTAACGGGAATCTGATCTTTTTCTTCAGCCGTAATTTCGTCCATATAAACCTTACCTTATTATTTATCTTTTGAAAGCAAAGTACTAATCGCTTTAGCCATAAGTTGTGCATCTTGTCCATCAGTTTTTTCTTTAAAAGAAGAACTTGAAACAGTATTTGCACTTTTATTTTCTGAAAACTCTGAATCTTGTGAAAAACCAGTTTCACTTTCAGTTTTTTCAGTCTGAATTTCAGGAATATTTTCCAAATCAGGAAGAACATCTAGATTTTCAGAAATATTAAAATCTGGCATTGCAGACATTTTTGCCTTTTTTTCGTCGGATTTTAACTCTTCGATTGTTTTTGACTCAACTCCTGAAATATTTGTCTGATTTTCTGAAAAATTCAATGGAACAAATCCACTGTCAACGGTTGAGGAATCTTTTTTTACTAAATTTGAATCCGTACTTTCAGAAAAAGATGAAGAATCTTTTTTTACAGAAACGCCTGGTTGCTCTTCATTAAGATTTTCAGAATACGATTTTGCTTCCTGCAAATCTTCATCAGTGAGCATTTGATGATTTTTTCCAACAAAAAACTCTGAAGCACCCTCTTCTGAAGGCAATTCTTCATCTTTTATTACAATATCAACTGCCTGAGACGAAGGAGAAGCTTGACTATTTTCTTCATTTTTTACTTGAAACGATTCTGTTGAAGAAACCTTTTCCATAACAAACTCAATCAAGACAGCAAGAAAAGCAAAACATAATGCAAAACATAATGCTATAAAAAAACGCATTCCAATGCTTCTTGCAACTGTATGTAAACTTGAAAAAATAGAAAGCAGAAAACCAAAAACAGAAAAACCAATTGTGAATTTTAAATTTTTCATTTTCTACCTCCCATTTAAAAATGATATTTTCTACTATTATATATCAACTATCTATAAAAAGACACTAAAAAAACTTTATCATTTTAACGCATTTTCTTTCCAAGAAATTTTTTTAAAAATGAAGATACACCTTCATTTCCAGCATCTCCTGTTTTTTCAATGCGACCTACAATATGCTTTAAACACACAGAAGGCTTACAAGTTGGATTTACAACAATAAAAGGTTTTTGTCGTATTACTGAAGCCTGAACTATTGGATCATCGTAAACATAGCCGATGTAATCAACTTTATAACCAAGGAACTGCCCTACAATCGTAATTATTCTATCTGAAATACGTTTTCCTTCATCTGCAGAATGAACTCGATTAACAAGAAGTTTTAAATTCACTGTGCGATCAACTATTTCTGTTGTAATAATTTTTATTATTCCATAAGCATCAGTAATTGCAGTAGGCTCCGGCGTTGTTACAACATAAACTTCATCAGCGGCAGCTACAAATTGAAGAACATTATTTGCAATTCCAGCACCAGTATCAATAATTATTATATCTGCGTTTCCTAACGTACTAAACTGCTTTGCAAAATATTCAAGTTCTTCTTTACTTAAATTAGCAATTTTTGAAAATCCATTTGCACCTGCAATAAATTTTATTCCAAATTCGGTATCAAGAATAATTTCTTTCATCGACTTTTTCTTATTAATTACATGCATTAAATTATATTGAGGAATAACATTTAATACGACATTTACATTTGCCATTCCCAAGTCACCATCAATAAGTATTACTTTTTTACCAAGCTGTGCATAAGCAATTGCCATATTGACAGAAATATTAGTTTTTCCAACACCACCTTTTCCACTAGTAATTGCAATGATGCGTGTTTTATGATTTTTTTCAGATGAAGTTTTGGTTATTGAATCATTCGATTCTGCTAAACCACCACTTAAAAGTTCCCGCAAATCTTCTGCCTGTTCTTCCATATTTAATTAACTCCAAATTTATCTTCGATATGAATTCTATCAACCTTAAAACCCATCATTCTAGTTAAAAAATAAAAAACATTTACTTTTTCGATACAACCAGCAGCCTTTTGACCTGTTGTAATATATGAAATGTTTTTATTCTTTTCCCAAATTACAGAAATCACATTTCCATACTGATTTGTTTCATCACATTTTGTTATTATAACAGAATTGTAACCAAAAGGTTCATAATTTTGCATAATATTAACTAAATCTCTTGATTTTGTAGAAGCCATCAATGCTAAATACACATCAGGATTCATTCCTGGAACATTAAGAGTTTCCTTCATTGCTCCAATATGTGCAGAATCATTAGGACTATAGCCACTTGTATCAATAAAAATTGCATCAACGTGATCTTTTACATCTTCATAAATTTTCTGCACATCCATAGCGTTTTCTGCTTTTAACACCTGAAGATTAAAAAGAGCACCAAATTTAGAAAGTTGTTCCTGTGCTCCTACTCTCATTGTATCTGTTGTTATAAAACACAATTCGACTTTTTTTTCCTGTTTTTTTGCATTCATAACAAACTGAGCGGCAAGTTTTACTAACGTCGTTGTTTTTCCAACTCCTGTAGGTCCTACTATAATAAAAACATGTGGCGTTCTCTGCACTTTTTCTGGAGCAATATTTATAGATTCTCCAATCCAATCTATTACAGTACGTTGTACATAATTTTCATCATCAAGTTGCTCTAAAGACAAAGTTTTTAATTTTTCTGTTATGTAATTACAATATTGAATTGAAAAATCATTATCAGAAAGAAGATTTTGTATCATTTCTATAGAAGGATGTAAGTTTCCTGATTCAGAAGCAATTTTTTTTGTTTGAGGAATCATATTTTTTAATTCTTCAATCGATTTTTTTATTTCATTAAGCTGCGAATCATTTATTTTTGAAGCAGATTTTTCAGCAGATGAAGCATTAAGCGAAGGATCTAATGATTGCCTTGCTATAGAACGCAAAAAATCATCTTCTAAAAGTTCATTTCGATTTTGCATAAATTTTTCTTTTTCTGTATAAACTGGTTTAAATGAATTATTATGTTGCTTTACAACATATGTAACTTCAACACCATCTTCATTTATTAAACCTAAAAAACGACTTCGCACAATTTGCTTTTTATTTATAATTTCATAATCATTTTGATATTTGCTATAAAGTTTATCTCTGGCTTCATTCATACTTTTTGCATAAAGAGTTTGAGCCGGTCCATTCATATATTTATCTATCATATTCCGCTATTCCTCATATGCAATTTCACCAAGAACTTCCACTGTAACATGGCCTCGAGCGGCATTTATTTCTTCCGCAGCAAGAACCACAACTCCTGGCATTTCTATATCAATTGAATTATGAACAAGCATTCTTATTGAACCAGGACACAAAATTATCGGCATATACCCCATAGCACCAACATTTTTAAGGGTATTACTCACAGCGGTAATCCATTTTCGCATATCAACAGGATCAAGGGCAAGAACAGGTCCAGAACCATCTTCAGGATACTGTGCATGATTAAATAAAAGTTCACTCCATTCCTGACTTAAATTAACCAATCGGAGTTTTTCATCTTTATCAGCATATTGAAGACAAATTTGACTACCCAAAGCAGTTCTAACCGCTTCAACAAGTTTCCATGTAATTCTAGTATAAAAACTTGCGTTTGAAATTGCTTCAAGAATTGTAACAGTATTCCGAATAGAAACTTTTTCTTTAAGAAGTCCATGCAAAATCTTTTCGATTTCGCCAATTGAAAATTTTCTTTCTCCTGAAAGAACTTCATCTACAATAATCTGATTATCCTTCTTTGTAGTTTCAAGAATATTATTAACTTCCTGTCGTCCAAGAATATCAGATGCATTATTTCTGATTATTTCAGTAAGGTGAGTAGCAATGATTGTAGGAGAATCAACAACAGTATAACCTGCCTGGTATGCTTCAAGACGTTGATCTTCAGGAACCCAAATTGCAGGAAGACCAAACGTCGGATCTTTTGTAGCCTCGCCCTTTAACTCTTTTGTTACAGTGCCTGTATTCATACACATATAATAACCAAGCCTGACTTGACTTGTACCAGCAGGAATACCACGAATCTTAAAACAATATTCATTAGGTTCAAGATTCATATTATCGACAATACGAATTTTTGGAACTGGAAGCCCCATTTCTAATAAAATTTCCTTCCTAATATTAGAAATACGCTCTACAAGTTCTGCACCTTTTTCCTTATCAACAAGCGGAATAAGTGCAAAACCAATTTCAAGGCACAATGGATCAAGTGGGGCTATTGCATTCTGTTCAGGATTATTCTGAGTCTTTTTACTATTTGCCGCCTCTGCTGTTTTTTTGGCTTCAAGAATTTTATCATTTTCCTTTTTCTTTGAAAGTCTGTAACCAAAATAAAAGAAAGCTAAAGCCATAGGAATTAAGAAAAACTGCGTTCCCTTTCTAAAGGCAAGACCCATAACAAAAAGAACGACACCTATAATTTCATAAATAGTTCCTGCAACGGAAAATTCTTTTAAAACTTTTTCATTAAGAGTATCAGAAGATTTATCAGCCGTAACAAGAATACCTGTTGCAAAAGAAAGCATTAATGACGGCATTTGACTAAGAAGTCCATCACCGATTGTAAGACGTGTATAAACTGCCAGTGCATCAGTAAATGAAAGTTTATGAACAACAACTCCCATAATAATTCCACCGACAAGATTAATGACTGTAATAAAAATTCCAGCCATAACATTTCCGGAAACGAATTTGGAAGAACCATCCATATTTGAGTAAAAATCTATATCTCTACGAAGTTGTTCTTTTTGATGATTTGCTTCTTCTTCAGTTATATAACCGTTAGAAAGCTGATCATTTATATCAAGTTGTTTTACTTGCATTGAATCAAGTGTAAATCTTGCTGAAACTTCAGAAACACGCCCTGAACCCTTTGTAATTACAACAACCTGAATAACAATAAGAATAATAAAAATTACAAAACCAATCGGAAGGCTATTTCCTGCAACAATATCTGCAAATGCCTGAACCATCTTACTTTGTGTTTTTGCAAGAGCATTTACATTTGAACCTTCTGCCGAAAGTATGAGTCTAGTAGAAGAAACATTTATACTAAGTCCAAAAAGAGTAATAAATAGAATAATTTGAGGAAAAGAAGAAAAATCAGATGCACGAGGCGTATAAATAACCGTCAGCAAAAGAAGTAATGCTATCGATAGATTTGCAATCATAAGAAAATCTATCATCCAATTTGGAACAGGAATGATAAGTATAACAATCGCAATGATAGCGAAAACGCCAATCATATTAGATCTAATAAAAGTTAATAACTTTCCCCCAGCTTTTTCGTCTGCCATAGTCCCCACCCAGCAAATTACTCATTATTTTATTGAATCAAATTTTACAACTTCGGCATAAATTTGAGCAATCACGCGAATATAATCATCGGGAATTATATCACCAACATTAACATTTGTATATAGTCCACGTGCCACGGCTTTATTTTCAACAACAGGAACTGAATTTTCAAAAGCAATCCGCCTCATTAAAAGGGCATTTTCATCTTCTCCTTTCGCGGTAACAAGCGGAACTGGAACTTTTTGTGCCTCATATTTTAATGAAACTGCAAAATGAGTAGGGTTCGTTATTACAACATCCGCTTCTTTTACCGCTTTAGGAATGTTTTGCCGTGCCATCTGCATTGCTCGTTGCATAATTCGTGATTTTACCTGTGGATCTCCTTCCATTTCTTTGTATTCTTGCTTAACTTCAAATTTTGACATCTTCATTGATTCAATAAATTCTTTTTTCTGTACAAAATAATCGGGTATTGCAATAACTAAAAATAAAAGTGCTGTTACCATAAGAATTGTTCCAGCCATACGCGAAATACTAAAAACTGCAACTTTAATGCCTTCGTTTTTAATTTCCATAAGAAGTACCGGAATATCTTTTTTTATAAGAAACCACGAAATTGCAATAATTATAAAAACCTTTCCAATAGAGGAAATAATCTTAAAAATTCCTTTTAGCGAAAAAAATGTATTCTTAAAATAACGGCCAAAATCTGGAATTATTTTCTTAAAATCTGGTTGAATCGGTTTTAAAGTAAAAATAAAACCTCGATTCTGAATAATATTCCCAAGAATTCCAAAAACAAGAGCAACAAGACCGATTGGTAATGCAACTTTTGCAAATTTTTCCACAAAGATATAGAAAAAAACTGCATTTTTTACATTTTCATCATTTATGTGATTAAAAAAGAACTTAAAAACTTCTGCACATTCAATAAAAATCCGTTTTGCAAGTATAAAAAGCGTCATTAATGCAAAAAAAAACACAATTGCACCATTAAGCTCTGAACTTTTTGCAATACGCCCTTCTTCCCTTGCTTTACGAAGTTTTGTTTCTGAAGGTGCTTCAGTTCTGCCTTCATCTTCTGCGGAAAACCATTGAAGGTCAACCTGTGAAAAATCCATTATTTTCCTCCAGTACGCAGTAAGGATAAAATAGAAAATAAATCATTCAAACCTGTGTTAAATGAACGTTCAAAAAATTCGCAAAGTGGCTCAAAAATCATTACAATCAAAAGAAAAGACAAAAGAATCATTATCGGAAACCCTTCGCTTAAAAGATTCATCTGCGGGGCTGCCTTAGAAAGAAGACCAGTACAAACAGTAATCAAAACAAGCGTTCCCATAATTGGAAGAGCAATTACAAACGCATCCGCAAAAAGAGATGAAAGCCCTTGAAGTAAAAATTTTACAATTTTTTCACGTCCACTAACAAGATCAAGAACATTTAAAGAAATAAAAGTTTGTTTTAATCCTGTTAAAAATATTTTTTGACACCAATGATTTTGTAAAAAAATCAAAACTGCGGCAAAATTAAAAAATTGACCTAAAAGTGGATTTTCTACTTGATTTAAAGAATCATAAACAGCAGAAGCAGAAAAACCCATTTGAAAAGCAAAAAATTGTGCCGCCGTACTAAACGCTGCAAAAATTATTGAAACATAAAAACCAATTATTATTCCTATAAAAGCTTCCCCAATAAGAAGTAGAACATATTCAAGAGTAAAAGAACCTTCCGAATTAATCCATTTTGAATAAGAAGAAAAATCTGTAAATCCAAGCATAAGATAAGCCATATATCCAATCAATGCAATTTTTGCCACTCGGGAAACAGTTCTCATAGAAAAAAGTGGTAAAGTAAAAATTAAACCAGCACACCTTGCAGCAATAAGAAGAAAAACTGGAGCTGTATTTACAATTTGTTCTACCATCTGCATATTTATTTTGCAATATTAGGAATCATTTTAAATAAAGTTATCGTATAACCTTGTAACTCCACAAACATCCAGCCACTTAAAAGTGCAATAACAATAAGAATACTTAAAAGTTTTGGCAAAAAAGTTAAAGTCTGTTCCTGAATAGAAGTCACCGCCTGAAAAATTGCAACAATCAAACCAACAATAAGGGCAACACCTAAAGGCGGAGCAATAAGAATTAAAATCTGAATAACTCCACCACGCATAAGGGAAACAATCTGACCTATCGACAAAGCAAACCTCCGCTAAAATTAATGTATAACAGAATTAAACAACTGAGTAGTTAATAATCCCCAACCATCAACAAGAACAAAAAGCATAAGTTTAAACGGCATAGAAATCTGCACCGGAGGAAGCATCATCATTCCCATTGACATAAGAATACTTGCTACAACCATATCAATTATTATGAATGGAATATATAAAATCACACCTATTTTGAATGCAACCGTTAACTCATGCAAAATATACGAAGGAACAAGCACATAAGTTGGAACATCAGCAAGTGTATTAGGCCTATCAAGTTTTGCCATACTCATAAAAGTAGAAATATAACTTGTATCCCCAGCCATTTGTGTATACATAAAATACCGCAAAGGAGCTTCTGCCTCATGATACGCTTCTGAAATTTCAATTTCACCATCAGAAAGAGGTTTGAATGATTTTTCGTACATCTGTGTAAATGTTGGCCACATAACAAAAAGTGTCATAAAAAAAGCAATACCATTAAGAACCGCAGTTGGAGGAACTTGCTGCAAAGAAAGAGCACGTTTTATAAAATCAAGAACAATAGAAAATCTTAAAAAACACGTAAGTAAAATTAAAAGACTTGGTGCTAAACTAAGAACAGTAAGAAGAACTAAAATTCTTACGGAAAAAGCAACTTCACGACCAGTTCTAGGTTCAGTAACATTTATAGAAATGTTTGGAACCTCTGCAGAACGAACATTACCACTCATTTGAGTCGTTCCTCTCGCAGAACCTTGAGGAAAAGTATTTTGCGAAAAAATTGGAAAACCTACAAAAAATAAAACAAAAGCAAATAAAACAAAAACTCTTTTATTTTTTCTATTCATATTATTTTTCACCATTAAATTTGCTTCGTTGTTTTTCCAGCAAATCAGTAATTTTTTGTTTTGTTCCAGATAATGCGCCAGAATTATCACGAGGTCCACCTGGCATAAAAATATCAAGAATATCTGCAAATGTCTTAGGTTTATTTGTTTTTTTCTGCTTATCAGAATAAAGATTCATTGCTTGAATAAGCTCAATATCATCAATTTGGCTTATCAAACTTACAGAATCTTCTGAAACTCCAACCATAAAAGCATATTTATCAGTAAGAGTTACTATTTTTACAGATTTTGTAGGAGAAATATTTACGGAAGAAACAATACGCATAAAAATGTCATCATTTTCAGGAACAGCCATATTCTTCTTCATAAAACGGAATACAAGCCAAATTGCAAGAATCACTATTGCAAGAAAGATAATCATTCTTAAAAGAAGAGAAAAAGTTGAAGATGAACCTTCAGTGCTTGGACTCTCTTCATTTTCTGAAATTACAACAGCAGATTCATCAAAAGAATCTGCTGACTGCTCAATTATCTGCGTATTCTCAGTTTTTGCACTATTATTTACATTATCAGCAAACGCAAAAACTAACGCAAAAACCAAGAAATAAAATAAAAAAATAACACTTCTTTTAGTCAATTTTCCCCACCCTGAAAAATCGAAAAAGTTTTTATTAATAAAAACTACAGTTCTATAAAATTAATGTAAATCAGAAACACGTTCCAACGGAGAAAGAATTTCAGTTACACGAACACCAAAGTTTTCATCGATAACAACAACTTCTCCCTTTGCTATTGGCTTATGATTTACAAGAATATCTACTGGTTCACCGGCAAGTTTATCAAGTTCTATAATTGTTCCCTCGCCCATTCCAAGAATCTCTTTTATCTGTTTTTTGGTACGTCCAAGTTCTACGGTCATTTCCATGTAAACATCCATGATAAGACCGATATTTCCTTGTTCACCAGAAACATTTGCCCCTTGAAGATTAGGATACTGCAAGGTTTGAACATTTGGCACATTCATTCCCATATTCTGTGCCATAGGCATCTGAGCCATTCCCATACCCATTTGAGCAGTTCCCATCTGATTCATATTCATTTGCATAGAAGCCA
>CAYZXM010000010.1:0-42871 GCA_964482455.1 uncultured Treponema sp. | reverse complement strand
TTAGCGGTCAGTTCTTTCAACCGGCTTGTAGTTTTTGATTGCCTTTTGAATAAAGAAAATCAAATCGTCCAAGTGAACGCGTTCCTGAGCCATTGAATCGCGGAAACGAACCGTTACTGTATTGTAAAGCGGATTTTCTGAACCGTCATCTTTTGTTTTTTGAATTGTGTCGTAGTCAACAGTTACGCAGTATGGAGTTCCAACTTCATCCTGACGGCGATAACGCTTTCCAACTGTACCAGAAACATCAAAATCAGTAACAAAATCTTCTTTTAAGTGATGCTGAATTTCTTTTGCTTTTTCTGCAAGACCGTCTTTTTTCATCAAAGGAAGAACTGCAACTGTAATTGGTGCAAGGCGAGGGTCCAAATGCAAAACTGTTCGGTAATCTTCTTTTCCTTCTTCTGTAGAAACATTCTGTTCTTCGTATGCTTCGCAAAGGAACATCAAGAAATTGCGGTTTAAGCCGGCAGAAGTTTCAACAACATACGGAACATATTTTTTGTTTCCGTCTTCCTGGTCAATGTAAGACATATCTTTTTTAGAATAAAGCTGATGCTGAGAAAGGTCAAAATCAGTTCGGCTGTGGATTCCTTCAACTTCTTCAAAACCGATTGGGAAATTATAAGTAATATCGTAAGCATCTTTTGCGTAGTGAGCCAATTTATCGTGGTGATGCCATTTAAGCTGTTTTTCTGGAATGCCATATTTTAAGTAGAAAGCCCAGCGTTCTTTTCGCCATCGTTCAAAAGTTTCGTCTTCTGTTCCTGGTTTACAGAAATATTCCATTTCCATCTGTTCAAATTCACAAGTTCTAAAAATAAAATTCTTAAAAATGATTTCGTTACGGAATGACTTTCCAACTTGAGCAACACCGAACGGAACTTTCATTCTGTTTGACTGAACGATGTTTTTAAAATCTGTAAAGATTCCCTGGCAAGTTTCCGGGCGAAGATAAATCAAATGCGAATCATCAGCGATTGGCCCCTGATAGGTTTTGAACATAAGATTGAATTCGCGAACGGCTGTGTATTTTCTGTTTTTGCTTCCGCAAGTAGGGCAGTTGATATTTGCATCAATGTAAGTTTTCATTTCGTCATGAGTCATTGTATCAACTGGTTTTCCAGGATTTTTATCTGGATTTGCAGCAACGAAGTCTTCTATTAATTTATCTGCTCTGTGGCGGGCATTACATTCCAAACAGTCAACCATCGGGTCAGAAAAGTGGTCAACGTGGCCAGATGCCTTCCAAGTTGTGTGATGCTGGAAAATTGCAGAATCAAGACCAACTACATCATCGTGCAGCTGAATCATATAATGCCACCATGCATTTTGAATATTTCTTTTAAAATCTACGCCTAAAGGACCGTAATCCCAAGCACCAGCTTGTCCTCCGTAAATTTCTGAAGCCTGATAAACAAAGCCTCTTCTTTTGCACAAACTGATGATTTTGTCCAATGTACATGCGTGCGTATCTTTAGTATTTGCCATTTAGAACTCCTTTCGACTCTGGCGTGGGCCGTTTTAGTTTTTTTATTATTTTTAAAATCATGGAACGGTCTAAAAATAACGTTTTCTACGTTATCACAAAAAAAAATATAAAGATAGTCAGGTGTTATAACTTTTTTATAAAAAGAAAAAAGCACTAGACTTAGAAATCTAGTGCTTTTTTCTTTTATCTAAACCCTCGAGTAGGATTTTTAATATAATCCTAATCAAGATAAAAACTTCTTTTTTCTTTGAAAAAAACAAGATTTAGACCGACAACAGTAATCCTAATTTTTTCCAGAAGTTCTTACCACTCTCTCAGCCTCTCCATGTATGTATGTTAATCTCTCGCTAATAAGGATAGCATTTTTAAATAAAAAAAAAAGATAGTAAAATACGAAATAACCAAAGTTCGTAAAAATTAACCACGGTGTCATAAAAAATAACCAAAGTTATTTTTATTATTTTTTTCTTATTCACAATTTTTCTTGTTAATTAAAAAGTGCGTGTTAAAATTAACAATAATTTAGGGCGAAACCTTTTTAAATTTTGCAACAGGAGTAGCATATGGGTATTAAATTGTATTCTTTAGGTGCAGCACAGGAAGTTACTGGTTCAAAACATATTCTAGATATTGATGGTCGTCAAATTATGGTAGACTGCGGAGCTTTTCAAGGTAAACGAAAAGAATCAGATGATAAGAACAGAAACTTCGATTTTGATCATCAAAAACTTGAAGCCGTAATTCTTACTCATGGACATTATGACCATTGTGGTCTTTTGCCTGTTCTTACAAAAAAAGGTTATGACGGAAATATTTATGCAACGCCGGCGAGTCGTGATATTGCAAATCTTGTTTTAATGGATAGTGCTCGTATTCAGGCTCGTGATGCAGAATTCCTTGCGAAACAGGCAAAAAAGAAGGGCGAAAAGTTTTTATGGAAGCCAATTTTTGATGAAGATGATGTTTTAAAATGTGCAAATCAGATAATCAGTCTTTCTTATAATAGAAAAATGTATATTGCTCCTGATGTTCAGTTGGAATTCTTTGATGCAGGACACATTTTAGGTTCTGCTCTTGCAAATCTTACGATTCGTGGTTGGCATAATGGACTAAGTTCTCCGTATGTTCATTCTACTGGAGAAAATGAAACAAGAATTCTTTTTACCGGCGATATTGGTCGAAAAGAAAAGCCGATTATTAGGCCTCCTGCACAAAATATTCCAGCTCCTGATTATATTGTTCTTGAATCAACTTATGGAAATAGAAAACATGAAAATCGTGAATTTGCTTTAAAAGAACTTGAAAGAGTTGTTCGAGATACTTGTGCAAAAAAAGGTAAAATTATAATACCGTCGTTTGCAATCGAACGCGTTCAAGAACTTGTGTATTATTTGCACTTACTGACTGATCAAAAAAAGATTCCAGTTGTTCCAATTTATGTTGACTCTCCTATGGCTGCAAATGCGACTAGCGTTTTCCGTGTTCACCCGGAATGTTATGACGAAAGTGTAAATGAAACGTTCTTAAAACATCATAAAAATCCATTTGGTTTTGGTTCTTTAACTTTTACAACAAGCGTAGATGAATCAAAAGCCTTAAATAAAAAAGAAGGTCCAATGATTATTATTTCTGCTGACGGAATGTGCGAAGCAGGACGCGTTCTTTATCATTTAGCAAATGAAATTAGTAATGAACGTAATACGGTTTTGATTGTTGGCTATATGGCAGAAAATACGCTTGGTCGCAGAATTAGAGATGGTCAAAAAGAGGTTAAGATTCTTGGCGATTTGTATCAGGTAAAGGCAAAAGTTGAACAAATTAATGCTTTTAGTGCTCATGCTGATTATGAAGAAATGACCGATTGGCTTAATGGTTTAGATAAAAGTCGATTAAAGAATATTTTTATGGTTCATGGCGAAAAAGATGCACAAGAGTTTTTTGTAAATCACTTAAATGAAAACGGTTACAAAAATGTAACCGTTGTTAAGTATGATGAAGAATATAAGTTAAGTTAAAGAATAACTTAAGAACCAATAGTTCCTTTTGTGGAAGGAACTGCACCATTACGGCGTGGATCAATTTCTACGGCTGCTCTTATAGCTCTAGAAGCAGCTTTAAAAAGCCCTTCCATTTTGTGATGGTCACTTCTTCCACGTAAGGTGTCTAAATGAAGATTGCATTTTGCACCATTTACAAAGCCCTGCCAAAAATCTTCAAAGCAGTCAGTTTGAAAACTTGCTTCAACACCGTTTTCGTTCAAACTTACCAAAGGGATTCCTGAAAGTTCGGCGTTGCATACAAGATAAGGTCTTCCGCCAAAATCAACGGCAGCACGCAAAAGTGATTCATCCATTGGATATAAAAAAGAACCAGTTCGATAAATGCCGGCACAATTGCCTAATGCTTTTGCAAAACATAAACCTAACACAATACCAGTATCTTCAATAAGATGGTGCTGGTCTACATTTAAATCGCCGGAAATTGAACCGCTTAAATCAAAAAGACCGTGCTTGCAAAATGAACAAAGCATATGATTAAAAAATCCAATTGGATTGTTCATTTCGCATTTTCCTGTTCCATCAAGATTTAATGTAAGAGAAATTTTTGTTTCTCCTGTAATTCGTTCAACTGTTGCTGTGCGTGCCATATTTTTTCCTTTGTAAAACTACAAAATTACTTTGCGAAGTTCATATTCAAGAATATCCGTTGCACCAAGCGATTGCAATTTTGGAAGTAACGTAGGAACTTCGCTCTTTTTTACTGCGATTTTTACTGCATAACCGTCATCGCCAAAAAGAGGCGATACTGTCGGGCTTTTCATAGATGGTATGCCTTTTATAAGTTTTTCAAAATTTGTTTTAGAAACATTCATTTCCAGCATTACGCGGGTTCTTGCTGCAAGAACGGCTTCAAAAAGCATTTTAAGTTCAAGAATCTTCTGTTTTTTTGCAGAATCTTTCATTGCTTCTTTTGAAGCATACATTCTAGTAGAAGATTCCATGAGTGTGTCTACAATTTTAAGTCGGTTTGCTCTGAGTGAAGAACCAGTTGAAGTGTTATCTATTAAAACTTGTGCAAGTGCAGAATCTGTGTCCTGAACAAATCCTTCTGAAGTTCCCCAAGTGCGAAAAATTGTGCCATTAATTTTTTTAGATTCAATGTATTTTTTTGTAAGATTTTGATATTCGGTTGCGATTGTAACTTTTTCTGCAAGAAGTTTGTCGTAATCTTTTGTTTCTGGAATTGCGGCAACGATTCGTACAGGGTCAAAACCTAAATCCATAATTTCTTCAACAGAATCTTCAACGCCGTTTTCATATACCCAGTCTTTTCCGCTAAAACCAACGTCTGCACGGTTTTGAGCTAAAAGTGCACTTGTAATTTGAGGTTTTACAACTTGAAAAGCAAGATCTTCTTGATTTGTTACAGGAAAATATGTTCTATCTGGCAAATGAATTGAAATTCCCACATCATTTAAAAGTTCGTACACAGATTCGTAAATTCTGCCTTTTGCCAGAAGAATTTTAAGTTTTTCCATTTTATTTACTCCGTTCGTTAAAGGGGGTTTGGGGCTTGCCCCAGGAGAAGGGGTAGCGTACAACGCTGCGAAAGCAGTGTTGGAAGCGAGGGGAAGGCTTTCCCCCTCAAATCAATTTATTATAATAGAAGAATAAATACAATTTCAATTATAAAGAACTTATTTTTATCAAAGGGAAAATTGAAATACTGACGTTTTTTTTTGAATTTGCTATCATAAAAATATGAACATTTGCCTTTTTTCTGAACAAGAAATAAATGAGCCTCTTAGTACAAAAGATGAACGAGGCGAGCATATTATAAAAATTCTTCACAAAAAAGAGGGCGATACTTTTTTTGCAGGAATTATAAATGGAAGTGCAGGGAACGCTTTAATCACAAAAATAGAAGACAAAAAAATCTTTTTTAAGTTTGAACCGACCGCTTCAGAAAAACCGCTCTATCCTTTAAAAATGATTATTGGTTTTCCGCGTCCTATTCAATTAAAACGGCTTTTGCGTGATATTTCGGCACTCGGCGTATCAGAAGTTCATCTTACGGGGACAGAACTTGGCGAAAAATCCTACATGAAATCAAATCTTGCTGAACATAAAAATGCGTATAAAATGCTTGTTGACGGAACGGTTCAGGCGGGCGGAACTTTTGTTCCTGAACTTTTTTTGCATCAAACTTTGTCGGAATGTATTGATTTTATTGACTGCAACAAAAAGGCAGAAAGCGAGGTGAAACTTTGCCTTGATAACGTAAATCCGGCAGATTCGCTTGTTAATGTGCTTAAAAATCAACAAAAAAAATCAGATTTAATTGTTGCTGCAATTGGAAGTGAACGCGGTTGGACAAATAAAGAGCGTAATCTTCTTGAACAAAATGGTTTTGTTCGTTGCGGAATGGGAAAACGTATAATGCGTACAGAAACTGCTGCCACTGTTGCTGCAAGTATAATAGGGGCTGCACAAGGCTGGCTTGAATAAAATAAAAAGAGAAGAAAAATGGTATATATTTTGTCAAATCAAGATTTTAAACAAAAGTTATTGGATAGATTTATTAAGTATGTAAAGATTTTTACAGAATCGAATTCTAAAAAAGCAGATGATGGCGTTATGCCAAGTAATCCAAATGAAAAAGAGCTGGCAAATCTTTTAAAGGCAGAACTTTCTGTTATGGGGCTGCAGCAAGTTACTCTTACAGAAGATTGTTACGTTTATGCGTATCTTTCAGCTTCTAAAGGCTTTGAAAAAACTCCGTCAATTTGTCTTATTTCGCATATTGATACGGCAGAAGATGTTAGTGGATTGAATGTAAACCCGATTATTCACTCTTCTTATGATGGAAGTTTAATAGATTTAAATTGCGGTGTTTGCCACGATGTAAAAAAAGATTCTGCCCTTGCAAAAGCTGCGGAAAATGGTGAAACGATTATTACAAGCGATGGAACCACTTTGCTTGGTGCTGATGATAAAGCCGGTGTTGCAGAAATTATGACCTGCATTGAATATCTTGTTAGTCATCCAGAAATTAAACATGGAAAAGTTGAAGTTCTTTTTTCTCCGGATGAAGAAACTGGGCATGGAATGGATAAAGTTCCTCTTAATCTTATAAAATCGCACTTTGCGTGTACGGTTGATGGCGGTAATATCGGCGAACTTGAAACAGAATGTTTTAACGCATATTCAGCTAAAATCACTTTTACAGGAAAATCAACTCATACTGGAAGTGCAAAAGCTGAAGGTTTTATAAATGCAATCAATATTGCAAGTTTTTTTATTCAATCTATACCTGTTTCTGAACGCCCGGAAACTACATCGCAAAAAGAAGGTTTTTTTGCAGTTACAGAAATTATTGGTCATATAGAAAAAACAACAATTTCTATGCTTTTACGTGATTTTTCTGACGAAGGAATGCAAAAACGAATTTCAACGGTAAAAACTTTGGCTCAGTCGGCTGCCCTTTCTTTTGGTGGTAAAGTTGAGTTTACTTTTAAAGAACAATATAAGAATATGAAAACCGAAATAGAAAAAAATCCTTTGATTGTAGATGCACTTGTAAATGCTTACAAAAAAACTGGGATTGAACCTATTTTTGTTCCAATTCGTGGTGGCACAGATGGTTCTCGCCTTACGGAAATGAAAATTCCAACTCCGAATATTTTTACTGGTGGTCATAATTTTCACAGTCGTAATGAATGGGCAAGTCTTGAACAAATGCAAAGTGCAACAGATGTTCTTATTAATCTTATAAAAGAAATTACCGAAAAAGAATAAAAGATATTTTTAAGATGGAAAGAAAATGTACGAATATTTAATTGAAGGCGGTTTTCCAATTAAAGGAACAATTACTGCAAGTGGAAATAAAAATGCGGCGTTACCTTGTATTGCGGCTACGTTATTAACAGAGGAACCGGTTATATTAAAAAATATACCAGATATTGAAGACACAGCTGTTATGCTGAACATTCTTCAATCTTTTGGTGCAAAAGCGACTTTGCTTGAAAAAAATACATGGAAAATCGAAGCAAAAAATATTGAATCTGCGGTTATTCCTGCGGAACTTTCAAAGAAAATCCGTGCATCAATACTTTTTGCAGGTCCTATGGTTAGTCGACTTGGAAAGGCAGAAATGCTTCCTCCAGGTGGAGATGTTATTGGTCGCCGTCGATTAGATACGCATTTTCTTGCATTGGAACAACTTGGTGCACAAGTAAAAATTAACGGGCATTTTACGTTTACGGCAAACAAACTTATAGGAACGGATATATTTCTTGATGAATGTTCTGTAACTGCAACGGAAAATGCACTTATGGCGTCTGTTCTTGCTGAAGGTGTTACTACAATTACGAATGCAGCAAGTGAACCTCACATTCAAGATTTATGCAAAATGCTTTGTGCTATGGGAGCCAATATTCAAGGAATTGGTTCGAATTTCATTACAATTCAAGGTGTAAAAAAACTCCACGGATGCACTTTTGAAATTGGTTCAGATTATATGGAAATTGGTTCTTATATTGGTCTTGCTGCGGCTACAAAAGGTAGTATTGAAATAAGAGGAATAAAGAACCTTGATATGCGGCCTTTAAAAGTTGGTTTTTCAAAGCTTGGCATTTCTTGGATGCAAGAAGGGGATACTATAAAAGTTTCTTCAATTCAGGAATTGAAAACGAATGCAGATATAGGTACTAAAATTCCAAAAATCGATGATTCGCCTTGGCCGGGTTTTCCGCCGGATTTAACTTCTATTATGACTGTAGTTGCAACTCAAATTGAAGGTACTGTTCTTATTTTTGAAAAAATGTTTGAAAGCCGAATGTTTTTCGTGGATAAACTTATTAGTATGGGTGCTCAAATTACATTATGCGACCCTCATCGTGCAATTGTTTGCGGTCCAAGTATTCTTCATGGGGATCATCTTGTTTCGCCAGATGTTAGGGCTGGAATGGCAATGGTTATTGCTGCAATGTGTGCTCATGGTGAAAGCAGAATAAGTAATGTTTATCAGATTGAACGCGGATATGAAAAACTTGTTGAGCGCCTGCAATCTCTTGGAGCACATATTAAAAAAATCGAAGTAGAATAAAAAAAAGAGGGAGAAATCCCTCTTTTTAGGTTTAAAACTTTGCAGTTCTTTGACGAACTCGTTCAATATCTTCACAGAATAATTCGCGCAAGTCATTCAATCCAAGAGCCATAAGAGCCATTCGGTCAATACCGATACCCCACGCAAGAACAGGAACATCAATTCCCATTGCTTTTGTAACTTCTGGACGGAAAATTCCTGAACCACCTAATTCAAACCAACCAAGAACAGGATGTTTAATATGAACTTCAACAGATGGTTCTGTGAATGGGAAATAGCCTGGAACGTACTTAACTTCTGTTGCACCTGCAATTTCTGTTGCAAACATTTTTAAGAATCCCAACAGAGTTCTTAAATTTACTTCTTCGCCAATTACAATACCTTCAGTTTGATAAAAGTCAGAAAGATGGGTTGCATCAACTTTGTCATAGCGGAAACAACGTGCAATACCAAAATATTTACCAGGAACTTCCGCTTTATGTAATTGGTGAGCCGAAAGAACTGTTCCTTGAGAACGAAGAATTAAACGGCGAGTAAATTCTTTGTCAAATTGATAATTCCAACCGCGACTACCAGAATTTCCACCATTTTCATGTACTTTTGCTACGTTAGACAAATATGGCTCTTCAATAGATTTTGCGTGTGTAGGATTTTTAATACGATAAACATCGTGAATATCTCTGGCTGCATGGAATTGAGGCATAAACAAAGCATCGCCATTCCAGAATTCTGTTTCTACAAGAGGACCGTCAAATTCTTGAAATCCTAAAGAACAGAGTTTGTCTTTTACTGATTCCAAAAATTGTACATAAGGATTTGTTCGTCCTGGAATAATTCGTGCTGGTTGTAAAGAAATATTGTACCCACGGAAAGTTCCGTTTTTCCATTCCCCAGAAGAAAGCATTTTTGATGTAATTTCACCAATTTCGTTTCCTGTAACACCAGCTTTTTTTAGTTCATCTTTAACTAAAGCAGCATCGTGAACAAGTTTATAGGTTACAGTTTCTCTTTCAATAATTTTAAAAGGACTATCTCCAGCACCACGTTTTTTTGCAAGAGTTAAAATAATATCCTGCTCTTCTTTTGAAAGATCTTTTTTGTCTAAAAGACCATTTTCAAGTTTTGCTGCTCTTTTTAAAAGTTCAGATGAAACTGAAATTCTTGCAGGAAGATTTGCACCTGTGTATTCAGCCTTCTTTTCTGCGTTCATTTTTAAAACGCCTTCTTTAGAAAGAGAACCAAAAGCAGAACCAATATCCTTATTTTCTATGTTTAAGACTGATGCAATTTCTGGAAGAGTTTTTGCTCCTTCGTTTTTAAGAAGATTTACAACTCGTTCTTCTACAGTTCCGTCTTTTGCTAAAGAGTGTCCCATTTCCGTAATTTCATAATATGTATGAAAAACACGGTTTGTTTCTTTTACAAGACCTTTACCACCAAGCCATGAAAATGCTTGATTTGCATGACCTTCTTTGTAGTCGAGTTCTTTAATTAATTTTTCAGAAGTAAGAATATCTTCTTCTGAATATTTAAGCAGCACTTTGATTTCTAGTGGGTGCAAATTTTTAATGATGTTAGAAATATCCATTTTTTATAACCTGAACTAGCGAGTAAATTTTATATGTGACATGTATTGAGCCCAACTTATTCCGCGGGAATCTTTGTAATAACGTTCTCTATCTCTGTCCATATATGTATAGCGATAATATTTATTTTGCTTTGTAAAATCTTCAAGACAAGCAAGAACTGTATTCATTGCTTCGCCAGAGTCATATGTTACATACATAGCAGTGTAGTAGATTCTAGCTTCATCCGTCATTGGAATATATTCAATTTTTACTTTCGCAGTTTTATCTGTTGTATGTTGATTTTCAGGCACAATTACCTTTTTTGAAAGATCTACCTTATCTTTTTCATCAGGAAGAGCAGAAGCTTCTGATTGTGCAAAAACATTTCCGACAAGCATAAATATAGAAAGCAATAAAACAAAAACTTTCTTCATAGGAACCCCCTAAATTTAGATGTTTTTAAAACATTGTGTATTTCACAATTCTATCTGTTTCTAAAAAAAAATCAAGTTTAACTACATATTGCCCTTGAACAATTCCGATTTTTGGCTCACTTGTAATTATAATTTTTCCAGAAATTTCTTTCGGTTTATTTTTTATGATAGGGCGATAAAAATTACGAATTCCATTACGAATAGCATCTTTTGTAGCGTAGGTAATTCCGTTAAATCCTAATTTTACAGAAGCATTTCCTATACCGTTTGTTTTTTTTGTATTTATATTTTTCCATGCAGAAAAAGATTTCTTTTGATTTTCAGTTCTTGTGTATTTTGCCCAAATATGAACAAAATTATCTTGAATCCATGATTTTTCATAAGTTATAGGATTTTTTTGAAAGTCGATTTCAGAAATATTTCGAATTTCTAAAGATTCAGCTACAGAACGAAGTTTGTCCGACGGCGTATATTTAAAGTTCCAGCCATAAACCATTCCATTAATTAAAAACGGAGCAAGATTTTTTATACGATTTGCAGAATATTCAAAAATTTCAGAATCCGTATTATGAGCTTCTTCTAATTCAGGATATGCATCTAATTCTGACCATAAATGAATTTGAATTATTTCACTAAAATCGGGTGTTTGTGCTTTTGCGTAAAACAGAAAGAAACAAAAAGAACTACAAATAAAAAATATTTTTTTTAAAAAAGAATTCATTTATTTTTTCTTTGAGATCTTTTTTTCTTCTGTTTCAGTAGAAACTAAAGAAGGGGGAGCATAAGTTACACGATTTCTGCCGTTATGCTTTGACATATACAGTCCTTGATCTGCCTGATTTACAATTTGTGCTGCAATTGTTATAGGATTTTTTTCATGGTCAAAAACTGCAACTCCACATGAAATTGTAACTTTCATATGTTGACCATCAAATACAAAATCGTAATTTTCAATGCTGGAACGAATTCTATCTGCAATTTGTACGGCATCATCTTTTTTTGTATCATTTAAAAGAACAGAAAATTCTTCGCCACCATAACGACTTGCAAGATCATTTTCGCGAAGCCCAGATTTTATAAGATGTGCAACCTGCGTTAAAACGTAATCACCACATTCGTGTCCGTATGTATCATTAAAATGCTTAAAAAAATCAATGTCGAACATTAATACAGAAAGTGGAAGTTTTTGCGTCATTGCCGTGTCGAGTTTTTCTGTAAGAACATTAAAGAAATAATATTTTAGTTTTAACTGTGTCATCATATCTGTAGATGAACGTTCAATTAACGCAGAATTGTTGATAGCAATGGCACCAAGCGAAGCGATGTTTTGAATAAGATTTTTTTCGTAATCTGTGTAAGAAGAATCGCAGCCAGGTTCAAAACAAAATCGTTCGCCAAGAAAAAGAATTCCGTTTAAGTGATTTTTTAAAATAATTGGAACTATTAAAGTTGGTGTTAAAGACTTTAACATATTGCCAACAGTAGTTTTTGGACTATGTTCCAATAGATAATCTAACGTAACAGGTCTTTTTTCTTCTGAAAGAGTTGCTACAATCGGATCTGTGTATGGAATCTGATATTTTATGTCAGAGTTTGGATCTATAACACTCTGTTTTGTTTCCAGTTGAAAATATTCTGAGTTTAAAAGGTCTAAAACAAAAATTCCGGCATTTGCAACTCTCATTTGTGCCATACATGAAAAAACGATAGATTCAAGAAGTTTAGGACCTTCTAAGGTTGAGCAAAATGAGCGAGAAATATCAAGAAGTTGTTCAAGATCATAAATATGTTTTTCATATTCAGCAATTAATTGTTTGGTTGGCTTTGTTCCCATCTTAGGGCTACCCCCACCTATAATTTTCGTTATGGCTAATTCGATATAATAGCATAATTTTTCATAATTTCAAAGAATATTTGCCATCTTGGAAATTGCTCTTCCATTATATCTGTATTATCTCTATTTCGTGAAGACATCATTAGCACTTTTAAGTTAGAAATTATTTCACTTGTAGGTTTTTTTGCGTCCTGCAACAATCCGGTAATATGATTTGAAACTCTGTAAAGAGTATTTATTTCTCTGGAAATGATTTTGCTGGCTTGTTCATTTATTGATGTAACCATTTTTTCTAATTTTTTAAAGAATTCAGGGTCATTGTGAGAGTCGTGCAAAAATCCTTCCAAAGTTGCATAAGAATTTTCTTTTCCGCGTTCAAAAGATTCTTCAAAATTTTGAACTTCCTGACTGCTTTCCATTGCTGCAAAAATATCGCTTGCAAAATCTGTTTTATATTGCGGATTATTAAAAAATCCTTCTACAACAATGTCATTTAATAAAGATCGGACTGGTTCTGCCAAATAAACCGCAAGAAAAGTCTTTAAAATTCGCATTGGCATTATCCAAGTAAAAGAAAGAGGCGAACCTTCCAAAAGTTTTTGATTCGTTTCGCTGTTATAGCCATTAAGTGTTAAAAGACTTGTTGAACCAAAAAGATTAGTTAATTCATTGTTTATCTTTTCGTCCTTCATTTCTGTTTTTATACGTTGTTCATCGGATTTGAACTTTGCCTGAAGCATTTCTCCAAAATGAGTTCTAGCAGATTCTGAATAACTTGCCGCTTTTGGAGCATAAGTAAAATCGCCCTTTGCATAGCAAATTAAAAGGCGTAATCGTTCCGGCGAAATCACATGTTTTAATACAAACGCAATTTTTTTTACGTTTTCTTTTAAAGATTCAATATTTGAAGTGTCATTATCACCGTTGCTTTTTAAATTAGCTAAGGCAGATATTGCATTCATTGTTCCTGTAGTTAAGTTTAATCCTTTGATAATATAAAAAAGGTCTTCAAGAATATTGGAGATTTTTTCAATAGGAATTTCAAGATAAGACGGTTGGTACCTTGTATCGACAGAAATAAAATTTGGATCAAAAATCTGAAGGATTGTTACAAAATTAAAACGACAGAAATCAGAAAATTGATGCAAAATATTTAAATCCCGGTCAATTTTTTTAAACGGTTCGCTATTCAATTCATGAAGGATTTTATCAAGATTTTTGCGTTGTCTGTCAAAAATCTGTGAAGTAGTCATTGCGGAATCGCCTTCAAGTTCTTTTTTTCGATTTTCATATTCAAGTGATTCTATGATTTTTTGATTTTGAGCAGAAAATCCTGTAAGAACAAGTTGGTTTTCAAATCTAAGATTTCTTGGAATGTCGGGGCTAAAAATTGTAGCAGAAAACAGATTGTTCAATGGTTTTGTGTTCAAATATAAAAGGCGGATTGTTTCTGCAAAATTTGGAAGAAGTTTTCCGTTCTTAAAAATTATCGGTTCTTGAGATTTTAATTCATTTTCTATTTTACGCAATTGAATGCGTTTTTGTACTTCTGGAGAATTTTTATTAAAAATAGATTCAAAAAATGCAGATATTGCTTGAAAAAATCCCATAATTTTAAATTACTCCTAATTTATAAATGAATCAAATATTTTGTGATATTCTTCTTCGGAAGAAGCATGAATTACTTTTTGCCGCAATTCTGCTCCTCCATGAATTCCTTTAGAATATGCACAGAATCTTTTTCGCATTTCCATACATGCAGATTTTTCGTTTGTGTCGGAAATAAGCATTTTTAATTCACGGAAACCAGTTCTTATGCGTTCTTCTATAGGGATTTCTTTAAAAGAACCGTCTTTTAAAAGTTGAATTGTCTCTGTAAAAATAAAAGGATTTCCCATTGCTCCTCGGGCAAACATTACGCCATCTACACCAGTTTCAGAAAGCATTTTTTTTGCATCTTCCGGTTTAAAAAGATCTCCAGAACCAAAAACTGGTACTGCACCGTTTACAAGTTTTACAAGTTCAGAAAGTTTTTTCCAATCTGCTTTACCGTCGTAGCCCTGAGCTTTAGTTCGAGGATGTAAAGTGATGGCGTTTGCTCCAGCGTCTAATGCTACGAGTGCTGCTTCTTTGTAGGTAATGGAACTTTCATCCCAGCCAGAGCGGATTTTTACCGTTACAGTAGCCCTCCCGTTTGCAGCGTTTACAACCGCTTTTACAACTTTTTTTAACATTTCAGGATTTTTTGTTAGAGCAGACCCGGCTCCAGTTTTTACAATTTTTGGAACAGGGCAGCCACAGTTTATATCGATGCACTCGCAAGATGTTTTTTCTATAACAATTTGACATGCGTCTGCCATTTTTTCTGGTTCTCCGCCAAAAATCTGAACAGAATAAACTTTTTCGTTTTCTGCACGACGCATAAGAATTTCTGTTTTTAAATTCTTTCTTACAAGTGCTTCTGCAGAAACCATTTCTGTATATGTAAACGAAGCACCTTTTTCAATGCAGATAGAACGAAATGAACGATCGCTGTACCCTGCAACTGGTGCAAGAAAAAGATTTCCGTTTAATTCAATGTTTCCTATTTTTACAGGATGATAGAGCATTTTTATTTTTCCGGAAGATTGAAAGCCTTGCAGCTATTAGTCCATAACTGGACACTAAGTTCTTCAAGATCGATTTCGAGCATATCGGCCAAAAATTTTGCTGTAGACGGTAGGTATGCTGGCATAGTTCGTTTTCGTTCCCTATATTCTGCAGGAATCATAAACGGAGATTCCGTTTCAATAAGAATTCTATCTACTGGAATATTTAGAACTGTTTCATGAAGATTTCTTGCATTTCTATATGTAAGATTTCCAGCAAAAGAAAACCAGACATTCATATCTAAACACTTTTTTGCATAACTGGCATTTTCAGAATAGCAATGAAAAATTGCACCGGCAGAAGGGAGTCTTTCTTTTAAAATGTCGTAAATATCTTTTCCAGCTTCACGATTATGAATTATTACAGGAAGATTGTGTTTTTGGGCAAGTTCAAGTTGCTGAATAAAAAGTTCAATTTGTGATCTTTTGTCACCAAACTGTTTGTAGTAATCAAGACCAGTTTCGCCAACTGCAATTACATTTGGAAGTTTTAAAAATTCTTCCATTTTATTAATGTAATCTTTTCCTGGATTTGCAACTTCAGATGGTGCAACGCCTACCGCATGATAAACACCAGGAATTGCTTTTATTTGAGGATATACTTTTTCAAAATCATGAAGAGAATTATTTATGCTTAAAATGCGTTTTACTCCAGCAATTTTTGCCTGCTGAATAACACGTAATTGTTCTATAGGATCATCGTAAATAAGCCCGATGTGAGCGTGAGTATCAAAAAATTGCATGGTTTTCTTCCAAAAGAGAGTATTCTAGACAGTCATTAAATAAAATAATATTTATTTTTTCTATCTATACCGATAAAGATAATATAGGTTTTTATGGTTGTCAACTTTTAAAGTGGCGAGGGTGACGAGGATTTTTTAAAAATTGACATGTACAATTTCACTTGTTATACTAAGAAAATCATATGTTGTTTTTTTTAGTAGGTGTTTTCGGAGTATATTTTGACAAGAACTCAAAAGTATAAAAAAATTGAGAAAAAAATTGCAAACAACGTACATAATGGTTTTGTCTTATTTTTTAAATCAATTGGAAAGTTTTTTGTAAAATTATTTAAGATTTTTGATAGTAAACTCACAATTATGATAGTTCCTCATTCGCAGGGAAAAGTCATAAATTTGCAGACAAACGTTTTTGCTTTAACTTTTGGTCTTATTCTTATTGTTGGGATTGTAGTTTCATTTTTCTATTTTAACCGGCAGACACTTACATCTAGCGTTGAAATTTCAAAACTTATGAATAAAAACAGAGAAACTCTTGCCAGTTTAGACGAACTTAGAGATGAAAATACAAATCTTTTGCAGGCAGCAAAACGATTTCAGGCTTCTCTTTCGCAATCGTTATCACTTCTTGGTTTAGACAAAAATACAAACGTTTCAAAAGCGTCAATAAATAATGGAGACCTTTCATCGTTATTTACATCGAATGATTCTGTAAAAGGTTCTGTAAATGAAACTGCAGATGTTCGTTCCCTTACAGCATATCTTGAAGAAGCCGTTCAGCCAATTGAACAGATTGGAAAAATGCTGGATAACCAAAGTTCTTTATTCAGAGAAATTCCAAATATTATGCCGGTAAATAATCCAAATGTTCACGTTTCGCAACAATTTGGTCCTACAATTCACGCAATTACAGGTCAGTGGTATATTCATAAGGGAATTGATTTTTCTACGTGGCGTTCAGGAGACCCAATTATGTCTACTGCAAATGGTCAGGTTGTTATGGTTGGCTATGATGCAAGTTTTGGTATAAATCTTATTATTCGCCATAAGCACGGTATGTATACTCGTTATGCTCATATGAGTGCCACACGAGTAAAAAAAGGCGAATATGTAAACCAAGGGCAAGTAATTGGATATATCGGTAATACTGGTTTAACTACAGGACCGCATCTTCATTATGAAGTTCATATTGGTTCTGATGTTGTTGACCCAGTAAAATACATTAATATTAAGTTTTCAAAATAGGAAATTATGGCTTTTCGTTCAGATGATATTTCTATCAATACACTTATCGGAAATGGTTCTTTTATAAAAGGAAATATGCACGTAAATGGATTTATCCGCATAGATGGTGATATTGATGGTGATATTGAAACTGACGGTGCGGTAATCATAAGTGAAAATTCAAAAATCAAAGGAAATCTTACTGCTAAATCTGCAATTATTGGTGGAATTATTTTAGGTGATATTACAACTTTAGAAAGTGTAAAATTACTTTCTTCTTCTGCTGTGATTGGTGATATTATTACAAAAAAAGTTCAAATGGAAGAAAATGTTATTTTTCATGGACATTGCATTTCTATTTCGGATGAAGATATTTTTGAGCAGCGTAAAAATAATTTTCTTCAGAGTAAAGCTATTCGCAAAAAGGCAGTTCTTTAGTGAGTGATTTTGACGTATTAAACTCATCGCTATATTTTTCAGCCGCTTCACTTGCATCAAAAGAAGCACAAAAAGAACAAAGAAGAATAAAATCAGAAAAAGTAAAAAAATCTGCATTTGAAAAAGCCTTTAAAACTCAGCAGGAGGTTGCAGAACTTGTTTCTTCTGGTTTGCCTGTTGAAATTGCAGGACTTTCAATTGAGGATGCCGTTAATTATTTAAAAGATGCTGTTGATACTGCAGCTGATAAACTTTCCGACTGCACAACAGAAATGAATGTTCTTTCTTTTAAAAAAGCGGTAGGTCAATTTGTAAAATATATAGAAAAAAATAATTATGAAATAAAAAAAAGAAAACGGCTTGGCGAAATCCGCATAAAAACTGTTTATTTTGAAGAGCGAAGGCCAAGAAATCCTCTTGTTAATATTCAAATTATAGATAACAAATTAGATGAACTTGCCAGAATGGTTCTTCAAAATCATTCTGACAAAATAAAATTGCTTGCAAAAATTGATGAGATAAAAGGTTTGCTTGTGGATTTTTTAGCAGAATAAAGTATAATCAACATACCCCTTTTATTAAGGAAGTTTTAAAAATGAGTGATATTTTTGAAGAAGATATAGATGATGAAGAAAATCTTTCTTCGTTAGAAGATGAAGCAGATGCATCGCGTGAAGTCGATTATGTTTTTGATGGTCCGCTTTGCGTTCTTAAATTGACTTATTCTTGTGAAACAATTTACGCAAAAAATGAAAAGAAAATAAACCTTGTCCCTGGTGAAAAAGTTGTTATACCTACTCGATATGGCAAGGATATGGCAAAATTTATTGGATATTCAAAAAAGCCGATGGGTGTAAAACCTTCTGATGTTGTTGTTATTGAACGAAAAGCAAGAAAAGAAGATCTTATAAAAGAAGAAGAAAATGCAGAAAAAGAAAAAGAAGCATTTAATGTTTTTAAGGAAAAAGTTGTACAGCATAAACTTGATATGAAACTTATTTCCGTGCATTTTCTGGCAGAAGAACCAAAAGCATTGTTCTTTTTCAGTTCGGAAAATCGAGTTGACTTTAGGGAACTTGTAAAAGATCTTGTTGGCATTTTTAAAATGCGAATAGAATTAAGACAGATTGGTGTTCGCGATGAATCAAGAATCGTTGGCGGTCTTGGTGCGTGCGGTAGACCGTTTTGCTGTCATGGAATAAGCGATAAACTTAGACCAGTTTCTATAAAAATGGCAAAAGACCAGAATCTTTCGCTTAATTCTATGAAAATCAGCGGACAGTGCGGTAGGCTTCTTTGCTGTCTTTCGTATGAATTTGACTGGTACAACGAAGCAAGAAAAAAACTCCCAGCTGAAGGTATTCACGTTTTTTACGATGGAACAGACTTTAGAATCTCTGAAGTAAATTTCATTACAAATATGGTAAAAATGCTGGGCGAAGATGGCCGAATGATAGAAGTAAATGCAAAAAGATTTTCACATGACGGAAATCACTGGAAGATTGATTAATTTTTTTTGCTAAATAATATCTTCTTTATCAAGGTTATCCATAAGTGAATTTATATCCGATAGAGCATTAAGGTTTGGTTGTAAAGAACCATTGCGTTTTCTAGTTGCAGAGTTAAACAATTTGCCCAAAAGTTCAAGACAGTTTTCTGACATAACTTCGTAAATTTTTGGAACAAGAAGTTTTTTGTTTGCAAAATCAAGACCGGCTTCTCCATTCTTTTTAGAAAAGGCGAAAACGTAAAGAATCCCTGAATTAGTAGGGCGAGTCATATACAAAACGGCATCGGAATGGAATCTTAATCCTTTTACTGTAAATACAATATCCGTTATTTTTTCGTATTGAGAGATTTCTGCTTCGCCTTCCTGTAATGTGACAGAAAAGTGGGAAATGCTTATATCCGTTAGGTTTCCCTGAACTACCGCATTTTTGTCGGTAAGAAACTGAACTTTGCAATTTCCTGTGCAAACCGCACGAACGTTTTTTCTTCGTCCCATTGCCTGATTTGCATAAAGCATTTTTTCTATAAGTAAAAAATTATTTTTCTTTTGATATTCAAGCTGAATACAACCGCATTGAATTCCAATTGTATAAAGATAAAGTTTTTCAATCTGATGTTTTTCTGTAAGGCTTTGTCTTTTGGAATAAGTTACACCAAAATGAGCTTCTGGGTATTTTTCGTGCAATTGACTTATAAGTCGGCTCCACGAAATATTTTGAATTGGAGAATCAATATTAAAAAATAAAATTGAATCTTTAAATATAGAAAGGATTATATCGATTTTTACTTCTAGCGGTAGAAAAATATCTACATCAATAAAGTAACATTCATAACCTAAAACAAGATATTCTTCCAGATACGATTGTGGAAACAAGGAACGGTCTGGTGCAATAAAGAAAGTTTTTCTTCCTTTTATAATTTCATTAACTAACTCAGTCATTATTACTCCCGTCAAAATAATTATATCACAAAAATCTTTACTTTGTAGAAAAAATTACGTTAAAATCAACAAATATGGAATTTACACAAGAAGCAATTGACGCATTGACCGTCAATGAAGTCGAAATTATGAAAAAAATTGCTGAAGAACTTAATATTCGGATTCAGCAAGTTAGTGCAGTTATTAGTTTGATTCAGGAAGATTGTACAATTGCCTTTATCAGTCGTTATCGAAAAGAAAAAACAGGGAATTTGGACGAAGTTCAGGTTCGAGATTGTGATCATTTGTTCAAAACCTATAAAAATCTTGAAGAACGCCGTTTAGAAATTGTAAAAGGTGTTTTTGCACAAGGAAAACTTACAGACACTTTATACGAAGCAATTATGTCGGCAGCAACACTTACTGCTCTTGAAGATTTGTGGGCTCCGTTCAAAAAGAAAAAGAAGACTCGTGGAATGGTTGCTCAGGAAAAGGGTCTTGAACCGCTTGCAGAAGCAATGCTCGTAATGGATGATTCTTCAATAGAAAAAGAAGCAGAAAAATTTGTTAAAACAGATTGTGAAGATTCTGCTTTAAACGTTGAAACTATAAAAGATGCTTTGAATGGTGCAAAAGATATTCTTGCTGAACGTGTAAGCCAAGATTCAGAAATAAGAAAAGAAATTTATGATTTATATATGGCAACAGGAAATATTAAATCAAAAGGAATTATTCCTGAAGGTCAAACCGAAGAACAGGCAATGAAAACCAGCACATACCAAATGTATTGGGATTATTCAGAACCATTAAATCAGATAAAACCACACAGAATTCTTGCGATGAATCGTGCAGAACGGGAAGGGGCTCTTGAAATTACAATCGATGTTGATGTAGATGCTGCAATTGATTCAATTACAAAAAAGACAGAAACGCACAATAATTATCACAAAGAAGCGATTGAAGACGGAATTGTTCGCCTTCTTTCTCCAGCAGTTGTTCGCGAAATCCGTTCAAATGAAGCCGATGAAGCTGACGAACACGGAATCGGCATTTTTAGCGAAAATTTAAAAAATCTTCTTATGACTCAGCCAATTAAAGGAAGTCGAGTTTTGGGCGTTGACCCAGGTTATAGAAACGGAACAAAATGTGCCGCCCTTGATGAAACTGGAAAATATCTTGGCTTCTTTAAGATTTTTCAGGAGCAGGACCCGGAAGGTGCCTACAAAGAAATTAATGATGCTATTGATAAGTATGACATTCAGGTTATTGCGGTAGGAAACGGAACTGGCTCTCAAGAAGTGCAGGCTATTGTTTCTAAAGTAATCAGCGAAAATTATGCAGATTCGGATGTAAAATATACTGTAGTTGATGAATCTGGTGCTTCTGTTTATTCAGCAAGTCCTGTTGCAACGGAAGAATTTCCTGATTTAGACGTAATGGTTCGTGGTGCAATTTCAATGGGAAGACGACTTCAAGACCCGCTTGCAGAACTTGTAAAAATTGACCCAAAAGCTATTGGTGTTGGTCTTTATCAGCATGATGTAAATCAGAAAAAACTTGCAGAACAGCTTGATGAAGTTGTAGGCTCTGTTGTAAACAACGTCGGAGTTAATTTGAACACTGCTTCCTATATGCTTTTAAAATATGTTTCGGGAATTAATAGTTCTACTGCAAAAAAAATTGTTGCATATCGTGATACAAATGGAAAAATTATGAGTCGCGAAGAATTAAAAAAAGTTCCTGGCGTTGGTCCAAAAGCGTTTGAACAGTGTGCTGGATTTTTAAAAATCGCAGAAAGTGCCGATCCATTGGATAATACTTGGGTTCACCCGGAAAATTATGCCGTTGCCCGAGACGTTCTTCCAACTGTAAGAGCTGGTGGAAAAATTGATAATGCAACACGAAAAACTTTGTGCGAAAAATATAGCATAGGCGAAACTACATTAAACGACATTATTGATGAACTTCAAAAACCAAATCGAGACCCTCGCGATGGTTACCCGGCACCAATTATGCAAAAAGGTGTTGTTCAATTTGAAGATTTAAAAGAAGGAATGAAAGTTACTGGAAAAATCAAAAATGTAGTTGATTTCGGGGCTTTTGTAGACATCGGTTTGCATGAAACTGCACTTATTCACGTTTCAGAATTGAGTGATAATTTTGTTTCTGATCCTATGGAAGTTGTTAAAGTTGGCGATGTTTTTGAGTTTACAATTATTTCTCTTGACAAAGACAGAAAACGCATTAGTCTTTCTTTAAAAAGCGATGCAGCATCAAGAATTGGCGGAAATGCATCATCTGGTTCAAAAACGGCAGAAAAAACTGGTGAAAAACGAAAAGTAGTTGTTGTAAAAAAAGGTTCAAAGCCGGATTTTGCAAAAGCTGGACAGAAAAACGACAGATTTAATCAGCGTGGTTCAGGTAAAAACTACGGAAGTGATGACGGAATGAGTTACAATCCGTTTGCCGCTTTGCTTAAAAAATAAAAAATAATGATGAGGGGCGATTTTTCCCCTCATCATTTATTACAATTACAACCGGAGAAAATATGAAAAAAATCCTATCATTATTATCCGTTTGCCTAGTGGCATTCTTTTCTTCATGTGGATATGAAATTCCTGAAAAAATTACTCTTGAAAGCGATGCAAGTTACAATTTTACAGTTGGTGAATATTCAAAATCCTTAGCAGAATACATTTCCGTTCAAAAAATAAAGGAATTTATGACAACTTCCGATGATTCTAAACTTTCGTATTCTGTGTATGATTATAATCCTGAGGGAAAAAGTAAATTGCAGCAATTTCTTGTTGAAATGGCAATTTCTGAAATTCCGATTGACGTTGGCGAATACCTTGAAAAACTTGATTTTTCGGATTCAACTTCTTCGATTTCGGGTTCAAATGAAATAAGTTTGGGGCAAAAAATTGAAATTCCAAATCTTTCTGAACGTAAAGAAACTTCAAAAATCGATTTTCCTGATATTTCAAAGAAATTTACAAGTTCAACGATAAAAATTAAAGATAATCTTCCTATTCCAGAAAAATCAATTTCTAAATCAGACGGAACTTTAAGTGCATTGCCAGTAACAGTTACAAGTCCGACTTTTAAAACTGCACAATTTTATTCGGGGGCAATTGTCTTAAACGTAAAAAGAACGAGCGGAAGTGTAACAAGTGGATTTACTTCTAACTTTACTTTTGAACTTTTGGGTGAAAATAAGGAAATTCTTTCAAAAGTAGAAAATATCGATATTTCTTCTGGTTCTGCTAGCATTGAATTTCCTATGGCAGAAAAAACTATTACCTCTTCACTTTACCTTAAGATTTATGGCAATGCTTCTGGCGGAAAAGAAACGAATATTTCTTATTATTCTGTAACCGCAACATTCGCAGAAGGAACAAAATTCAGCAAAATAACAGGTTTTACGGATTCTAGTGCTAGTTCTACCGATGTGGAACGATACGTTCAGTTTACTACGGATGAAACTTTTGTAGGTTGCGAAATTTCTGAAGGTTCGCTGGAAGTTTATTCTAAAAAGCCGGACGGTTGGACTGGTATTGTGGCAAAAACTTCTGATTCTGCAACGATTTCAGGGGCGTTAACCCTTGCAGACGGCGAAAAATTAGTTTCTATAGGTGCAACTGATTGTTTTCTTGATAAAAAACTAAACTTAGCAGGAAGTGTTTATAAAAAAACAACGGATGACGGAAAAATAACTTTTAAAGATAAACTTTCTTTTGAATGTAATGATGCAACGCTGGTTTTTCCGAGTGGTGAGCAGCCGGAGTTGACGCTTGAAATTGTATGTAAAATTTCTAAGGCTAGCAAAGTTACTTTGGATCTTTCCAGCAAAAAAGATATGCTTTCCTATTCAAAATCGCCGACTTTCCCGGAAGATTTAACGCAAAATGTATGCAAACTGAACCTTATTAAAAGTGGAATTGAACTTACATATAAAAACACACTTCCTAAAGGTGCAGATGGAGAAAATACAATCGGGCTAGACGTAAAATCAGAAAAACTTGGAATTTCTGATAATACGCAGGCGATGCTGCCTGAAAATTCCGATGTGCTAAGTTATACGTCATCAGAAACGGAAGCGGTATCAATTCTTCCTGCAACAGATCAACTTGATTTTTCAATAAGTTTGCTTCTTCCTCATGATGAAGGCGATCCTGAAAATTACGCTGTTCTTAAAAACGTTTCTTTAAACGGAAGTTATGAAATTTCCGTTACGGCAAAACCTGTTTTTGACTGGGAAAGTGTTTCAATAAAAGCAGAGAATGTAACAAAATCAGGCTCGGAAAGCACAGGTTTAAGCTTTGAAAATATTTTTTCTTCCCTTAAAGAAGAACTTGGCGAAGATTCGGCTTTTATAGATAACATTTATTTTACAGAACTTCCGATTTATATTTATTGTACAAAGCCGGCACTTGAATCGCTGGATAGTTTTAAATTTAGCGGTTCTGTAAAATTTAATAATTCTTCGGGGACTAATCCAGTAGATGTAATAGAAAAGACGGATTCAATAAATACTCTTTCTGAAGAAAACCTAAAGAAAGATGAAAATGGTACGGTAATAACTGAACTTTCTAGGGATAAAGCGTCTGGCTGTGCGGATATTGCTCCTCTTTTTAATAGTGGCAGAAAAGATGAAATTCAAATTGAATATGATATTTCGCTTGCAGGTGCAGATGGAGAATTCACAATCGAAAAAGCAGATTTTGAAAAACTTAAGGAAGAAAACGATGATACTCCACTTTCGATGAAATTTTCTGCAAGAATGGTAATTCCGCTGGAATTGGAACTTAAAGCATCTGAAGGCGAAAATAAAGTTACAAACGTAAATATATTAAAACTTGCAAAAGTTGACACAGAAAGCGATTTGTTTGGAAGATCAGAAGCGACTTCTATAGACGATATAGAAAAATATCTTGATTTAATTGAATCTACAAGTTTGTATTATACAATTAAAAACGAACTTTTCGCTTATGAAAGCGATGTTATTGCTGGAAAAATTTTGTTCAATACAAATATGGCGGAACTTGAAAATCCAAATTATACGATTAATCTAAAAAAAGGAGAGGTAAAAATTCTTACAAGTGATGTAAAAAAGATGCTTCAGTCTTATCCGTTTAAGCCTGATATAGAAGTTCAACTGCCAGACGGTGTTTTAGGAATTCCGCGAAATGCAGAATTTTCAATTAATCTTGCCCTTGGACTAAAAACAGACGGCAAAATCGTAATTTTTGGTGACTAATCGGAGATTTATATGAAAAAAAATATTTTTATACTTTTTACACTTTTTTTCTTTTATGGGACATTTGCACAGGAAGCAGATACTTCTGAATCTGAAATTTTGTCGGAAGTTTTAGAAAACGATATTATAGATTCAGAAAGTTTAACAGAAATTACTACTAAAGAAAGAAAATTGTTTGATATTCCACACAGAGTTTTTGAAATTGGTTCAAACTTTAATTATGGTGTGTCAAATAATTATTTTTCTACAAGTGAATGTTTAAAAAAAGAACTTGAAGTAGATCTTAGAAAAATGGCCGATGAAATTGGCGAAAATGGCTTGATTTTTGATACTTCCATGGCAACAGATTTATTTATGAATCTTAATCTTAAAAATGGCTATCATGCAGGGCTTTCTACAGGAATTGAATGTTCTGGTAGAGGCGTAATTTCTAAGGAATTGTTTGAATTTTTAGGTTATGGAAACTCGTTGAATGAAGATATTTCTTTTTCAACAGATTTGGATGCCGATGTTTTCGCCTTTGCAAAAACTGACTTTGCATTTTTTATAAAAGATTTTCGAGTTTCGCTTGGACCTTCTGTATTTTTGCCATTATTCCATGTTGAAACAGAAGAATGCAAAAGCCATTTTATAAACAATAGCGACGGTTCAATCGATGCAGCGTTTTCAACAACTTTAAAAATCAATTCCTTTTTACCATTTGATCCTGCTTTGTCAGACGATTTATCTTTAAATAGTGATAATGTTACTTTAGGATTCGATCTAGACTTAGCCGTTGATCATCAGATTTTTAAAACTCTTATGGGACGGGCATATATGCGTCTTCCGATTGTGCCAGGAAGTATGAATAATCTTTCTTATACAACTGTTACGGTAAGTTATGAATCTGATGGCATTATAGATATGCTGACTGGTGAAGAAAACGAACTGAAAACTGATACCGATGAAATGTCTTATGAAAAGAAAAAGTATTGGATTTCCAGACCATTTAGAACAGGTGCTGAAGTTGCATGGCGACCTTTTGGAAAATACGTAAAATTCGGCTCGCTTCTTGGTTTTGGAGTAAAATATCCATGGACAAATAAAGCAACAGCGTACATTGAATATAGTTTTAGTGCAGATGCTTCTCTTTTTAATATAATTGGACTTAATTTTTCTAGCTCTTACTTAAATGAAATTTTTATTCATCAAGTTGGCTTTATGTTAAATTTCCGTGCCGTAGAACTTATTGCAGGTGTATCTGCACAAGGCACAACTTTTTCAAAAAGTTTTCTTGGTTCGGGAGCAGGAGTTTACGCTGGCTTTAGAATCGGCTGGTAGTAAAAAAAGTCAAAATTTTGTAGTAATTTTAAGGAATTTTATCTTTAAAATTACTATTTTAAAATGTATATTTTAAATATGAGCGATAAACAAAATAAATTTCTGCCTTTTATACTAACCTTTGCAATTATTATTGCAGATCAAATTACAAAATTCTTAATTGAATGTTATATTCCGTTAGATTATGCAAATGGTCATTTAGGAATTGGTCCTTCTTTTTTTGGGGATTTTTTAAGAATTATCCGTGTTTATAATGGCGGCGTTGCTTTTAGTCTTGGAAATTCCTGGCCTTTAGTAATTCGTAGAATCAGTTTTGGTTTAATTCCGCTTATAGTTATGATTCTTGTAATCATTGTTTATTTTAAGAATAAAGATTTTACAAAACTTCAGCGATGGGCAATTTGCGGCGTTTTAGGCGGAGGATTTGGAAATCTTATTGATAGATTTTTCCGCGAAAACGGTGTCGTTGACTTTGTTGATGTAAAATTTTATGGACTATTCGGGCTTGAACGTTGGCCTACATTTAATGTTGCGGATGCAGCAGTCGTTATTTGTGGAATAGTTTTAGTTATTTCATTTATTGTTCAAATTAGAGAAGAGATTAAATCGAAAAAAGCATAATTTTTGGACTCAATTATGGAAAAAATTGGAATAATCGGTGCAATGGAAGTTGAAATTTCAATTCTTTGCAACGAAATGAAAAAAAACGGAACATTAAAGCAGACTTTGGGTGCAAATCTTACATTTAATGAAGGTAAACTTAACGAAAAAGATGTTGTTGTTGTAAAAAGTGGAGTTGGAAAAGTAAATGCTGCTCTTTGTGCACAACGATTGATTCTTCAATTTGGAGTTACAAAAATAATAAACACTGGTGTTGCTGGCGGAATGTTAAAAGAGCTTCATATTCACGATTTAGTAGTTTCAACAGATGCAGTTTATCATGATATGGATGCAACAGAATTTGGTTATAAACCAACAGAAATTCCGCAGATGCAAGTTTCTAGTTTTAAAGCAGATGAAAATCTTATACAGGCAGCAGAAAAAGCATTCTCTGTTTTAAAAAATGATAATTCATATAAAATTGTGCGTGGAAGAGTTGCTAGTGGTGACCAGTTCATTGCCAATAAACAAGAAAAAGAGCATATTAAAAAAGTTTGTTCACCTGCTTGTGTAGAAATGGAAGGTGCTGCAATTGCACATGCTTGTTATGTAAATAAAATCCCTTTTGTAATTTTACGATGTATTTCGGATAATGCAGATGAAAGTTATGAAACAATCTACAGTTTTAACGAAAAAATTGCTTCAGAGGAATGTGCATCTGTAGTTTTAAAAATGATAGAGTTTATAAAATAATTGTTTTGGAGAAAATATGTCACAGGCAGAACATTCAGAAGGTCATTACAAGGTAGATAGTTTTAATCTTGATCATACAAAAGTTATTGCTCCTTATGTACGTTTGGCAGCAAAAAAAACTGGTGAAAAAGGTGATATTGTTACAAAGTTTGACATAAGATTTTGCCAGCCAAATAAAGAATTTATGACAACTGGGGCTTTACATTCGTTAGAGCACATCATTGCAGAATATATCCGTGACGAAGTTCCTGGTGTAATCGATTTTAGTCCGATGGGTTGCCGTACAGGTTTTTATTTTACGGTTTTTGGCGACCGTGATGAAGAATACATTGCAGAACATATGTTGAATATCCTTAGAAAAGTTGCAGTTTGGGATAAACCTGTTCCAGCAGCAACAGAAAAAGAATGTGGTAACTATAAAGACCAGGATCTTGAAGGAGCAAAACTCTGGGCAAAAAAATGGGTTCAGGGAATTGAAAAAAAAGGCTGGCGTTGCATGTAAAAAAACGGCATCTTTCTTTAAAAGTAAGAGTTTTTAAAGTGCCTGAAAATAAAACAACAAACTTTTTGGAGGAAACAGTTGAATATTCTTGATAAGTTTAAAGAAACTGTAACATCAGTATTGCCTGTAATGCTGATAGTTTTTGTTCTTGGGCTGACTGTGGCACCCATTGGCGCATCTCTTCTTTTAAGATTTGCTGTGGGCGGAGTACTGCTTATCATTGGACTTACAATCTTTTTGCTAGGCGTAGACATTGGAATCCGTCCTATGGGCGAACAAACTGGAGCGGCACTCGTTTCAAAAAAGAACTTGTTTATTCTTTTAAGCGTTTCTTTTTTGATTGGCTTTTTAGTAACAGTTGCTGAACCAGACATTCAGGTTTTTGGAGACCAAATTCACAGCGTATTTAATGCAGTAAACAAAACAAGTCTTGTTTATATTATTGCAGCCGGTGTTGGACTTTTGATTACAATAGGTCTTTTGCGTTCAATTTTGAACTGGTCATTAAAAATTACACTTTTGGTTTTATATATTGGTGTATTTATTTTGGCATATTTTACACCAGAAAGTTTCCGCGGTGTTGCATTTGATTCTGGTGGTGCTACAACAGGACCAATGACAGTACCTTTTATTTTGGCAATAGGTATTGGTGTTTCTTCCGTTCGTTCAACTGGAAATGATAAAGATAGTGAAAGTTTTGGTCTTACTGGAATTACTTCTGTTGGACCAATTATGGCAGTTCTTGCTTATGGGATTTTCCTTTCGTTTACAGGTGCACTTGATTCAGAAGCAGATGTTTTTGCAGAAGCAAAAGGTGTTCACGGTCTTGGAATTTTTATACAATTAATTCCAGGAATTGCAAAAGAGGCTGCTCTTTCAATTCTTCCGCTTTTGATTTTGTTCATATTCTTTCAATTGTTTCTTTTACATCTTCCACCAAAAAAAGTGGCAAAGGTAATAGTTGGTCTTGTTTACAGTTTTATCGGGCTTGCCATTTTCTTAATTGGTGTAAATGGTGGATTTATGGATGCCGGAAAACAACTTGGTGCCGCACTTGGTGCAAAAGCCGCTCAGTTTGGTGGAATTTGGAATGCTCTTTTAATTTTTACAGGAGTTATTCTTGGTGCTGTTGTTGTATGTGCAGAACCAGCAGTTTGGGTTCTTACAGAACAAGTAGAAACTCTTTCTGGTGGTACAATAAAAAGAAAATTAATGCTCGCCTTTCTTGCAATTGGTTCGGCAGTTGCAATCGGACTTACAATGTGGCGTGCACTTGAAGGCTTTAGCATTATGCGAATAATCGTTCCAGGTTACGCACTTGCTTTACTACTAATGCTGTTCTGTCCAAAACTTTTTACGGCAATCGCATTTGACTCGGGCGGAGTTGCTTCAGGTCCGATTACTTCAACTTTTGTTCTTTCGTTTACGCTTGGTGCTTCGCACGCAGCTGGAGGTGCTTTGGATGCGTTTGGCGTTATCGCCCTTGTAGCAATGACGCCGTTAATTGCCATTCAAGTTTTAGGAATTATGTTTGTTGCAAAAAAACATAAAAACGGAATTTCAGCAAAGGAGGCATAAATGTACGACATGATAGTTGGTATCGTTCCACAAAATAATGGAGAACTTTTAACACATGCTGCAGTAGAAGCTGGTGCTCAAGGTGGAACAATCTTGCGCGGAAAAGGTTCTGCTTCCAGCACATTTCTTCAGATTTTAGGTCTTGCAGATACAAATAAAGATATAGTTTACATTCTGATTCCATCGTCTGAAACAAAAAAGATTATGAATGCAGTTGAAACGGCAACTTCAGAAAAAAAATCGCCGTTTGGAATTCTTTTTAGCACAAAAGTGTCTCAGTTTGTAAAATCCGGAAAAGTTACCGGAAAGGAAGAAAATATGACAGAAACAACACATCAACTTATTACGATAATAGTAAATAAAGGTTTTGCAGATGACGCAATGGCTGCTGCAAGAAACGCTGGTGCTACAGGTGGCACAATTCTTTCTGCACGGGGAACTGCAAAACCAGGCGATGAAACTTTCTTTGGTGTAGAAATTGTTCCTGAAAAAGATATGATTCTTATTTTGGCAGAAAACGCAAAAGCAAATCAAATCATTGATGCTGTAAAGGAATTGGATTGTCTTTCTAAACCAGGAAGTGGAATTGTTTTTTCAAATCCAGCAGAGAATTTTACTCTTCTTGGTTCTAAAAAATAATGCAATTAAAAGACAAAGTTCTTCAGGTTCTGCAAAATACAGAATCTGAAGACGGTTTTGTTTCTGGTCAGGCACTTGCAGAACAATGCGGAGTAACTAGAACATCTGTTTGGAAAGCTGTAAACGCTTTAAAAAAAAGTGGTGCAGAAATAAAAGCCGTTTCAAATCGTGGATACAAACTTGTTGTTGATAATATTTACAATGCTGAATCAATAGCAAAATATATCCACGATAAAAATGTAAAAATAAAATTTTACGATGAAATTGATTCAACAAATGCACAGGCAAAACTTGATTTAGCAGAAAGCACTTCTAAAAAGTTGAATAAAACGGTTTATGTTGCCTCAAAACAAACTGCTGGCCGGGGTCGATTAGGAAGAAAATTTTATTCACCGGAAAAAAGTGGAATTTACCTTTCTGTAATTTATGAAAATCAAAAAAACTTAATTCCTTCTCTTATAACTTCTTCTGCTAGTGTTGCAGTTTGTAGGGCAATAAAGAAAATCTATAACACAGAAGCAAAAATTAAATGGGTAAATGATATTTTTGTTGATTCAAAAAAAGTATGTGGCATTCTTACGGAAGGAATTGCAAACTTTGAAACTGGCTTAATCGATTCAGTTATTATAGGAATAGGAATTAATATTCTGGATAATAAAAATCTTCCCTCTGAATTAAAAAACATTGCCGGAAGCATTATTCATTCAAAAGAAGAATCTAGTAAAGATTTAAAACGAAGTGAATTTTGTGCACAAGTAATAAACGAACTCTTTTTAATTCTTGATGGCGGAACTTTGGAAATAAAAAACGCTATGCAGGAGTATAAAGAACGCTCTTTTCTTATTGGAAAAAAAATTGAAGTTTACCCGATTATAGATTCTCAGGAAAAAAGTTACAGTTGCATTGTTCAGGATATTACAGAAGACGCAAAACTTGTAGTAAAACTTGACGACGGAAAAATAAAAACATTAAATAGTGGAGAAGTTTCCCTACATTCCAAAAACGTGTTATAATGTGTTTATTGTTTAAAATCTTTTTTGGCAGGTAATAAATGGCAGACGATTTTGAGGATGAAATTAATAAACTTCTTGCAGATGTAGATACTCAATCCGATGAAAACGTTTCTTCTAACGATGATAAAAAAAGTGCGAATTCTTTTTTAACTAAAAATACAAATAGTAAATCTGATGTTTTAAAAGAGGATTCTAAGCAAACGTCAAAAAATACTTCGGTTCACGAAGTTGATTTGTCTAAACATCAATTTAACGAAATTGTTAATTTTACGGAAACTACACCTTCAACAGTTTTTGATGATACAAAATATTACAAAACTGCACTTACTGGCGAAAATGCTTCTGCTCAGCGAGTTCATCAAATGCTTTCTAAATACTTAACTTGTCAGGACCCTAAAGATAGAACAGTTTACAGACAAAATATAATATCTGCATATTGGGAACTTATTCGCGGAATGGCACCGAAAATGGCAAATCTTCAACTTCCAATGCCAAAAAGAATGTTGGTTCGTTTTGGAGTTTTGTTGCCTTCTCTTTTCCGCCCAGAACAAAAAGAGTTCTTTTCTAAGATAATATTTGAAAATCGCACAGGTGAACCAGTTCTTTACGAAGATGAATGGTTTAAGGAAATTGCAAGTGGCAGACTTTCAAATTCAATGACTGATGAAAAACGTGCACCCAAAAAAGCAACTACACCAGAAGAAGCATCTTCTCAGGAACAAAGCAGATTGCAGCAGTTACAGTCAAAAAATGCTGGAAAAATGCAGGTTGCAGAAAATCTTGTTAACATAAAAGAAAACGAACGCACAGTTATTGAGCAGGAAATCCGCGATAGAATTGAAGAACTTTTTGAACACAATTCTATTCCAGGCCTTGAACCTCATCGTTCCGCTTATTCAGAAGGTCAAACGCGTCTTTTTAGTGAAATTACAGAACGACTTCATCGGCTTTCTAAAAACGGAAAAGAATATGCACGCTGCCTTAAAGATTATGAAGAAGCAAAAGGCATATACGACAGTGTAGAAGGAAAAATCGCTTCTAATCCTAGTGAGCAAACTCAATCAATGGATACCGATGCGGTAAATACAGAATTTGAAACTGTACGGCAAATGGCAAAAATGACAGTTGGCCGACAGGGAAATCAGTTCCCGCTTTTTACGCGTGAATTTTATCATTGTATGGAAAGAGGAACTGGTACGCGAGAAAACGTTATCGAAATCTTACGTTGGGTAGAATCAATTGACCCGGGTGCTTTCTGCCGTGTTCATAAAAATGTTTCAAACAGAATTGTTCCTTACGTTCTGCTTTTACCAACTTATGGTGACCGCGGTTTTTGCTGGGAACCGTTCGACCGCTACAACCGTGTTACAAGTAGAGGACGAATAGTTGTTCCAATGTATCCACGAGATTTAAAGATCGCCGTTCTTACCGCAGTTGCAGATTTAAGATGGCAGGTTGCAAAGGAAAAAGCCTCTTATTATTGGATGGAAGAAGGTCTTACCGGGCAATACTACCAGTTTATTGACCGCCAAAAATTAAAAGGCGACCTTAAATCATTCTTTATTGAAGATTATGTTCTTTGGATGACAAAAGAATCGACAGGCGTTCAACGCTTGGATAAAGAAGTTCGCGGTATCTTCTGGCGAAATATGCCATTCCCTGACGCACTTAAACAAGAACTTAGAAAACGAAGTCTTGTTTACGATGAACTTTGCATAAAAGATAATAACCGTGCAATGAGTGATGGATATTGATATTGAAATAACCTATTGACATAAAAACTTTATAATATTATAAAACAAACAGAAATATTTGGTGAAATACCAAGATACTCTTTCTAATGGAGGTGCAGAATGAAAATCTTTTTTGAAAAGTTAGTCCGAGAAAATTTTCGTAACGGTGTCATGCACCTCTTCTCTTCAAACTGCTAATCTTTTGCAGTAAATCCACATTATTATTTTTTATTAATTTTTTGATTCTCACTTTTTAATTTTTAAGGAATTATTATGTCCAAAATTATTGAACTTAAAAATATTACAAAAAATTTTGTTCAAGATGGAAAAACTTTTGCTGCGGTAAAAAATGCATCTATTTCCATTGAAAAAGGTAAAATTTACGGAATTATCGGTTTTTCTGGTGCCGGAAAATCGACTCTTGTAAGAACTATAAATCTTCTTGGCCGCCCGGACTTTGGAACGGTTACTGTTCGGGGAAAAGATTTTCTTTCACTTTCAGAAAAAGAATTAAGAAACGAAAGAAAAACCATTGGAATGATTTTTCAGCATTTTAATCTTTTTTTAAGCCGAAATGTTTTTGATAACGTTGCTTTTCCGCTAAAACATTCTGGACTTACAAAAGTTCAGCTTAAGGAAAAAGTTCATAAACTTCTTAGTTTGGTGGAAATTGATGAAAAGGCAGAAAATTTTCCGTCTCAATTAAGTGGTGGCCAAAAACAACGCGTTGCCATTGCCCGTGCTCTTGCAAATAACCCGGACATTCTGCTTTGCGACGAAGCAACTTCTGCACTAGACCCAACAACGACTCGTTCAATTCTTGGTCTTCTTAAAAAATTGAATAAAGAGTTGGGACTTACAATTGTAATTATCACTCATCAGATGGAAGTTATAAAAGAAATTTGTGATTATGTTGCAGTAATGGAAAAAGGCGTTGTTGTTGAGCAGGGCGAAGTTTTTGATATTTTTGCAAATCCTCAAAATGAAGTTACAAAGCGATTTATAAAGGCAACATCTACACTTTCTAAAATTGATCATCTTATTGCAGAAAATTCTCCTGTAGTAAAGCTTAATCCTGGAGAAAAGCTGGTTCAGTTTAGTTATATCAAAAAAGATGTTTCCGAGCCACTTATTTCGGCAACATCAAGGCTTTACGACATAACAGTGAACATCATTTTTGCAGAAATCGATTTTGTACAAGATGCTCCAATTGGCGGAACGATTGCAATTATCAGCGGTCAAAAAGAAGCAATTAACAGAGCATTAGAGCATATTCGTCAGGAAAACGTTGGAGTTCAAATTTTAAAGGAGGCAGATTAAATGGCAGAAATAATTCAGACAATTTTACCAAATGTAGCAAAACACCCGGAACGACTTTTTCAAAGTCTGCTTGAAACTTTAATTATGACATCTTGGTCAGGAATAATCAGTTTTGTGCTGGGACTTTTAATTGGAATCGTAATTACAGTTACTAAGAAAAACGGAATTCTTAAAAACAAAGTTGTTTATCGGATTTTTGACACTCTTATAAATCTTTTTAGGTCTGTTCCGTTTATTATTCTTTTAACAGGAGTAATGCCATTAAGCCGACTGATTATGGGAACTGCAATCGGTGTAAAAGGAGCAATTGTGCCACTGATTTTTGGATGCGTTCCATTTTTTGCTCGTCAGGTAGAAAGTGCCCTTGCAGAAGTTGACGGCGGACTTATAGAAGCCGCTGAAAGTATGGGTCTTTCGCCTTTAGACATAATTTTTAGGGTTTACCTAAAAGAAAGTGCAGGTCCGCTTGTTCGCGGAACAACAATCACTCTTATAAGTTTGATAGGACTTACAGCAATGGCTGGAGCAGTCGGGGCTGGCGGTCTTGGAAATTATGCAATTATGTACGGACACGATAGAAATCAGTTGGACGTTACATGGGTTACAATCATTGTTCTTGTAATAGTTGTAAATCTTATTCAACTTGCAGGAAACAGAATTATAAAAAGAAATCATCATTAATCAGGCAAAATAGAGGAGTTAAATTATGAGTATTCAGAAAAGAAAAATAGGAATTATTGGAGCCGGACACGTTGGAAGCCACGGTGGATATGCTTTAATCAGTCAGGGATTGGCAGAAGAAATTATTTACATTGATACAGATAAAGAAAAAGCCGTAGCACAGGCACTGGATTTACAGGATTCATCAACCTATCTTGGACGCCATGTAACAGTTCGTGCTGGGAATTACAGTGATATAAAAGATGCAGAAATCTTAATTATTGCAGCAGGCCCGCTACCAGATATAAAAGCAGGGCAGTCAGACCGTCAGCAGACTTTGGGTGCCACAGTGGAAATTCTAAAAGACATAATTCCGCAGATTAAAACGAGCGGTTTTAACGGAATTATTATTAATATTTCAAATCCTGCAGATGTTGTAACCCACTATCTTCAGGCAAAGTTGAACTGGGAGGCAAAAAAAATTCTTTCAACTTCTACAACTTTGGATAGTTCGCGTGTACGGCGTGCCATTGCAGAAGAAACAGGTTATGACCAGCATTCAGTTAATGCGTATGCTCTTGGTGAACACGGAGAAAGTCAGTTCGTTCCATGGAGTAACGTTACTGTTGCAGGAAAACCGATTCTTGAACTTATAAAAGAACAGCCAGAAAGATTCGGACGACTTAATCTTGAAGAAATTGCCAGCCGTGCAAAAAAAGCAGGCTGGATAATTCTTAAGGGAAAAGGTTCGACCGAGTTTGGAATTGGCTCTTCAATAGCAAATGTAGTCCAGGCAATTCTTTGCGATGAAAACCGCATTTTACCGGTTTCTACGCTTTTGAATGGCGAATACGGACAAAAGGAGGTTTTTGCCAGCGTTCCATGCCGTTTAAACAGTTCAGGTGTTGCAGAAATAATTGAACTTAACCTTACGACAGAGGAAAAACAAAAATTTGCTGCAAGTTGCAGTTCAATGGACTCAAATTATAAAAAAGCGTTGAGTCTGTAAAACAAAAACAACATTTAAAACAACAAAGGAGTATTTTATTATGAAAAAAATTATTAAAACATTATCTACTATTATATTGTCATCATTAGTATTAATTTCGTGCAATTCCAAAAAAGCAGAAACAGAAGTAAAAATTGGAGTTGTTGGTTCAATTTATGAAGACCTTTGGACGCCTGCAAAGAAAGTTCTAAAAACTGAAGGAATCAATTTAAAAATCGTTCAGTTTTCTGATTATGTTACGCCAAACAATGCACTTTCAAATGGCGAAATTGACTTAAACTCATTTCAGCATCGTATCTTTCTTGAAAAAGACGTACAGGCACACAACTACGATATAAAACTTATCGGAAACACTTTTATTATGCCGCTTAATCTTTTTTCGGTAAAAGTTAAGTCAGTTGACGAACTTAAAGACAGTGCAGTTATTGCAATTCCAAACGATGTTACAAACGGCGGACGAGCGTACAAAGTTCTTGCTGCAGCAGGTCTTATTACCCTTAAACCAGAAGCAGACTTTAACCCTACAATCAACGATATTGCGTCAAACCCAAAAAATATTGTAATTAAGGAACTTGCCGCAAATGCAATTCCTTCTGCTCTTACTGATGTTGATGCTGCAATCGTTAACGGAAATTATGCCCTTGATTTTGGAATTAAAACGGAATCCATAATCTTTAAGGATACTTCTGTTTCAGAAAAAGCCTACTGGAATCTTATTGCCGCACGCACTTCTGACTTAAAAAATCCTGAAAAAGTTTTGCTTTACAAAAAAGTTGTAAAAGCCTTTCAGACAGACGAAACCGAAAAAGTTTTTAATGAACTGTTTGCCGGTTACCTTATAAAAGAAGGTTGGGACATCGACGAGTTCTAAGTAAAAGAGGGGAAATCCTTCCCCTCGCTAAAAGGAGAATCATTATGATGGAACTTTCAAATAGAACTGCAGATTTTACAGATTCAGTAATCCGCCGAATGACACGGATTTCAAATAAATATGGTGCGGTAAATCTTTCGCAAGGATTTCCTGATTTTGAACCGCCAAAAGAAATTTTAAATCGTCTTGCACAAGTTACAAAAGAAGATTTTCATCAGTATTCTACAACTTGGGGAGCACAAAACTTTCGTGAAGCACTGGCGTTAAAAATCCAGCATTTTTCAGGTGTTGCAGTTGACCCTGATTCTGAGCTGGTTGTTACCTGCGGTTCTACCGAAGCAATGATGGCTTCAATGATGAGCGTTACAAATCCAGGCGATAAAGTAATCGTGTTTTCTCCTTTTTATGAAAATTACGGAGCCGACACAATTCTTTCTGGTGCTCAGCCGATTTATGTGCCATTAGTTCCGCCGGAATTTAATTTTAATGTTGATGTACTTGAGGCAGCGTTTAGGCAAAAGCCAAAAGCAATAATTGTTTGCAATCCATCTAATCCATGCGGAAAAGTTTTTACAAAAGAAGAACTTACGATTATTGCAGACCTTGCAAAAAAATATGACACCTTTGTAATTACAGATGAAGTTTACGAGCATATTCTTTATAAGCCAAATATTCACACTTATATGGCAAGCCTTCCGGGAATGAAAGAGAGAACAATAACTTGTAATTCTCTTTCAAAAACCTATTCAATTACGGGCTGGCGGTTGGGCTATACGCAGGCAAATTCTGAAATTACAGACCGCATTAAAAAAGTTCATGATTTTCTTACCGTTGGAGCTGCAGCACCGTTACAGGAAGCTGCCGTTACAGGCTTAAAGTTTGGCGATGAATATTATGATGATTTACAGAAAAAATATACTCACAAAAGAAATCTTTTTTTACACGGGCTTGATGATATTGGGCTAAAACACACAGTTCCGCAAGGAGCATATTACATTATGATTGATATTTCAGAATTCGGTTTTGATTCTGACCTTGAATTTGCTGAAGTTTTAGCACGCGATGTAGGAGTTGGTTCCGTTCCTTGTTCAACGTTTTTTAAAGAGAAAGAAAATCGATATGTCCGTTTGCACTTTGCAAAAAAGGACGAAACCCTGAACGAAGCATTGAATCGTTTGGAATCTATAAGAACAAAACTTTTAAAATAAACTGTTTTTTTGGGGGGGTAAAAAAATTAAGAAATTATTTGCTTTAATAAATATACATACATTTATTTTTGAAATTACGACAAAGTGATTGTTACCGTTTGGGTACTGTAAATGTGCAATAAGAGGAACTGGAAACTTTTTAGAAAAAATCTGTTCATTTCCCTTTACGGCTTTTGCGTCTAAATTAAGTTTTTTAGCGGCTTCGAGCATTCCTTTTAAGGAAGTGCCTTCTCTATCTGTTCCAGCAACTTCTCGTATTTTTGTTATAGAAAGATGACCGCCAAAATGACTTGCTAACATTGCAAGGCAGGCTGCACCGCAATCGGTTTCATCAAATTGTTTAATGAGTTTCATACTTTTTTATTTAAAGAGATAGATTTCCGGAGAATAAAAAAAATTATTCCCCGGAAATTGTTTTTTAATTATGCCGCACCGCTAGATGAGCTAGGGCTAGAGCTTGATGAGCCTCTATAGTTATTAGAACCATTACTTGAACCATTACCTGAACCATTATCAGAGCCATTACCAGAGCCAACTGTAATAGTTATAGAAAAACCTCCATTACAACCGCACCAGCCTCCATTAATGTCTTGTAATTCATCTTCTTTCAAATTGTCAATAAGACCAAAATTTGCATATAAGTTATGCTCTTCAACTGTTTTTAATGTACCAAACATTAATTTTTCCTTTTTGTAATTGCGCAAAAACTTTTTTTAATATTTTGATTTCTAAAGAAATCAATTAAGCATTGATCAGATGCTTATTTTTACAAATTATTATTTATGTATTTCAATTTTTCAGATAATCCTTTGTCGCCTGTAATATTCACAATAGCTTGAATCAAATCTTCATTTGTAGACCAATAATCTGGTGATACACCAAAACCTTCTGGACATTCTTCTAAATTAATATTTTTAAAAGATGGAAGATGTAGAACAATTCCAGATTCTTTTAACTGATAACACCAAACATTTCCATAAGCGTAACACCCAGCTGTATTCTCACCAATTTGAAAATATTGTTTTGTTTCTGAGAATAAACTTTTTGCTTCTAATACAGTATCTTCGCTTGAAGAACATGAATTTTTACCAGAAAGAATAATCAATTTTCCTTTAAATTTTGGACAACAATATCTTTCTTTTATTTTTTTTTGCTCAGAATATATGATTCTTAAATTTTTATTATTTAGAATTTTCTTTCTTTTATTAAATTCATTTATAATAAACTCTTCCTGTGAAAATACATTCTTTGCAAGCCAAGTTTCCGCCTGTTGAATTGGAGGAGAAATCAAATCAATTCTGTTGTTATCATAGTTTTTAATTTTTCTTACTTTTTTTATATTTTTCCATGTATTTTTCTCATTATATTTTTTTTCTAAGTAATATAAATTTGCCAAAAATCTTGTTGTATGTAATGAATTTCCTCCACCGTTTGTTCGTAAATCAAGGATTATATTTTTCTTTTCACTGTAACGAGATGAAACGGAATGAAGCTTTTCAAAATTCTCATCTAATATTTTTTTTCGATTATCATTATTCTGCAAGTCCATCAATGTAGGAACATAAATATACACAGAATCATTAGTTTCTATTTCTTTATATGTGGTTATATCATTTGAAGTTAGATAATTATTAGCTATATTACATAAAAGTTGTTTTTCAATTTCAGCACAAATTAGAGAAATTTGTTTTTCACTTTCATAAGTGGTTGCATATGTTCCAATTCTATAAATGCAATCTCCCTTTGATGGATATAAAAAAAGATTTTCATTTTTACATTCAAGATTCTCACCAATTTGAAATTTCAGATTGTCTGATTCTTCTACAACAAAATTATTACTAATTTTCTTTACATAAATATTTGAATATAAAACTCTATTCTGTGTTATTAATGATTTTATAAAATTTTTACTTTCAATACAAAAATGAGAGTCCTGTATGTACGGTTCTAGATAACTACTTATAAACTTACTAAAATCTAGTACCTTAACAATTTCATTTTCAGAATAGGATTCCTTAAATGATTCTATTACCTTGTTAATTTCTAGACCACGTTTTACGGCATCATCATAACCTGCATAAGAGGATTTCAATAAATAAATCAGCATATCTAAATCTTCTAATGCTTGATTATATGAAATTTCTTCTCTAAACCATTTTTGATAACCATACCAATCACAACTCACATCTCGATATTCGCAAGGTTCAGAAGAAATTATCTTTGGTTTTGCCATACAAACTCCACATAATATTGTAAAAATAATTGTGCTTAATACTTTTTTCATATTTAGTAAATAAAATCCTTTTTTAATGATTTTTCATAATGCCGTTCTAGAAACTGGTTTGTATTATTTTTAAATACATGACAAGATTTCTTATTTTCAAGAGAATGCTTTGGACATCCTCCCTGGCAGCTAGTAAACATAAAACAATTTTTGCAAACTTCATCAAACATTGACTGAGATTTTATAATATAATCAGATTCTACAGGGACATTATTAAATTTTTTATCATTTAAGTTATAAATCGCTCTATTTTTTATACCTATATCTTCCCAACATTTGTACATAAACCCATCTGCATCTATAACATAATTATTTAGAGTCTGAGCTCCACAAAAGCAATTTCCATATTGATGGGGATAAAAAGATTCATCTTCTATACCATATTTTTTATCTAATTTTTCTTTAAAGAACTTTTCTTCTTCTTTTTTATAAAGGATTAAATCTTTATCAATTGGAATTAAAAAATAAGGAAGTGCAAATGTTTTTTGATTTTCGGGAAGAAAATCAGGTTTTAGATTCATTTTAAATGAATTTTCTCTGTCTGTTCCCTTATACAAATCGTAATTATTTAAAACTTGCTCCGCAAATATAAACTGATCCATTAAGCAATTCATGATGTAAAAATACCCGACTTTTTTAAATTTTTTCGTATTATATATATATATATATATATATGCGTCAATAGGGTAAAACAAAAAAAAGCAACTTTTAATGAAGCATTGAATCGCCTGGAATCTATTAGAACAAAACTTTTAAAATAGAAGAAATATTCCTAATCGATAAAAATCATAATATTTTTCGATTATAATCAACAAATATTATAATATTTATTGATTAGGATAATTTTCTGCCATATAATTTTTAATATGAAAGAAATCAAGCGGGATTTGCAGAAAATTATTGAAGAAAAAATAGGAAAGGGCAAAGTTTTAATCTTAATTGGTCCGCGACAGGTTGGAAAAACTACTTTGCTAAAAAAAATCATTTCTGAAGATTTTGAAAATGATTCCATTCAGTATTGGAATTGTGATGAAGTTGAAGTCAGGAATTTTTTGGCGGAAGAATCTTCTGTCAAATTAAAATCTTTTGTAGGTAATTCTAAGTTTATTGTTATTGATGAAGCCCAGCGAGTTCAAAATATTGGACTTAAACTTAAAATCCTGCACGATAACTTTCCTCAGGTTCAAATTGCTGTAACCGGTTCTTCTGCGTTAGAGTTATCAAATACAATTAACGAGCCTTTAACTGGGCGGAAGTTTGAATATAATCTTTTTCCTTTTTCAACAAATGAGCTTATTTCTAATTCAAATATGCTTGATGAACTAAAGCAGCTTGAAAATCGGCTTATTTATGGTTTTTATCCCGATGTTGTAAATAATTCGGGCGACGAAAAAGAAATTCTTTCTAATATTGTTTCAAGTTATCTTTATAAAGATGTTTTTGAATTTCAAAATATACGAAAACCTGCTGTGATTGAAAAATTGGTTCAAGCACTTGCATTGCAGATTGGCAGTGAAGTTTCTTTTAATGAACTTGGAAATCTTTTGGGGATAGATACTCTTACTGTTCAAAAATATGTGGATTTGCTTGAAAAGGCGTATGTTATCTTTCATCTTCATTCTTACAGCAAAAATGTTCGCAATGAATTAAAAAAAAGCATAAAGATTTATTTTTATGATAACGGTGTGCGAAATGCTGTTATTTCAAATTTTTCTTCCTGCGATTTACGTTCTGATATTGGTATGCTTTGGGAAAATTTTTTGATAAGCGAGCGTGTAAAAAACAATGCTTTTCATAACAGAAAGGCAAAATATTATTTTTGGCGTACGACTCAAAAACAAGAAATTGATTTTATTGAAGAATTTGATGGGAAATTTTCTGCTTACGAGTTTAAATATAATCCTAAAAAAGCAAACGTAAAATGCCCTATGACTTTTTCTAATAATTACCCAGAAATTCCTTTTTCTGTAATTACAAAAGACAATTATTTTGATTTTATAGCGGAAAGATAAGTAAGTGTTTTTAAAATGCTGTTATTTACATTTTTTACTTGACAGGTAGAAAAAAAAAAAAATGGTAAAATAACAGTTAAGATATAAAAAGTTTTTTTAGGAGTGAAAAGTTGAAATTCAATTTAAAAGATTTTCTTGAGCTTGATACAAAATCATTGTTTGCTGTAAATGGTGGTTCAGGTTGTGGAACTTCTTC
>CAYZXM010000009.1:44414-46389 GCA_964482455.1 uncultured Treponema sp. | reverse complement strand
GCAAGGTTAAAATTTGGTCTATAACACAGTTAAAATTTAGCCTATGGCAAACTAATAAAAGCGGAAGCGGATTTACAATATATTAAAAAAATGTGATATAATTTCCGAAAAATTACTTAGTATGAAAAATGATTTTGTTTGTAATTTTTCTGTAAGTTCTCCAGTTTTCCGCGTTCTTAAAAAATGTTTTTGCGGCTTAAAGAGTTTTTTTCTTTTTAATATTTTGTTTTTAAGTGCAAATGTTTTTGCAGAAGATGTTTATTACAGATGGACAGAGTATGATTCTAGTTGGATTGGAAACTGGACTGCAGAACATGAGGCAAGTAATTCTGTTATGGGGTATACAATACAGTCTAATTATTGGTCTTATTGGAAAAGTGAAAATACATGGGAAAAATCATATAATACAGTTTGGCAATCACCTGATACGCCTGGTTCAAGTTCTAAAAAAAATGCATATACATATTTTACTGGCGAAAGTGAGGTTACGGCAACCTTAGATACATCGCCAGCTAATAAACTTGCCTGTCTTTTCATTGGCGACTGTTATAAATACGGCGACGAAACAGAATCTAAAATTGGAAGTAACCTTATTACAATAAAACCTAATGGTAAGACTTTAAAAACTAATAAACTTGTAATGGGAAATTCTGATTCCTCTGTAGGTGAAGTGAACTTTGCACTTAGTGATGGTGGTTCAATAGAATCGAGCGGTTCGCTAACTTTGTATGCAGGAAAAACACATAATATAACCATTGGTGATAATACAACATTAAAAGTTTCTTCCATAGAAATAGCAGGTTCTGGGGAAACTACTTTAAATATTTCAGGTAGTGGAAAATTAGAAATTACTAGCGATGTTACTTTACCTGCAGGGCTAACTGCAAATATAAGTGTAAAGTATTTTTATCCTAATGGAACATTAACGGTAAAAGATGGTGCGACTGTTAATTTTGAAGGTGGAGAGCAAGTTACTGTTAGCGGTAAGTTTACAAACGGTGGGACAGTAACATTTAAGGATGTTACATATCCTAGTTTTGGTGGCATGGAAAATAATGGAACGGTTATCGTTTCTGGCAGCAAAGAAATTCAGTTTGATGGAAAAATTACAAATAACAAGGCTTTTAATTTTGAACAAACTAGCTTGGTATTGGTAAAAAGTACATTTACAAATGGCTCTGGTGGTACTGTAAAAGCAAGTGGCACGGCAAATACTACGTTTAATGAAAGTGTTACAAACAGCGGAACTGTAGAACTTTCAGATTCTGCAAAGACGACATTTTCAAAGAGCTTTACAAATAAATCTGGTGCAAGTTTTACAGTAGCAACGGAATCAACAGAAACAACGATTTCAGATAAGTTTACAAATAGTGGAACAGCAATAATAAAGGAAAAATCGGTTTTTAGTGTTGATGGAACAACTGAGAATAAAAGCAGTCTTACATTTGCCGATGCTGCAAATGTTACACTGAAAGATTTTGAAAACGCTAGCGGTGGAACATTTACGGCAACAGACACGACAGGAACAACGATTTCAGGTGATTTTACAAACAGCGGAACAACAGAAATAAAAGAAAGTGCAACCTTTACAGTTGAAGGCGAAAGTGAAAACACAAGTTCGCTTACAATTTCTGCTAGTGCAAAAGGAACATTCACAGGTGCATTTACGAACAGTGGCACTTTTACCGCAGATGGAACTACCCTTACTGATAATGCACAAAATGTAATTTTTGGCGGAACGTTTAACAATAGTGGCACAGCGTATTTTAAAAATTCTACAAATACAACTGTTACAGGTGCAGCCGAAAACAGCGGTTCTATTGAACTTTCTGGTACTGCACTTACTGTTTTTTCTTCTACATTCACAAATAAAGAAAACTCAACGGTTACGGCATCTGGCTCTTCAAGTACGACTGTAAAAGGTAAGTTTACAAACAGCGGAACAACAGAAATAAAAGAAAGTGCAACCTTTACA
>CAYZXM010000009.1:2630-44314 GCA_964482455.1 uncultured Treponema sp. | reverse complement strand
CTCTAGCGGTGGAACATTTACAGCAACAGGCACAACAGTAACAACGATTTCAGGTGATTTTACAAACAGCGGAACAACAGAAATAAAAGAAAGTGCAACCTTTACAGTTGAAGGCGAAAGTGAAAACACAAGTTCGCTTACAATTTCTGCTAGTGCAAAAGGAACATTCACAGGTGCATTTACGAACAGTGGCACTTTTACCGCAGATGGAACTAGCCTTACTGATAATGCACAAAACGTAACTTTTGCAGAAACGTTTAACAACACTGGCACAGCCGAACTTTCAGGCTCTGTGCAAGCGGAGTTTACTAATTTTTTAAACGCAAAAGACGCAACTTTAAAACTTTCTAGCGATGAAAACTCTAAAATCAATTTTAAGGATTTTTCTAATGAAGGTACGGTTTGTTCAAACGGAATCGCAGGCGTTACTTTTGGAAAAGAGATTACGGATAGCGGCACGTGGGAATATTCCGGCGGAGCAGTGCTCGTTCAAAATATAAAATACAACATAATCATTTTTAAGGCTGCACTTTCTGTGTCTGATACGCTTTTTGCACAAGAAATTATCGATGACACAGAAGACACAATTTCTTTAAGTGAAGATACAGTTTTTGCTTCTCCTTTTGTAACCCTTAACAAAAACTCGACTTTCGATGTGGCAGGCCACGCTTTTACCTTTGGAAATGACGACACGACTTGTGCAATAAAAACAATTTCGACTTCAAAAAAAAATCTTACGATTGCGGATTCAACTGAAACAGGTACCAACAATGGAACTAGTTCTGTTAGTTTTGGAACAATCGGAACTAATCTTGCACACATTGGCGACGTTTTAATAACGCCTGCGGCAACGTTCAAGGGCGATGTATACGCAAAAACGCTAACGGCACAAAAAACGGCGGAGATTTCTAGTACAACAATTTTAACTAAAGAAAGTCAAACTTATAAAGGAGCGGTAACGGTTCCTGCTTCTACGTTAGATTCTTATGTGCTTAACTTTAATGCAACGGAAGGCTCAATTCAGTTTCTCTCAACTTTTTTAAGTTCTGCAGAAATAAATATGAACGCAACAAAAGGTTCTGTTCAGTTTGATTCAACTTTTTCTAATTTGGGTAAAACAACGATTAACGCAGTTTCGCTAAAGGCAAGCGGAAAGTTTAGTTCTTCTGCTTCTGTAACGGTGAATGCTTCGGGAACGGCAGAGTTCGGTTCAGAAACAGAACTTTCCAGCGGAGATTTATCCGTAACTGCAGGTGAAAATGTAACTTTTACCTCTAAAGTAACACTAAAAAGCGGCATGCTTTCCGTTACAAGTGATAAATCTGCTACATTTGCAGGTTTGATAGATGTTTCAGGCGGTTCGGCTACGGTTACTGCAAAAGAGGGCGTAGCGTTTTCTTCTGATGTATCAGTTTCAGGCGGTGCATTCTCTGTAAAATCTGTTGGCGACGCAACTTTTGCTAGTGGAGTTTCTGTTTCCACTGGTGATTTTACCGTAGAATCAGGCTCATCAGTTGATTTTTCTTCTGATTCGTCTGTTGTAAAAGTTAGTGACGGCTCTTTTTCTGTTACGGCAAATGAAGGTAAAACAGTTCATTTTTCTTGTGGCGTAGATGTAAAAAAAGATGTAACTGTAAACGCTTTATCCGTTCAGTTTGATTCTTATTTTATTTGCGACAACGCAACAATAAATGCTCAAACTTATTTTTCTGCTTTTTCAAAGGAATCTGTTCAAATTAAATCTTCTTTAATAACAGTAGAAAAGGATTTATTTATTTCCGCCATAAAAACTAGCGACACAAATGCAAGAAAAGTAAATCTTTCTTCTTGTGTAACTGTAAATGGTAATTTTGTTTTATTGAATGGAAATGTAGTGCTTTCAGATATTGCTAGTCTACAAAAAGTAGAAATAAAGGCAGCAAAGGACATTATTTTATTAAATGGAAACGTTTCATCAATGTATGATGACGTAATTTCTTCTTCTTTTAGCTGGCGAAGTGGTGTAAAAAATATCTTTAAATATAGGGGAACTGTAAGTTTTCCTACAGAATTCCCAGATGGAAACGCAATCAGCACAAGTGAATATAAATCTTCACTTAGTGGACTTGAAGGCTCTGAACTTTCTACCCGTTATAACTTTTATGATAACGGCGTTTCGCTTGAATCTACTTCTTCTTGGGTATTAAAAGCCGGGAACAATGATGAAAGTCAATATTTTGCTGAAGTTTACAATGCAACACTTTCTTATTGTTCTTATTCAAGTTCTACTTCAAGTGGCATTTCTTATCTTTCCTGTGCAGAAGCAACGGACGGCGGTAACAATAACGAAAATGTATGTTTTGCTCATCCTATAATAGACAAGGCGTACACGGTTTTTGACGATGTAATTTATATCTCTTTTAAGGATTCTGTTTTAAATAATGAAGTTAAAATTGAAAACTCAAATAATGAAATTTCAAAAACGATAAAAGAAAATAAAACGTTTTTTACGACTAAAGGAAATAGTGAGCAGGTTTATTTTGTAGGAACTTATACAGATTCTGATTGTACTGAATCTACTGATGGAAAAGGTGATATTTCGTCTTTTTATGTAAAAGTTTCTGATGAAAATACTTGGAATACGGATGCTACCGGCACTTTATCCGGTGATGAGCAAAGTACGGATATGGCTGGGCGACACCGTTCTGCAATTCCATATTTAAAAATCGTGCGTGCGATAGATGATTCTTTTAGTGGGTTACTTAGCGAGCATAAAAATAGGATTGCAAGTTACAGCGGAGAAGACGGAAACGCAATTTTTACTGATGTAACGGATTTGTGTAAACCTGTTCTTGTTGCTGTACGAACTGGGCAGGAACTGCATAAAGATACGCCGTCGGAACAAGAGCCGTACGATTCGCATAATTTTATTGAGTTTCAATATTCGGAAAGCGTAACGGTAAACGGCGGTGATTCGGAAATCTTAAACGAGCAGACTTCTTCTTTATTTGGCGGAATAACGAACTTAAATTCTTCTATAAAAGAAGGGATAGAAATTGCAGGTCTTATTCAAACTGAAGGCGGAAAGGTTTCGCTTGGTTCAAAAGATTCTGTTGCAAAAGAAGAATTAAACGCATATTACCGCAAATTTGCTTCTTCTATAAAAGACGGAGCAAAAGAGCAAACTCACAGATTCAGGATTGCACTTGCAGGTTACAGGGATTCTGTGCAAAAGCCTTCAGGTTTTTATTACTGGCCCGGTTATATTAATTCTGATGACACAGAGATTCCTTCCGGGGCAATAACGGTTTTGGAAAATTCTTCTTCTTATACAAAAGATTTAAACGGAAACACTCTTTTTGTAAAAAATTTAGAAAATCACAAATTAAAAAGTTTAAGTGTAATTTCTTTACAAACAGATGATTCTTATGAAACGGACTGGTCAAAAACGCCTTACGGAACTTGGGATTTATCCGCACCTGTTTTTGCTCCGTATCGTTCTTCTAGCGGCGAAGATTCAGGTTATTACGAGATTTTAGGTTCGTGTAAATCAGATGGAACTTACCTTGACCGCGTAGAATTCCACGTTTTTGATAACGCAGAAGAATATTTTACTAATGCAAAATGGTATTCGCAACTTGGCTGGGGAAATACGGCTTCTACTACTCTTTATGATACTTATACTTACCCTTCGGATATTTTTGGCGGTTCGCGTCCTTTTGACTGGTCTAGTTCTTTAGAGTTAGGCCGTGCGACTTTGGGCGGCTTACGCTATTCTACACTGTACGATAAATCTTCTTATTTTAAGTATGGACTTGGCTCTGAAGAAGCCACAACTGATTTTAAGAGTGAAAATATTTCTTCTGGCGTAAAAAGTTCAATTTATTTTGCACAAAATGGTTCAAAACGAGAAATTTCTGAAAACGATTCGCTTTATTTTACGATTTTCTTAAAAGAAGATACAAATCTTCCGCTTACAACAACTTTCTTAATAAAATACGATGAAGATGCTTGTGTTACTGACCTTGCTGGAAATCGTATGAAAAGTGCAGAGGTAAGTTCTGTAAACCGAATTTCTCCAAAAATTACAATGACGGCTTGCTCAATTTGTAATTCTTTAGACAAAGATGGTCGGGCAAAACTTTATGTTTTATTTAATAAAAAGTTGAATATGAAAGATATTTCCCTAAAACTTTCAGACGGAACTTATACTACAAAAACGCTTTCGGATTCGCTACGTTTTATAAAGATTCCAGAAACGCCGCACGTTTTTCAGGAAAGCGATGTTGTGTCGGACTTACAAATTGATAAAACGGTTCAAGTAAAGGAATTATTTAAGGATTCAAAAGATTTTACTGGCGTTATTTTTACGTTGAATCGTGCAATTACGCTTGAGGATGTAAAAAATCTTTATATTCAATGTTATTCGCCGGATGGTGGAAGTTACGAAGATTCTCTTACTGGCTTAAAAAATATAAAAGTTACTTGCGTTCAGGACTCTATCGGAAACTTTATGACGCATGGCGAAGCTCACGCTATAAGTGATTTTGCAGTAAATGCGGTAAATCCAGTTTATGCGTATGATGACCGCTTTCTTGACTCGGATTTTGGTCTTTCTACAGATAATATAAAGGATTCAAACCTTTCGATTCACGATTGGAGTAAAGAGCAGAAAAATGATGGAACGCTTCTTACTGAACACGATTTTTATGTTGTAACTTCGCAAAATACTGGGGTTGTTTCTTCTAATTCTTCTGAAAGTTCGACTGAAGAAAAAATTGAAAATATCGTTATGTATTTTGATAAAAATCCTGATTCGGATTCTGTTTCTAAAGAATACAATAAAAATCTTTCGGAAGATTTAAGAATTTGGCTTCCTTCTATTGATAAACCTTCAGGCTCTTTGGTTGGTGCGGTTTCTGCAATTTCTTTAAAGTTGAATACTTCTAACCTTTTTGTGTTGCCGCAAAAAATTGATGATTCTCTTGCAACGTTCCTTTTAAATTGGGACGAATTAAATAAAAACGGTTATTCTGCAGGAAATCAAATTTCGTTCTTGTTTGGGCTTTTAACGTCTGATGGGGATTCTGTAAAAATCTGTCATGCTCCGTTGTATGATGAAATAAATGAAAAATATACACTAGAAATGCAGCCGCTTTTTGCTCTTCGCCTAAAAGATTCTTCTGACCCTTCTTCCCTTGATTTATGGTCATTTAGATTAAAGAATCTTACGAGCCAAAGGGGAAACGTAACGATTTTAAATAATGTAATAGACGTGAATAATAATGAGTCTGCGGTTATTCAGGTAGATTTACCTTGTGACGGGCCGTTAAACGTTGTTGTAATGACTTTAGATGGAAATGTTATTCGTTATTTGCAGCACGGTTCTGCAAGTTCCGGCAGGCACAGTTATGCTTGGGACGGAAAAACAAAATCTGGTAAGAAAACTGCACGAGGCCTTTATTTTGTGCGGGTTTTTGGCAGTGGCATTGATGAAACCAGAAAAATAATGGTTGTAAAGAACTAGGTAATTCTCTATACTCTTACAATTATGAATTCAAAAGATCGACTTTCCCAGCGTTTTAAAGATATGGGAAGATTTATGTCTAATGCTTTGTGTGCTCTTCCTGGAATCCTTAAGGATATTAGCCGGGAAGGTTGTCGGATTCATTATTCTTTTCCAGTAGTTGTAGATCTTAATTCCGATTATGAAGCAAAGATTACTTTTTCGCGTATTGCAAATGAAAGTTTTACATTAACTTGTCATCCTTGCTGGGTAAAAAATGTAGGCAACGATACGGATATTGGTTTTAAGATTCTTCCTTCAACAGATTATATGCGTCTTGAAAAATATATTGATGTTCTTGATAAAGACGTAAATTCAAGTATTACAGAAGAAATAAGTGATTCAATATGCCAAATGATTTAAAGATTCAAGAACTTAAAGGGGTTGCCTTTCTTGCTTTTTCTGAAATGGCGGGGCTTTTAAAAACTGAACTTGAAACTCGTTTTAATTTTCCTTCTAAGCCTGATGCAGTTTATGGCGAACTTTTGTATTACAAAGATTTTCCAATTAATTTTAATGGCGGTTCTGTTGTTCTTCCTTATTGGTCTAGGTGTACAATGTTAAAGCCTAAGATTTTAGATTTTGAATCGATAGGGCAGGGGGCGTCTGCATTAAAATCAATTCAAAGAAATTGGGCTCCGTATCAATATCAGTTTTTTCGCCGTGCTAATCTTTTGCAGGAAAAACTTCCATACATAAACTTAAAGGAACGAGTGTTTCCTGTAAAAATTCCATCGTCAAAGATTGGTTTATATACATTAATTTCTGAAAATAAAATGATTTTTAGCGAAGAAACTTCAAGTTATCTTCCTGCCGGAAAAATCTCATTTATAGAAGACCACGAAAATCCTCCAAGCAGAGCATATTTAAAGATTCAAGAAAGTCTTGTAATGGCTAATCTTTTGAATGGAACGGAATTTCCAAAAGCGGGTGAACGTTGCTTTGAAGCAGGTGCGTGTCCTGGCGGCTGGACGTGGGTTTTAACTGAACTGGGGGCGTCTGTTTTTGCTGTTGACCGTGCAGAACTTGCTCCGTCTTTAATGGAAAATCCTCTTGTTCGCTTTATGGCTCATGACGCGTTTACGCTAAAACCTGAGGAAATTGGCTATTGTGATTGGGTTTTTAGCGATGTAATCTGCTACCCTGAACGACTTTTAAAATGGGTTCAGGAATGGCTTTTAAGCGGTCTTTGCCGTAATATGATTTGCACAATAAAAATGCAGGGCGAACCCGACTGGTCTGTTATTGCTGAATTTGAAAAAATACCGAACAGCCACGTTTTACATCTTAATTACAATAAGCACGAACTTACTTGGATTCATACGTCCTAAAATTAATTACGCTTTAAATATATTTTTTATAAGGCTAGAAATGTCTTTTACGACTTTTACGCCTTCGCATTTTTCTGATGCAAAGATGTTTTTAAAGCCAAGACCTTCTGCGGTTTTTGCTCTTTGCCGTATTTTAGAAACTGAGCGGATTTCGCCAGCAAGGCTAAGTTCACCAAAAATTGCAGTTCCTATGCTGACGCTTTTGTCTGTTCTTGCTGAATAAAGAGCAACGGCAAGAGCTGCGTCAACTGCACTTTCGCTTAATTTTATTCCACCGGCAACATTTATATAAATATCTTGCCCTAAAAAGTTCAAACCGATTCTTTTTTCTAAGATAGCGGCAATTCGGGAAACACGCGAAGATTCAATTTTATCTGTAAAAACTCTGGAAATTGATGCTTTTGCCGGAGTTGTAAGTGCCTGGATTTCTACCATAAAAACTCTGTTTCCTTCAAAAACTGCACAGCAGGCAACTCCAGCCGGCTGTGTTTCACGTTTTTCTGAAAGAAACATTGTTGCAGGGTTTAACACAGGGATAAGGCCTTTTTCTGTCATGTTAAAGATTCCAAGTTCATCAACTGAACCGAATCTGTTTTTTTGTGCATGAAGAAAACGAACATCATCATTGTTTCGTTCAAAAGAAATTACGGTATCGACCATGTGTTCAAGGGTTTTAGGGCCGGCAATTGTTCCTTCTTTTGTAACATGTGCGGTTAAAATAAGAACGGAATCTCTTTCTTTTGCCCAGCCGATAAGTTCATTTGAACAGTATTTTAATTGATTTATAGTTCCAGGAATAATTCCTGCTTGAACTGAGTAAACGGTTTGAATTGAATCAATAATAACGAGTGTAGGTTTTAAAGAGTCTAATGCATCAAGAATGTCTTCTAGTCGCATTGTGCATAAAATTTCAATTCCTTTGCATTCAAGACACAATCTTTCTGCTCTTTCTTTTATTTGTGCTCCCGATTCTTCGCCTGAAATGTAAAGGATTTTTTCGTTGCTGTTTTTTGCAACGGCTGCTGCAGTTTGAATTAATAAAGTTGATTTTCCAATTCCAGGTTCGCCACCTAAAAGAATTGCGGAACGTTTTGTAGCACCTCCGCCAAGAACTCTGTCAAATTCGCTTATTCCAGTAAAAAGTCTGAGAGTGTCTTTTGTCTGTATGTTTTCTAAAGGTACGGGTTTTGCTTTTTCAGCAAGTGCAGAAGTTCTGTTTGCTCCTTGTGCATTAGAATCGATAATGTATTCTTCTAATGAATTCCATTCTCCGCAATCCGGGCAGCGTCCAAGCCATTTTGGCTGGGTGTATCCGCAATTTGAGCATTTATAAACTATTGAGCCATTTTTCTTTGCCATATAAACCCTTTTATCTTATTTTGTGAAGCTTAAAAAACTAAATCTTTATTGGTTAGTGTTGTGCCTGGTGCAACGGATTCTGTTACCCAAGTGTTTCCACCGATGATGCTACCTTTGCCGATGATTGTGTTTCCGCCAAGAATTGTTGCATTTGCATAAATTGTAACGTCATCTTCTATAGTAGGATGTCGTTTTTTGTTCATTAATTCTTTTTTTACGCTTAAAGCACCAAGAGTAACACCTTGATAGAGTTTTACATTGTTTCCGATAATTGTGGATTCGCCGATAACAACACCAGTTCCATGGTCAATAAAGAATGATTCACCGATTGTTGCCCCTGGGTTAATATCGATTCCAGTTCTGCCGTGAATGTGTTCGCTCATAATTCGAGGAATGATTGGGGTTCCGTTTTTGTACAAGAAGTGTGCAATTCTGTAAACTGTAATTGCCTGAAGTCCAGGATAAGAAATAATTACATCTTCGTTACTTTTTGCAGCTGGGTCGCCTTTAAATGCTGCCCGAACATCAAGCATTAAAAGCCGCCTTATTTCTGGAAGTTCTTCGATTAGGGCAAATGTTGTGTCTTCTGCAAGTTTAAAACAATGAGATTCTTTAAACTTTTTATCATCTTCAGAAGTTTTACAAACTGTGTAGGCAAGTGCTTTTTGAATCTCTTTTGTTAAAACTGCAATTATGTGATTTACTTTTTGCCCAGTTGTGTATCTTATATTAGAAGAAGTTATATTTTCTGCATTTTTAAAACCCGGAAAGACTAACGATTGAAGTTCATTTAAGACTGTAATTACATTTTCGCGGTTAGGAAAATTTTCTGCACCATTTCTGTTAATTCCACCATATCGGTCATAAGAATCTAAGATTCCATCGATAAGCATATCTATATTCATATAAAATCCTTCTTATATGGAAGATGTTTGTAGTTTTATCTACTTTTGTCTTATTTTATTGTTCTACTTATAGCACAAAATAGGTTAAAAAACTAGAGAAATCTAAAAATCAGTACGAATTCTAATTGACATAAAAATATCTGTTCTTTATAGTAATAAAACGCATATTTTGAAGGTAAAGGTGCGACAAAACGCCCTTGTAGCTCAGTCGGTAGAGCGCAGCCATGGTAAGGCTGAGGTCTGCGGTTCAAATCCGCACGGGGGCTAGAAATCTTCAGATTTTTATTGAGTAGATTTTAAATTATTCAGGAGTATAGATATGGGTAGCAAGAAAAAGGGTGCTGTTGAAATTATTGCTTTGCAGTGTTCAGAATGTAAACGCAAGAACTATACAACTTACAAGAACCGAAAAAACATTACCGGTAAACTTGAATTAAAAAAGTATTGTCCTTTTGAACGCAAACATACTTTGCACAAAGAAACAAAGGCAAAATAAAAGTTAATTTGTATATCAACCGTCTTTTAGATGGTTTTTATATAGGGCAGTAGTTCAGCTGGTAGAGCAGCGGTCTCCAAAACCGCCTGTCGTGGGTTCAAATCCTGCCTGCCCTGTTTTTTTATTTTTATTGGAGGAATTATGTCAAAACTCGGTCAATTTTTTCGAGAAAGCAAAGCGGAGTTAAAGAAAGTTGTATGGCCATCACGTGATGATGTTGTTTCGTCAATAAAGGTTGTAATTCTTTCTACAATTGTTGTTGCCATTATTCTTGGTTTATTGGATTTTGCATTTACGGAAGCATTCCGTGCAGTAATGAAATAGGTAAGGCAGAATGGCTAGAAGTTGGTATATGCTTCAGGTTTTTGTAGGACATGAAGCAAAAATTGAAAGAGTTTTAAGAACTCTTCTTGAAAAAAACGAACTTGATTCAGAAGTTGTAACAGATATAAAAGTTCCTGTTGAAGAAGTAATAGACATTAAAGATGGTAAAAAGAAAGCAAGACGCGTAAACTTTATGCCGGGTTATCTTATGGTTGAACTTGATTTACCGGAACTTGGCTGGAAAGATACTTGTTCTAGACTTCGCAGGGTTCAGGGTGTAAATGGTTTTGTTGGCACTGATCCAAACGTTCGTCCACGCCCGATTACTACTGCTGAAGCAAAAAATCTTCTTCAGAAAATCGGTGTAATTAAGTCAGAAAAGAGTGTTCGCATTCAGCAGAACTTTGCTGTTGGCGATATTGTTAAAATTACTGACGGACCATTTGCTTCATTTCAGGGAAACATTGAAGAAGTTAGTGATGAAAAAGAAAAACTTCGCGTAAATGTTCAAATCTTTGGTCGTGCTACACCGGTCGAAGTTAATATGTTACAGGTAGAGCGAGTTAATAGTTAAGACAAAATTTCAGGTGTCCACATGCCAGTGTGGACATTACCTGTTTTTGGGAGAAATACACGTCCGTTGGACAAAGGTATTTCGTTAGAACTGCATTAGCAGTCCATACCAATTTAGGAGAATCAAAATGGCAACAAAAAAGGTGACAGCCGTAATTAAATTGCAGTGTCCAGCAGGCGCAGCTACTCCGGCTCCTCCGATTGGTCCAGCACTTGGACCTCATGGTGTTTCTGCACCAAAGTTTGTCCAGGAATTCAACGACAGAACAAAGACTATGGAAAAAGGATTGATTATCCCTGTAGTTATTACTGTTTATGCGGACAAATCTTATACTTTCATTCTTAAGACTCCTCCTGCAGCTGTTCTTATTAAGAAAGCATTGAAACTTCAGAAAGGTTCTGGAAATCCACTTCTTAACAAAGTTGGAACACTTTCTAAGAAAGACCTTGAAGAAATTGCAAAGACAAAGCTTCCAGATGTTAACGCTAACGATCTTGAAGCTGCGAAAAAAATTATCGCTGGTACTGCACGCAGTATGGGCGTAGAGGTGGAGCAGTAATATGAAACATGGAAAGAAATATCGCGCATCTGCTGCAAAATATGATCTTACAAAAAAATATGATGTTGCTGCTGCTTGCCAGATGGTAAAAGATATGAAGATTGCAAACTTTGACGAAACTGTTGAAGTTCATGTTAATCTTAAGATGGATAAATCTACATCAGTTCGTGACACACTTGTATTCCCTAATCAGTTCAAGGGCGAAAAAAGAGTTCTTGTTTTCTGTAAGGGCGATAAAGTTGATGAAGCTTTAAAAGCAGGTGCTGCTTACGCTGGTTCAGATGAATATATCGAAAAAGTAAAGGGTGGCTGGCTCGACTTTGATGTTGCAGTTGCAACACCTGATATGATGAAAGATGTAGGTCGTCTTGGTATGGTTTTGGGTCGCAAAGGTCTTATGCCTAACCCTAAAACTGGTACAGTAACAAACGATGTTGCTGCTGCAATCAACGAACTTAAGAAAGGTCGTACAGAATATCGTGCTGATAAAGGTGGTGTAATTCACATTGCTGTTGGTAAGATTTCTATGGAACCTGCTAAAGTTGCAGAAAATATCAATGTACTTTTGTCTGAAGTTGCTAAAAAGGCTCCAAACGGAGTAGTTCAGAACTTCATTACATCTGTATCACTTAGTTCAACTATGGGCCCAGGTGTTTGGGTAGACATGAAGGTAGGTGAATAGTATGGCAATGTTAGCACATAAAGTTCAGTCTGCTAAAACGGCAGCAATTGAAGAAGCAAAAAAGACATTTGCTGATTACAACAGTTTTATTTTCGCAGATTACCGCGGAATGACAGTTGAGCAGATTTCTAGTCTTCGCAAAAAGCTTCGCGAACAGAATGCAGTTCTTAAAGTTGTAAAAAATAATTTTGCACGAATTGCATTTGAAGAAATGGAAATTAAAGATGTTGCAGATCTTTTAAAAGGTCCTACAGTTGTTGCAATGGCAAATGCCGATGCAAACGTAGTTGCAAAAACTCTCTTTGACTTTGCAAAAGATACACCTGTTCTTTCAGTAAAAGGTGCTTGCGTAGAAAAAGAAGTTTACGATGCAGCAAAAATCGAAGCATTCTCAAAAGTTCCTGGAAAGAAAGAACTTATCGCAATGCTTATGTCTGCAATCAATGGCCCTGCTCGTCAGCTTGCTGCTACAATCAAGGCTTATGCAGAAAAGAAAGAAGCAGAAGGTTCAAACTAATAACTTTTAGCTTTTTATGCACGGTCAGGCTTCAGAAGCTGTCGACTGTCCGTGTTAAATATGCAGAAACTTTCGTATGAAGGTCATCTGCACAACCAATTGGTTGAATATACAAAAATACATATTTGTGAGGAAGACAATATGGCAGCATTAACAACAGATCAGATTCTTGATGCAATCTCTGGAATGACAGTTCTTGAATGTTCAGAACTCGTAAAAGCAATGGAAGAAAAATTCGGTGTAACTGCAGCAGTAGCAGTAGCAGCAGCTCCAGCAGCTGGTGCAGGTGCAGCAGCAGAAGAACAGACTGAATTTACTGTAACATTGGATTCATTCGATGCAGCAAAGAAGATTCCAGTTATTAAAGTTGTACGTGAAATTACAGGTCTTGGTCTTGGTGAAGCAAAAGCTCTTGTTGAAGGTGCACCAAAAACTCTTAAAGAAAGTGTAAGCAAGGCTGATGCTGACGAAATGATTAAAAAGATTGAAGAAGCTGGTGGTAAGGCTTCTAAAAAATAAGCTGTTATTAATTTGTAACTAGCTTAATAACAAAGGGATGTCTTGAATATTTTTTTAGACATCCCTTTTTGTGCATAAAAATATATTTGTTCTTTAAAAGATAAAATTTTATTTTGCCTTTTCCCAAGGCAAACTCAGTTGTTCCTGTGCTGTGCGGAGTTTCCAGCATGTAGCAGTTTCTAACTGAATCTATAAATTATGGGGGCTATGATGTTCGCAAAGACACGAACAATCAACAGGCAGTATATCGGTAAAGATATAAAAAGTTTTATTGATATTCCAAATCTTATTGCCATTCAAACTTCATCTTATGAAAGTTTTCTTCAGGCTGAAAGGCTAAAGAAGGGTGAACCATTACTTAATCAGGGTTTACAAGAAGCATTTAATACAACATTTCCTATTGAAAGTCCTAATGGTGACATGTCATTGGAGTTCGAATATTACGAACTCGATTACGCTAACATTAAATTTTCGGAACTTGAATGTAAACAGAAGGGCGTAACTTATTCTGTTCCATTAAAAGCAAGAATCGATCTTGTTTTCTTAAATGATGGACATATTATTCAGAAAGATATTTACATGGGCGATATTCCGCTTATGACAGAACGCGGTACATTTATTATTAATGGTGCTGAACGCGTTGTTGTTTCACAGATTCATCGTTCGCCTGGTGTTATCTTTACTCATGATAAGGATGTTTACGGCAGCCGCATTATTCCTTACCGTGGTTCATGGCTTGAATTTGAAATTGACCAGAAAAAAGAATTAATTTATGCAAAGATTGACCGCAAAAAGAAAATTCTTGGAACAATATTCCTTCGTGCTCTTGGTTATGCAACTCGCGAAGAAATTATTCGCTGTTTTTATAAAACAGAAACTGTAGATGTAATTGATTCAACAGAGGCTCGCGAAGCTTTAGTTGATAGAGTTCTTGCCGATGCTGTTATTATAAATAGCGATGGTGAAGAAAAACGTTTGTTTAATGCAGGTGTTCGTCTTCATCCGCATGACATTGATACTCTTGTTTCTAATAATATTTCAAAAATCAATGTTATTAAGTTTAACACAAAGAAAGATCCGAACAGCAAAGATGAAAAGAATGATTCTTTGGATTCAGAAATCATCATCAATTGTTTTGAAAAAGAAGAGGTTCGCTTTGTAAAAGAAGGCTCTGTTGATATGGAAGTATCAAAAGAAGATGCATTAAATGCTGTTTATGCAATTCTTCAGCCTGGTGAACCGATGACAGTTGATGCTGCAGAAAAAGACTTGAATTCAATGTTCTTTTCTGAACGTCGTTACGATTTAAATCGTGTTGGTCGTTACAAGCTTAACAAAAAATTCGATTATAAAGATGAAGTTAAAGAAACGACTCTTATAAAAGATGATATTATCAATACAATGAAAACCCTCATCAATGTTTATATTGGTGAAGATGTAATTGATGATATTGATCACCTTGGAAACCGTCGTATCCGTTGTGTAGGAGAACTTCTTACAAATCAGTTAAAGACTGCATTTGCCAGAATGGAACGAATTGTAAAAGAAAGAATGGGTCTTAAAGAAACAGAAACTATGAAACCACAGGATCTTGTTTCTATTAAACCTGTTGTTGCTGCAATCCGTGAATTCTTTGGTTCAAGCCAGCTTTCTCAATTTATGGATCAGATTAACCCACTTTCTGAACTTACTCATAAACGTCGTCTTTCGGCATTGGGTACAGGTGGTCTTTCTCGTGATCGTGCTGGTTTTGAAGTTCGCGATGTTCATTATTCTCATTATGGTAGAATGTGTCCTATTGAAACTCCTGAAGGTCCAAACATTGGTTTGATTGTTTCTTTGGCAATGTTCACAAGAATTAATGAATACGGATTCCTTGAAGCACCTTTCCGCAAAGTAGAAAATGGAAAAGCAACTGATAAAGTTGAATATCTTTCTGCAATGGATGAAGACAAATATTATATTGGTCAGCTTGTTCCTGGTATGAAAGATGATGGTTCTTTCCCTACTGATATGATTTCTGTACGTCGCCGAGGTGACTATACTCAGCGTTCTGTAAAAGATGTTCAGTATATTGACGTTTCTCCTCGTGAAGTTATTTCTGTTTCTGCTTCGTTAATTCCTTTCCTAGAACACGATGATGCTAACCGTGCATTGATGGGTTGTAACATGCAGCGTCAGGGTGTACCTTTGCTCTTCCCGGAACCACCACATGTTGGAACGGGTATGGAACGCAAAACTGCATATGATTCAGGTGTTCTTGTTAAGGCAAAATATGAAGGTGATGTAACTTATGTTGCTTCTGATCTTATAAAGATTAAGCCAACAGATTCTTCTGCTGGTGATGTAAATGAATATCATCTTATTAAATATCAGAGAACAAATAACGATACATGGAATCATCAGCGTCCGATTGTTGAAGTTGGAGAACATGTAAAACAGAATCAGGTTATTGCAGATGGTCCTGCAACATTCAATGGCGAACTTGCTCTTGGTAGAAACCTTCTTGTTGGATTCGTTCCTTGGAATGGTTACAACTACGAAGACGCTGTTTTGATTTCTCAGCGTGTTGTTCGCGAAGATATGTATACAACAATTCATATTAAAGAATTTGAAACAGAAATTCGTGAAACAAAACTTGGTCCAGAAAAGATTACTCGTGATATTCCAAATACATCTGAAAAAGCTTTGGATAATCTTGATGCCGAAGGTATCGTTCGCATTGGTGCAAAAGTTCGTTCTGGTGATATTTTGGTTGGTAAAGTAACTCCAAAAAGTGAAACAGAAACAACTCCTGAATTCAAACTTTTGAACTCAATCTTTGGTGAAAAAGCAAAAGAAGTTCGCGATTCTTCATTAAAACTTCCACATGGTGTAGAAGGCGTTGTTATTGATGTTCAGCGTATGAAGCGTATTGAAGGTGATGAACTTTCTCCTGGTGTATCTGAAGTTGTAAAAGTTATTATTGCAAATAAACGAAAACTTCGTGAAGGTGATAAGATGGCTGGACGCCACGGAAACAAGGGTGTTGTTGCTCGTATTCTTCCACCAGAAGATATGCCGTACCTTGAAGACGGAACTCCGCTTGATGTTTGTTTGAACCCACTTGGTGTACCTTCGCGAATGAATATTGGTCAGATTATGGAATCTGAACTTGGAATCGCTGGTAAATATTTGAATCAGTTCTTTGAAGCTCCTGTATTCCAATCTCCTAGCCAGGAACAGATTGCTGCAAAACTTGCAGAAGCTGGTCTTTCTACAGATTGTAAGCAGATTGTTCGCTCTGGTCAGACTGGTGAACCATTTATAAATCCAATCTTTGTTGGTGTAATCTACTTTATGAAATTGCATCACTTGGTTGATGATAAAATGCACGCTCGTTCAACAGGTCCTTATTCTCTTGTTACTCAGCAGCCACTTGGTGGTAAGGCACAGTTTGGTGGTCAGCGTCTTGGAGAAATGGAAGTTTGGGCTCTTGAAGCTTACGGTGCTGCAAACTGTCTTCAGGAAATGATGACAATTAAATCTGATGATATGACAGGTCGTTCAAAGATTTACGAATCTATTGTAAAGGGTGATCCGTCATCTCCTGCTGGTGTTCCAGAGGCATTCAATGTTATGGTTCAGGAACTTCGTGGTTTGGCTCTTGATTTTACAATTTATGATGAAAAGGGTAAGCAAATTGCTCTTACAGAACGTGATCAAGAATTGATTGATAAAGCCGCATCTGGTTTTGATAAGGAGAATGCAAATGCGTGATATTCAAGATTTCGCAAGCCTTAAAATTAAGTTGGCTTCCCCAGATACCATTCGAGCTTGGTCGTATGGTGAGGTTAAAAAGCCAGAAACTATAAATTATCGTACTTTAAGACCAGAGAAAGAAGGTCTTTTCTGCGAACGCATTTTCGGTACTACAAAGGAATGGGAATGTTATTGTGGAAAGTTTAAGTCAATCCGTTACAAAGGTGTAATTTGTGACCGTTGTGGTGTTGAAGTTACTCATTTTAAAGTTAGACGTGAAAGAACTGGTCATATTGAACTTGCAGCACCTGTAAGTCATATTTGGTATTATCGTTCTGTTCCTAGTAGAATGGGGCTTTTGCTTGATATGCAGGTTGCACAGCTTAAAGCAGTTCTTTATTACGAAAAATATATCGTAATTGACGCTGGCGATACTGACTTAAAGAAAATGCAGCTTCTTACAGAAGATGAATACAATGAAGCTCGCGAACGCTACGGTGAAACATTTACTGCCGATATGGGTGCTGAAGCAATTAAAACTTTGCTTGATTCAATCGATTTGGAAGCTTTGGCAACAGAACTTCGTGCAAAAATGATTGAAAAAGGTGCAAAATCTGACAAACGTCTTTTAAAGAGAATTGAAATTGTTGAAAATTTCCTTTCTTCTGGAAATAAAGCGTCTTGGATGATTTTGGATGTTGTTCCAGTTATTCCGCCGGATCTTCGTCCTATGGTTCAGCTTGATGGCGGCCGTTTTGCAACATCAGACTTAAACGATCTTTATCGTCGTGTAATTAATAGAAACAACCGTTTAAAGAGACTTCTTCAACTTTCTGCACCGGATATTATTATCCGCAATGAAAAACGTATGTTGCAGGAAGCGGTAGATGCACTTTTTGATAATTCAAAAAGAAAGCGCTCTGTAAAAGGTGCTTCAAACAGACCGTTAAAATCAATTTCAGATATGATTAAGGGTAAGCAGGGACGTTTCCGCCAGAATCTTCTTGGTAAACGTGTTGACTATTCTGGTCGTTCTGTAATTGTTGTTGGTCCGGAATTGAAATTGTGGCAGTGCGGTCTTCCAACAAAAATGGCTCTTGAACTTTTTAAGCCATTCATAATGAAAAAACTTGTTGATAGACAGGTTGTCTTTAATATTAAAAAAGCAAAGATGCTTGTTGAACAGGAAGCTCCTGAAGTATTCGGAATTCTTGATGAAGTTGTACGCGAACATCCAGTTATGCTTAACCGTGCTCCAACTTTGCACCGACTTGGTATTCTTGCTTTTGAACCTGTACTTGTTGAAGGAAAAGCACTTAAACTTCATCCTCTTGCATGTAAATCATTCAACGCCGACTTTGATGGTGACCAGATGGCTATTCACGTACCACTTACTCAGGCCGCTCAAATGGAATGCTGGACATTAATGCTTTCTGCAAGAAACCTTCTTGACCCTGCAAACGGAAATACAATCGTTGCTCCATCTCAGGACATGGTACTTGGTATTTACTACATGACTTCAATTAAGCCAAATGCAAAAGGAACTGGAAAGCGTTTTTCATCTTCTGATGAAGTTCGCCTTGCAGCAGAATCTGGTGCAATTGAATGGCAGGCAAAGATTACTGTTCCCGCTCCAAAAGAATGTTTTGATGGTGCAAAATATTGCTGGGACGGAAAAGCATTTAATGAAGGCGATTTAATTGAAACAACCGCTGGTACACTTGCATTCAATGAAGCAATGCCAGAAGGTGTTAAATTTATCAACAAGCAGATGGGCGATAAGGCTCTTAAGTCAATGATTGAGCATGTTTATCATACTCAAGGTCCTTGGCTTACTGTTCAAATGCTTGATGCAATTAAGTCTGTCGGTTATAAAAACGCTACATTCTACGGTGCAACTCTTTCTATGGATGACATTATCATTCCAGATGAAAAGAAAGAAATGATTTCTAAGGCTGATGCAGAAGTTGCAAAAATCGTAAACGATAACGCTCACGGTATTATTACTGATGAAGAACGATTCTCTAAAGTAACTGATATTTGGGCTAGAACAAACGAAAAACTTACAGAAATCATGTACGACAAAATGGCTAAGGATAAAGACGGATTTAATACTATCTATATGATGGCTACGTCTGGTGCCCGCGGTTCTCGTAAACAGATTTCTCAGCTTGCCGCTATGCGTGGTTTGATGGCTAAGCCGGGTGGAGATATTATTGAACTCCCAGTTAAGTCAAACTTTAAGGAAGGTTTGTCCGTAATTGAATACTTTATTTCTTCTAACGGTGCCCGAAAAGGTCTTTCTGATACTGCCTTAAAGACAGCCGATGCCGGTTATATGACACGTCGTCTTGTTGATGTTGCACAGGATGTTGTTGTAAACGAAGAAGATTGTGGAACAATCAACGGTATTGAATACGAAGCAATAAAAGAAGGCGATGAAATAACAGTTCATCTTAAAGATAGAATTGTTGGTCATTATACTATTGAAGATGTTTTCCATCCTATTACTGGTGAACAGATTTGTGGTGTAAATCAATATATTGATGATGCACTTGCTGCAAAAATAGAAGAATCTGGCGTAGAAAAAGTAAAACTCCGCACAGTTCTTACTTGTGAAGCTCAGCATGGAATTTGTGTAAAGTGTTATGGTCAGAACCTTGCACGCAACAAGATTGTAGAAATTGGTGAAGCAGTCGGAATTGTTGCTGCACAGTCAATCGGTCAGCCTGGTACACAGCTTACACTTCGAACATTCCACTCGGGTGGTACTGCTGATAAGGCAGTTGAAGATAACAGAATTGTTCTTAAATATAATGCTATTATTAATGACATTCAGGGAACTCACGTTGAAAAAGACGATGGAACATGGCTTTTCACTCGTAAAGGCTTTATGAAAGTTCTTAGAATTCTTGATAGCGTAAAAATTGAAAAAGGCGACAAACTTAATGTTCAAGATGGTGTAAGTCTTCTTAAAGATTCTGTACTTCTTACTCGCGGCGGAAAAGATGTAACTTCTTCTGTTTCTGGTAAAATTGTAATAAAAGGTGATGAAATCTTTATTACAAATAAAGAAGTAAAAGTTGAAATAAGCAATGGTTCAAATATTCATGTAAAAGTTGGTGATATTGTAAAAGCCGGCTCTTCACTTGGTACTTTCGAGCAGTATTCTGATCCTATTATTGCAGAAAGCGATGGTTATGTTCACTTTGAAGATATTATCCCAGGTTCAACATTGCTTGAAAAAGTTGATAATGCAAATGGAACAGTAGAAAGAACTATTACTGACCTTCACCTTGATGTAAAGCAGCCTCGTATTCTTATTACTGATGAAGCTGGTAACGAACTTGGAAGTTATTATCTTCCTGCAGGTGCTGTTCTTTCTGTTGAAGATAATCAGCAGATTAGAGCAGGAGATACTCTTGCAAAGATGACAAAAGAAGCTACAAAGTCACAGGATATTACTGGAGGTATTCCACGTGTTACAGAATTGTTTGAAGCACGAAAGCCAAAAGTTCCATGTGTTCTTGCTCAGATTTCTGGTGTTGTTAAGTTCAAGGGAATTCAAAAGGCAAAACGCGTTGTAACTGTAGAAGACGAATTCGGTAAGGTATTTGAACATCTTGTTCCAACAAACAAGCATATGATTGTTCGTGATGGTGACCATGTTGAAGCTGGAGAACCATTGTGCGACGGTGCTCCAAACCCGGCAGATATTCTTGCTATTCTTGGTGAAAATGCACTTCAGAATTACCTTATGAAAGAAATTGATGCCGTTTATCGTGCTCAGGGTGTAAGCATTAATGATAAGCATATCGGTGTAATAATTCGCCAGATGCTTAGAAAGGTTGAAATTGTTGCCGTTGGTGATACTAAGTTTATTTTTGGACAGCAGATTGATAAATACAAGTTCCATGAAGAAAATAAACGCGTAATTGCAAATGGTGGTCAGCCGGCAGTTGCTCGCCCGATGTATCAGGGTATTACAAAAGCAGCGTTGAATGTAGATTCATTCATTTCTGCAGCATCATTCCAGGAAACTACAAGAGTTCTTACAAATGCAGCTATTTCTGGTGCAACAGATGGCTTACACGGAATCAAGGAAAATGTTGCTATTGGTCATATGATTCCTGCAGGTACTGGAATCAAAAATTACAAGAATGTAAGATTGTTTGATGATAGTGACCGCGATCTTGAAGTTCAGATGAATGAAATCCTTGAAAAACGTAAGTTAGAAAAGGAAATGGAAGAAAACAGTGCAATTGAGCCTGTTTTTGAAAACGAAGATTCTGATTAGTAATGCGTTAACTTTAGATTTGGTATTCCTAAGGATTTAAATAGTGATTTTTAGGAATACTAATCTAAAAATCTATTGAATTCATTTTTTGAATTTAATAAAATAAAAAAACTATATTTTGGGTTTTTAGTTGCAAAATCTTCCGGGGTGCTGACCGGAATAAAAATAGGAGAATAGGCGATGCCTACAATCAATCAATTAATTCGTCAAGGACGTCAGTCAGTGGCAAACAGAACAAAGTCTCCCGCACTTGAATCTTGTCCACAGAAACGCGGTGTATGTACACGTGTTATGACTGTAACTCCAAAAAAACCGAACTCAGCTCTTAGAAAGGTAGCTCGTGTTCGCTTGTCAAATGGTATTGAAGTAACTGCTTATATACCAGGTATTGGTCACAACCTTCAGGAACACTCAGTTGTTCTTATTCGTGGTGGTCGTGTAAAGGATCTTCCTGGTGTTCGTTATCATATTATTCGTGGTACAAAAGATACTCTTGGTGTAGAAGATAGAAAACGTGGTCGTTCAAAGTACGGTGCTAAACGACCAAAGGCTTAATGGAGGATTAAGATGGGAAGACATAAGAAATCAATCAATCGTCCATGTATGCCAGACGTAAAATATAATAGTACAGTTGTTTCAAAGTTTATTACTCGTATGATGCTCGATGGAAAAAAGTCTATTTGTACAAAGATTATCTACGATGCATTGGATAAACTTAAAACAAAAACAGACAAAGATCCTCTTGAGGTATTCTTAAAGGCTGTTGAAAATGTAAAACCAATGGTAGAAGTTAAATCTCGCCGTGTTGGTGGTGCTACATATCAGGTTCCAATGGAAATCCGTGAAACTCGCCGTGAGGCATTAGCTATGCGCTGGATTATCGGTGCTGCACGCTCTCGTTCTGGTCACGGAATGGCAGATACATTGGCTTCTGAATTGCTTGATGCATTTAATAACACTGGAACAGCTTTCAAAAAGAAGGAAGATGTTCATAAGATGGCAGAAGCAAATAAGGCTTTTGCACATTTTAGATGGTAGTTTAGAATGTATTCAAAAAGGCTGTCCTAAGGGCAGCTTTTTTTTATGTTATGTGTAGATAAAAATTACTTGATGGACCGTCATACTCTAATGTGAGAGATTGTTAAGTTAGAGTGTGACGGTCTATTAATTGAAATGTATACAGTTTTTTATTAATATAGAACAAAAATAAAATGACTTTTTATGGGAGTATGTATGCCTTTAAAATTATTTAATACAATGGGTCGCACAATGCAGGAATTTAAGCCTGTAAAAGAAGGTTTTGTCGGTTTTTATGGCTGCGGCCCTACGGTATACAATTATGCTCATATAGGAAATTTAAGGGCGTATGTCTTTTTGGACACTCTTGATAAAACCCTGACTTTTTTGGGTTACGACATTAAACACGTTATGAACATTACAGACGTTGGTCATCTTACAGGGGATAACGATTCTGGTGATGATAAAATGGTAAGAACTGCAGAAGAACGCCATCAGTCAGTATTGGAAGTTGCAAAATTTTATACCGATGCTTTTCTGCAGGATATTGATGATTTAAATATTCGCCATCCTGATGTTATTTGTAAGGCAACTGAACATATTCCTGAAATGATTGAACTGATTAAAAAAATTGAAGCAAATGGCCATACTTATATGGCAGGTGGAAATCTTTATTATGATATTTCTACGTATCCAGATTATGGAAAACTTGCAAACTTAAATCTTGATGAATTAAAAGAAGGTGCTGGCCGCAGAAAAGAAGTTGTTATTGACGGTAATAAGCGAAATCCTGGCGATTTCGTTTTATGGTTTACAAAATCAAAGTTTGAAAATCAGGCAATGACTTGGGATTCTCCTTGGGGACGTGGCTATCCTGGCTGGCATATTGAATGTTCTGCAATGAGTATGAAATATCTTGGAAAGCACATCGATATTCACACTGGTGGAATAGATCACGTTCCTGTTCATCATACAAACGAAATTGCTCAGTCGGAAGGTTCTTTTTCTGAAGAAGATAAAAAGGAAGGCCCTTGGGTAAAATACTGGCTTCATAACGAGTTTTTAGTTGTTGAAGGTGGAAATAAAATGTCAAAGTCTAAGGGAAACTTTTTACGTCTTCAAACGTTAAAAGATAAAGGCTACGATGCGTTGGATTACAGATTTTTCCTTTTAGGCGGACATTACAGAAAACAGATTTTCTTTAGCTGGGACGCTATGGAGTCCAGTAAAAACGGAAGGGCAGCCCTTGTTCAAAAGATTGCAAAACTTGCACAAAAAGCAGGAATTACGCTTTCTTGCGGAAAAACTTATAAAAAAGGCGAAGCGGATTCTCGCGTTGGTCTTTCTGAAAAAGCCAGTGCTTATTTGGATTCGTTTAAGTCGGCTCTTGAAAATGACCTTTTATTGCCGGTCGCTCTTGGAATCTTAAATAAGGTTGTAAAAGATTCTTCGTTAGATGCAAAAGAAGCACTAAGTCTTATAGATAGAATGGATAGCGTTCTTGGTCTTAAATTAATTGAAAAAGCAGGGCTTTTACAAAAAGAAAGCGAAAAAATTGCGTTAAACAATGTAATTGACCATTCAGGCGACCCTGAAGCAAGTAAAATTGATTTACTTGTAAAAGAAAGGACTGAAGCAAAAAAGAATAAAGATTTTAGTAAAGCGGATGAAATTCGAGATACGCTTTTAAAGCGTGGAATTACAATTATTGATACGCCGACAGGTCCTTCTTGGAAGCGAAATTAAAAAATCAATTTTTTTGTAACCAAGGAAAAGGAGCGTTGTTTGCTTACTATGGACGGTCAGACAGAAAATTCAAAGTCTCTTAATGCAGCAGATTCTGTTGACTTTAAAACGATTTATAATGCGACAATGCAAATGCTCTTTAAAATCTCTTACAGAATTGTAAATGATGAAGAAGTTGCAGAAGATTTAGCACATGATTCGCTTATTAAAGCCAATGAAAAAGGTTTGACTTTCCCTACGATGAACGACGCTAAGTTTTGGTTGATTCGCGTTGTAAAAAACGCTTCGCTTAATTATGTTAAACGAAAAGCCAGGGAAAAAAAGGCGTATGAAAAAGCTCTTTACGAGGATACTCGGACTTTTCGTTCTGGTGAAACAGAAGTTCTTAGGGAAGAAACTATTAAATCTGCAAAAGATGCATTGAATAAACTGCCTGTAAAACTTAGGGAAGTTATTGTGCTTGCTGAGTACAGTGACTTGAATTATAAGGAAATTGGTAAAGTTGTGGGTATTTCGGAAGGTAACGTTAAGGTTAGGATTTTCCGTGCTCGCAAATTACTTGCAGAGATGCTGGGAGCTGAAAATGTATTCTTGCCCGACTGATGACATTCATTCAATCTATCTTGACGGAGAACTTCCTTCTGCTTTTAAAAACGAATATGAAGCTCATATTGCAAGTTGTTCTGAATGTAAAAAGAAACTGGAGACTTTTAGAAGAATAAAAAATCTTTTAAAAAGCGATAGTGCTTCTATTCAGTTGAATGAACAGTTTCTTGATCAAAGTTTTGAACGACTTAAAACAAAAATGCGTTACTCTAAAAATTCTAAGAATGTAAAGGAATTTCCTCTTTCGGAAAAAACTTTGCGTTGGGCTTTTTCTGCAGCCGCAGCCGTTATAATTGCAGCGGTTTTACCTGTTTCAATTTCTAATGGTATAAAATCTAATGATTTTCAAAAACTTAATTTGTCATCAATAACTCCTGTTACTCGTCCACAAAATCAGCCGATTGCAAAACAAAATGTTATAATTAACGGTAATCTTAATCGCGATTTGGCTCAAACTGTGGGAAATGTAAATTTTTCTAATTTTGCTCTTACAAATGTTGACGTGCTTAGACCGGACTTTGATGACTTAAAAAAATTACATGTAGACATTACTGTACCGGGTCTTGAAGATGGTCAGGAAACTGCTGAAATCAAAATGCCCGAAAACTTTAATGAAGGGCAGTTACCGTGGGTTCAACATCGACATTAACTTATTATTTTAGAAAATCGCCGTTTATTAGAACAATGTGCTATCTTGTTTTGGCTTTGATTTTTGTATTGGGGTCATTGCTTTTTAGTTTGCACGTTAATAAAAAACCAGAGATTTATTCAATAAATCCGCCTGTAGGCTCTCCTGGCGACCTTATAATTATAAAGGGAAAAGGTTTTGGGAACACTCGTGAAACAAATTTTGTTGAATTTGGGGGAGCAAGGCTAACTTCTTCTTCTTATATTGCTTGGTCTGATACAGAAATAAAAGTTGTTCTTCCTGCAAATATAAAAGATGGGCTTGTAGTTGTAGAAACAAAAAATAATCGTTCAAAACCTGCTTTTTTTGCAAACGTTACGGCGGCTCCTGTTAAAGTTGCAGAAAATCTTCAATCTATAACGCCTGTAATTACTGGAATTATGCCGGAAAGAATTGCTCCGGGAACTCTTGTTACAATTTCGGGTGTAAACTTTGGTGGAACTAGAGGGAGTTCAAAGGTTTTGTTTTCTGTTAATAGGGAAAAACCGTTAAACGACGATAAATTCGGTTCAAAAACTCAAGATGATCTTTCGTTTACTCAGGCTAGCGAAGATGATTTTGACTATGAATATTGGTCAGATAATGAAATAAAACTTTACGTTCCTGATGGAGCGGTAACTGGCGATGTTTTTGTTGTAACGTCAAAAGGGCAGTCCGCATTGCGTCACATAGAAATAAGCAAAAAGGCTGGCTTAAAAAGTTATATTTCGCCAAAAACTTATGTTATTCAAGTTGCAGCGGATATTGATGATACAAATGGCGATAAAGATTCGCAGATTATTTTGCGTTGTCCGCGTCCGTTTATTTCTACTTCGCAGCCGTCAGTTGTTCTTTCGGAATGTACGCCGGAGCCGATTATTTTGAATTTTCAGCATACAATTATTCATCAGACAAGTGGAGCAAGAAATTCGGGAAAAGCAAAGTTTATTCAGAACTTTGCAGTTACAACGTACGACACAAGAACAGAAATTTATGCAAATGGAATAAATCCTTCCAGCCCAATAAATAAAAATTTAAAAAATAATGCAATAAAGGCGGATTCCTGCGTTCCTTGCGATGATGAAGAGGTAATAAAACTTGCCCGCTCAATTGCAAAAACAGAAAAAAATCCATATATAATTGCTTCTCTTACTTGGAATTATATGCTAAAAGAATATGTTATTCTTCAGGAAGTAAGGAAGGGAAACATTTCTCCACTCGATTTACTTAGAACTAAAAGGGGTGATGCTTACGATTTTGCTGTTATTTTTACCGCTCTTTTAAGGGCGAATGGAATTCCTTGTCTTATCGACAGTGGAATCCTTGTTGAAACAGATTTAAAAACAAGACCGCATTGGTGGGCAGAATTCTATATTCCTGAATTTGGCTGGGTTCCTGCGGATATTGCACTTGCTGCCGGTCTTGAATATCAACCGTGGCAAAAAGATATTGAACCTTATCAATTTTATTTTGGAAACTTAGATGGTCAGCATATTCTTTTTAGTCGTGGTTTGAACGATTTTAAGCCAAGTGCACCTAATAACCGTACGATTTCGCGTCCTAGAAGTTATTCTTTGCAGTCAATTTGGGAAGAAGCAAGTGGAAAAACAATAAAATACAGTTCATATTGGTCAAATCCGACCGTTATAGGAGTATATTAATGACAAAAGTATTATCAGTTGGTGGTTCAATCGTTGTTCCAAATCAGCCGGATACAGAATTTTTGGTAAAGTTCGTTTCAATGGCAAAAGAATGGCTTTTAGAAGATTCTAAAAGAAAATTGATTCTTGTTGTTGGTGGTGGTTATCCTGCTCGTGTTTATCAAAATGCGTATTCAGAAGTTGCAAAAAAGGTTAGTACAACATCAAGCGAAGGCGATGCTGATTGGATTGGTATTATGGCAACTAGATTGAATGCTCAGCTTGTAAAAGCATGTTTTGGTGACCTTTGCCAAAACGATGTTGTTTACGACCCTACCTCTCCAATCGATTTTAAGGGAAGAGTTTTGCTTGCTGCTGGCTGGCATCCTGGATTTTCTACAGATAATGATGCTGTCCTTCTTGCTGAAAAGCATGGGGCAAAAACTGTAGTGAATCTTTCTAATATAGAAAAAGTTTACACTGATGACCCAAAAAAGAATCCTAATGCAAAACCAATTGATGAAATTACTTGGAAGGATTTTAGAAAAATGGTAGGCGATGAATGGACTCCTGGTAAAAACTGTCCATTTGATCCGATTGCTTCAAAAAAAGCAGACGAAATTGGTCTTACTGTAATTTGTGCAGGTGGAAAAAATATAGAAAATATCCGTGCAATTCTAAACGATAAGGAATTTGTTGGAACTAAAATTGGTGGTTAAAAATATTCCATTTTGTCTAAAATTGCGTTGATTTTTTCGCCATACAGTTTATCTGTTGCCCATACGCCGGCCAAATCAAAAATGGTTTCGGCGTATTTTGTTTTATGAACCCAACTGTAACGAGGGTCAACAAGTTCGTTGTTAAGCTGCACATCGCTTGTTGTTGCGTATGCCTGAAGGTGCTGAATGTGTGCTCTTACGCCAAGTTCTTCTGTTGAAAACCATTCGCCCGGGTGATTTTTATCCATCGCTCCAAGACCGCAGTAGTTGTGCATTTCTGGAACAACTAAATTTCCAAAAGAAAGGTAACCTGTTTCAAGGCACATTTGTGCAAAGGCACAGTCTGAGTTTATTCCTTCCATTAAAGATTCTTTTATATAAAGTTCAGAAAGATATTTTACAAGATTTTTATCGCAATCGGGTTTTACAGAAACAAAATATTTAAATAAAGATTCTGCACTTAAAACTCCCGGTGAAGTAAGATTTCTTGAAATTGAAACTTTTTTTTGCGGAACAGAAACGCAGGAAAAAAATATAATTGATACTGCAAAAAACAAAAAACATGCAAAATATAACGATTTTTTCTTCATATATATTTTTTTTCGTATTTTTTTTTAAAATCATTACCAAAATTGAAAAAAAATTACTATAAATATATGTGTGCAAAATAGATCATAATATTCGCGAACTAACATTAAAAAATGGAATCGAGTATCCATCGGATACAGAATTAGTAATGATGATTCTTGGCTCAGGAATAAAAGGTATTCCTGTTGAAAAACTTTCGGAACAAGTAGTAAAAGTGCTTGCGTCTTCAAATAAGGAGGCAATAATTGACAATTTGATGAAAATAAAAGGCTTGGGAAGCAGTAAGGCTTTGGCAATAGCCTCTGCTCTTGAACTTGGGCGGCGCAGAAATAATCATAAAAATGTGCTTTTAACTACGCCAAAAGATGTAATTCCTTTTATTCAAAGTTATTCTATGCAGAATCAGGAACATTTTTTGTGCGTGTCATTGAATGGCGGAAACGAAATTATTCAAATCAGGGTTATAAGTATTGGAACAATAAACAAAACGATTGTTCATCCGCGTGAAGTTTTTTCGCATGCGTTAATGGAAAATGCCTCTGGAATAATTATTGCCCACAATCATCCGTCAGGAAATTGTACGCCAAGCGAGGAAGATTTAAGAACTACCGAAACGCTTTCTGAATGTGCAGAACTTTTAGGAATCTCTCTTTTGGATCATATAATTTTTACTAGAACTTCATATTTTAGTTTTTTAGAACATGAATTGTTGTAGAAAATCAAAATAAAAACGCAAGTTTTCAAAAGTTATAAATTCAATTACTATTTTACTATGATGTTAAAAAAGATTTTTTGGATTAGTATAATTGCTGTTATCAGTTTTCCGTTATTTTCTTTAGAAAATCTACAGGAAAATAAACTTTACTCAGAAGAAGATGTTCCAGCCGAAGAATATCTTAATAAAAGAAGTTTACCAAAAGATTTTTTTGATTCTGAAATACAAAAGCCAGAGCAAACTAAAGAAACTCGTGAAAAAAGCAGCGTAGAAATTAAAACAAATGTACGCAGTGCAAAAGTCTTTTTAAATGGAGTATACAAAGGTCTAACTCCAATAAGAATAGAAAATCTTGAAATTGGCACATATAGACTTAGAGTTGAAAAACAAGGTTTTGTTCCTTTAGAAAAATTTATCTCCGTTTCTAAAGATATGACGCATAGTTATTATTATGAATTAAAAGAGATTAAAGGTTTTGTAGATGTTCGTGGACTTCCTGATAAAAGTTTTATTTATGCGAACAATAAACTGATGGATTCTTGCTTTTTTGCTCTTCCTGAAGGTTTGGTTCATATAAAAATACAATCTTTTGGTTATGAAGATTTTGAAGCGGATGTTTTTATTCTTAGAAATCGTGTTAAGCGGCTTTACGTTACTTTACAAAAGGCAGATTTTCGTATTAAGGATTTTATAACTTCTAAAAAAACAATAAATCCTGATTATAAAGGCTCGCTTGGTAGTTGCACTTTAACCGCTATTGTTACAGCCACTGAATCTGGTACTCTTGTAATAACAGATGAAAAAGAGAATGAAGTTTTTTCTAAGACTATTTTAGATTTTTCAACGTGGACACAAGAAGTTTCATGGAAAGGTAGAGATTCTTTGGGAAATCCTTTGCCAAATGGAAAGTATATTGCAACGTTTTCTGCTGCAGGTCAAAGCAAAAGCGTTGAAGTTTTTATAGACCATTCTATTGTTTTTCCACTGCAGGATATAACGTTTAGCGGAATGGGGCTTGGCGTTGTTCCAACGGCTGTTTTAATGCCAGCGGGTACAAAGTTCTTTAATTTTAAGGCTTCTCCTGTTTTTAGTTCTGAAACTGGGTTTTATGCTGTGCCTTTAGATATTAGTTTTGCTGGAAGTGTTTTAAAAAATCTTGAACTTTCTGGAATGCTTTCGATATTTTCTGGTGTAGAAAAAACGCCTGTGCATCTTTCTTTAGCATTAAAGTTTGCAGGAAAAACTAAAAATAAAGAGTCTGCTGTTCATTTTAGATATGGCTCTGCTTTGCGATATGGTTTTTCGGATTCAAAAATCTTTCCTGATTATAAGTGCGATGTTGGAAATGGTTTAGGACTTTCCGGTTTTTTAGGACTTGAATCTAAAATGCTTTCTTTTGATTTTTCTTCGGAGTTTATTTTAGGCTCAGAAAGTTCAAACCCAGTAAATGGCGATAATGCCTGGAAGAATGGAATAGCATTTGCTTTTATTCCAAAATCTGACCTTTCATTAAATGCATCTTGTGCTTTAATAAGTGCTTCAAAGATTTTTAATGCAATTCAAACAGAAGTTGGAGTTACGACTTTAATTCCAGGGTCTTCAGTTACATTAAATTCTTACTTTTATGGAATAATATATTCACAATCGCTTTATTACTTAGGTTTTTCAGCAGGCATTGGATATTTATTTTAGAGATGCTTTTAATTTATATGTACAAATATTTATCAATAAAAAGAAAATCATTATAATCTACTATATGTCTGGTTTTTACGATTTTTATGATGTAGTAGTTGTTGGTGCAGGTCATGCTGGTTTAGAGGCATCTTTAGCTGCAGCTAGAATGGGTTTAAAAACTCTTGTTGTAACACAAGCCCCAGAAGCAATCGGAAGAATGAGTTGCAATCCTTCTATTGGTGGAATTGCAAAAGGAAATATCGTTCGCGAAATTGATGCTCTTGGCGGTGAAATGGCAAAAATAATAGACCGCTCAATGATTCAGTTTCGTATGCTGAATAAAAGTCGTGGTCCTGCGGTTCAGGCACCGCGCAGTCAGGCAGATAAAATTACGTATTCACAGATTGCACGAAAAACTGCCGAAACAACGCCGAATCTTTATACTTTAATGGATACGGTAATAGACATTTTAACTGCGGAAACTTCAACGCCATTACCACCAGATTCTGATAGTTCTGCAGAACTCGGCACAATTCCAGGCGAAAAACGGGGAAATACAGTTACTACTCCTGAAAGTACCACAAAACAAAGACTTAAAGTTACTGGCGTTGTAACAGAGCGCGGCCGTGTAATTCCTTGCCGAGCAATTGTTCTTACAACAGGAACTTTTTTGGGCGGAAGAATTTTTATTGGTGAATATGATGCACCATGCGGTCGTCTTGGTGAGGCTGCTGCATATGGTCTTACAGAAAGTCTTCACAAACTTGGTTTTACTACAGGCAGACTAAAAACAGGAACTCCGCCGCGAATCTTAAAATCTACGATTGATTTTTCAAAACTAGAAAAGAACGATGGTGATGCAGAGGTAATTCCATTTAGCTTTGATGATGAAAAAGTTGAAAGACCGCTTGTTCCGTGTCACATTGTTTATACAAATGAAGAAACGCACAAAATTATTCGTGAAAATATAGGCAGAAGTCCTTTGTACAGTGGAAAAATAAGCGGAATTGGACCGCGGTATTGTCCTAGCATAGAAGATAAAGTTATGCGTTTTGCCGAACGGGAACGTCATCAGATTTTTGTTGAACCAGAAGGCTTGGAAACAGATGAAATGTACTTGAATGGACTTTCTTCTTCTTTACCAGAATGCGTTCAAGATGCTTTTATGCGTACAATGCCGGGTTTTGAAAATGCAGTTCAAAGTCGACCAGGTTACGCGGTAGAATATGATTATGTAGAGCCGACTCAACTTTATCCGTCTTTGGAAACAAAAAGAGTTGCCGGTCTTTTTAATGCAGGGCAGATAAACGGAACTTCTGGTTACGAAGAAGCCGCCGGGCAGGGGATTGTTGCCGGAATTAATGCTGGTAAATATTCAAGGGCACATAAAGAATTTTGCGGACCGTTGTGTTCTCTTCCTCATAATGTAAATGGTGTTCCTGTCAGTATGGAAGACGGTGCTTTTTGCACAAAAGCCGTTATGAATGCAGCAGAACAAAAACGTTTTTATGAAATAAGCGGAAAAATAAATAAATGTGTAAACGAGATTGAAAACGAATGCCAAAAAAATAATGGATTTACTCATTTTTATGATATTCCAGAATGGAAACCGCTTATAATCGGGCGTGATGAAGCGTATATTGGCGTTTTAATTGATGACCTTGTTACGCTTGGAACAAAAGAACCTTACAGAATGTTCACTGCACGTGCTGAATATCGCCTTAAATTGCGACATGATACGGCAGATTATCGTCTTACAAAATACGCTTTTGAAGCAGGCTTAAAAACAAAAGCTCAGGCAGAAAAAGTAGAAGCAAAATATGCACAGATTAATGAAATTGTTTCCATGCTTTTAAAAAAGCCGCAGGCAGAAAATCCTGGTTATCCTGAAAAAGTTTGGGAAGAAGCAAAAATTGAGTTTAAATACAAATATTACATAGAAAAACAGGATAAACGCATAGAAAAAATGCATAAAATGGAAAATGTAAAGATTCCATTGAACTTTGATTATGGGGCAATTCCTTCTTTAAGTGCAGAAAGTCGCCTTAAACTTGAAAAAGTGCGTCCGCTTACATTGGGTCAGGCAGAAAGAATCAGCGGAATACGAAATTCTGATATTATGCTTTTAATGGTTTACTTGCGTTAGATTTTTTAGGATTGCCGCTATTCATTTTTTAGTACATCTACAATGTGAGTTCCGGCACCTAAAAGTTCTTTTCTTTCGCTTATTGAAATTGTGTATTCAATAAACAAAGAGAATGTTTTTTCATCCATAGAGTTAAGGAGCGGCCGCATAAAATCAGCAGCGCCTTCCTGACTGAATATGCTTTGCCGCACAAGACCAGATTTTTCTTGAATTTCGTTTATTTCATCTAATCTAATGTAGCTGTAAAGTTCATCTTTTGTTGGAATGCAACGGAAGTCTTTTGAAACCGAGCCATTTTCCATAAGTTCTGTAATTTTGTTTTTTGCAAAGCAATACTGCAAAATTGCGTAATCATTTAGTATGTATGCAAGAAAGATTGTTCCGCCTTTTTTTGTAACTCTTTTTAATTGTTCAATTACCTTAAATCGTTCTTCCTGCGTGTGTAAATGATACATTGGACCAAAACAAATAGTAATATCAAAAGCGTTTTCCTGTAAAAATGAAAGGTCAAGGGCGTTTCCCTGCCACGTATTTATTTTTTCGTGTTTTGCTCTTAAAATTTCAAGATTTTTTTTTACAAGTTCAACGGCGGTAACATTATGACCTTGATGGCAAAGTTCAACAGAATATCGACCTGTTCCAGCCCCTACATCAAGGATTTTAAGATTTTTCCGACCAGCAATTACTTTTTGAATATGATGCATGCTCACCGAAAATTCTACAAGTCCATGACGAGTCTTTAACCGGTGTTCTTCATTAAATTTATTATAATACTTTTCGATATTCGTCATACTTTTCGTCGACTTTTTTGCACCATTCTTCTTTTTCTGAAGCAGGAAGATAAGTTGCATTAAATCCGTTTTTAATCAATGTGAATATTTCATCAAGCGAAAAGTTTGCTTTGCTGTAAAGGTTGTAAAGTTCATCGCACAACGTAGCTTTAAAGAAAACCGGGTCATCGGTGTTTACTGTTACAAAAAGACCTTTGTCAAAGAAAGTTCTAATAGGATGTTCTGCAATTGATTTTACGTATTTTTTTGTAAAAACATTACTTGTAGGGCAAACTTCAAGCACGATATTTCGTTCTTTAAGTGTTTGCATAAGTTTTTCGTCTTGAACAGAAGAAATTCCGTGTCCTACGCGTGTAACGTGCAGTTCGTCTATTGCTTCCCATACAGATTCAGGACCAACATCTTCGCCGGCATGGGCGGTAACTTTGTAGCCGTCTTTTATGGCCATTTCAAAAACTTCTTTGTATTCGTGGCAAGGTCCTTTAGATTCTGAACCGCCTAAACCAATTCCGATAATATTTTCGCTAGGGAACTGTTTTAAAAGATTGTAATTTTTAATCGCATTTTCAAGACCGAAAGTTCGGCTTACATCCATCAAAAGTTTTATCGTAATACCATGTTTCTGTTTGATTTCTGCAATCTTTTTATCAAAAATGCGTACCATTTCAGAATATTCAAATCCATTTTTAAGGAACGATGTTGGAGAAAAGAATGCTTCTGTATAAACAATTCCATTCTTTTTAAGATATTTTGAAAGGTCATTAAAAATATAGTCAAAATCTTGAACAGAAGTGTAAAGTGACTGGATTTTTAAGAATGCCTGAATAAAACCATTTAAATCATCGTATGTAAAAAGGTCTTTTATTTCTTTTTCAGAGATTTCCGAACCTTTGTTTTTTTTGTATAACGCTTTAATTGAATCTATCGAAGGAACGGCCTCTATGTGAATATGAACTTCCGCTTTAGGAACAGCCTTCATTAGTTTATAAAAATCTTTTTTGTTCATAATCGTCTCCAGATGGATTCTCCTAACATTAATTTCGGCACATTTTACCATTAACTTTACTTTTTTTTAAGCATAATGCAAAAAAATTAAAAAAAAAGAAAATTTATAAAATCTGTAAACGCTTGATTTTACTTTAATTTTCGCGTGTTGTTAGCAAAAAAGGGTGATTTTCTTTTAAAATTGAATCTTGTACAAAAACGCTATCAATAGTATATTAACTTTCACATAGACGCTATATATAGCGTTTTTTATTTACTATTCAATTTGTGCAAAAAACCAAATAAGGTGGGAAAGATGAAAATCATAAAAAGAAACGGCGAAGAAGTTATTTTTGACATCAGGAAGATTGTTACGGCAATCGAAAAAGCAAATGCCGCTGTTCCTGCAACTGAAAGACTTTCTGAAGAATATATTCAGGCAGTTGCATCAAAAGTTTCAAATCAGTGTCATGCAAGTAAAGTAGAACTTAACGTAGAGGCTATTCAAGATTTAGTAGAAACAGAACTTATGCGTATTGGTGCGTTCAATCTTGCAAAGCTTTATATTACATATCGTTATCGACATATGCTTATGCGAAAGCAGAACTCTACAGATAAGCAGATTCTTTCTCTTCTTGAATGTGCAAATGAAGAAGTAAAACAGGAAAATTCAAATAAGAATTCAACAGTAGTTTCTGTTCAGCGTGATTATATGGCTGGCGAAGTTTCTAAAGATATTACAAAACGTTTTCTTTTGGACGAAGATATTGTACAGGCACATAACGAAGGTATAATTCACTTTCATGATGCAGATTATTTTGCTCAACATATGCACAACTGTGATCTTGTAAACCTTGAAGATATGCTGCAGAACGGCACAGTTATCAGCGGAACTAGAATTGACAGGCCTCATTCATTTTCTACCGCCTGTAACATTGCAACACAGATTATTGCACAGGTAGCGTCTTCGCAGTATGGCGGTCAGAGTGTTTCGCTTGCACATCTTGCTCCGTTTGTAGATGTAAGCCGCAAAAAGATTTCTAAAGAACTTTCAGAAACAGAACAGGAAACTGGTGTAAAATTTTCAAAAGAACAGTTTGATTCTATTGTAAAGCGCCGTCTTGCAGATGAAATTGCTCGTGGTGTTCAAACTATTCAATATCAGGTTGTAACACTTATGACAACGAATGGTCAAAGTCCGTTTGTAACAGTCTTTATGTATTTAAACGAAGCAAAAACTGAACAGGAAAAAGCAGACCTTGCACTTATAATAGAAGAAGTTCTAAAACAGCGTTATAAGGGCGTAAAAAATGAAAAAGGATATTGGGTAACACCAGCATTTCCTAAATTAATTTACGTTCTTGAACCGGATAACATTGAAAATGATTCAAAATATTACTACCTTACAGAACTTGCTGCAAAATGTACGGCAAAACGACTTGTTCCAGATTATATTTCTGAAAAGAAAATGTTTGAATTAAAAGAAGGAAATTGCTATCCGTGTATGGGTTGCCGTTCTTTCCTTACGGTTTATCGCGATGAAACTGGTAGACCTAAGTTTTATGGAAGATTTAATCAGGGTGTTGTAACAATTAATCTTGTTGATGTAGCATGTTCTTCTGGTAAAGATGAAACTCTCTTTTGGAAAATATTTGAAGAACGCCTTGAACTTTGTAAGCGTGCTCTTATGCTTAGACATAAACGACTTTTGGGTACTCCTTCGGATGTTGCACCAATTTTGTGGCAGAACGGAGCACTTGCTCGTCTTGAAAAAGGAGAAAAAATAGATAAACTCCTTTACAACGGATATTCTACAATTTCGCTTGGTTATGCAGGTCTTTGCGAATGTGTTCGCTATATGAAAGGCAAATCGCACACAGATCCAGAAGCAACACCGTTTGCTCTTGAAGTAATGCGTTTTATGAATAAAAAATGTTCAGAATGGCGAGATGAAACAAATATTGCATTCAGTTTGTATGGAACTCCGCTTGAATCTACAACATATAAGTTTGCAAAATCATTAAAACGCAGATTCGGCGAAATTACTGGCGTAACTGATAAAAACTACATTACAAACAGTTACCACGTTCACGTAACCGAACCGATTGACGCATTTGAAAAACTTTCGTTTGAAAGTCAATTCCAGGAACTTTCTCCAGGTGGAGCAGTAAGTTATGTTGAAGTTCCAAATATGGAACAGAATATTCCAGCAGTTATGGCAGTTTTAAGGCATATTTACGAAAAGATTATGTATGCTGAATTGAATACAAAATCTGACTGCTGCCAAAAGTGCGGTTATACTGGCGAAATTCAAGTTGTTGAAGATAAAGATGGAAAACTCATCTGGAAGTGTCCGCAGTGCGAAAACACAGATCAGGCAACAATGAATGTTGCTCGTAGAACTTGTGGATATATTGGAACTCAATATTGGAATCAAGGACGCACACAAGAAATAAAAGAAAGAATTCTTCATCTTTAGGGTTTTATGTTTTACGGTACAATTAAAAAGTTCGATGTTGCAAATGGAGAGGGAGTAAGAGTTAGTCTTTTTGTTTCTGGTTGCAGGAATGCCTGCCCGGGATGCTTTCAAAAGCAAACATGGGATTTTAATTACGGAACTGAATTTACAAAAGAAACTGAAGAAACAATAATAAAGGCACTTGAAAGCCCATATATTCAAGGATTCAGCCTTTTAGGCGGAGAACCGTTTGAACCTGAAAATCAAGCGGTTCTAGCTCCTTTTTTAAGTCGATTAAAAGAAATATATCCTAAAAAAGACATTTGGTGTTGGACTGGCTATATTTTTGATAAAGACCTAAAAGAAGGCGGCCGCCGCTTTATTTATGAGTATACGCCTTTAATGCTAAATTGTATTGATGTTCTTGTTGACGGTCCATTTATTCAGGAAAAGAAAAATCTTATGCTTAAATTTCGTGGATCAGAAAACCAGCGTATTCTTCATTTAAAGGACGGTGCGGTTAATTTTATTGAAGAATAAATAAAATTAACCTTCCATCTTTTGTTAATATCTATTTTTTATCCGTTGATACAAGTTCTTTTGCCCTGCTCATAGCACCTTCAATGTTATCAAAGATGTTTTCGCGGCCAATCTTATCTGCCATACCATATTTTTCAAACAGAATGTAAGGCTGTGTATGAATTCCTGAAATTACGATTTTTACACCTTTTCTATCGCAGGCTGCTTTGCATTGTTCAAGGGCTTGAATTCCACCAGCATCAAGGTAAATTGTATTTCTCATTCTAATAACAAGGACTTTAAAGTCTGCACCAGCTCTTTCAACGGCAACTTCAAACTTTCGTACAGTTGCAAAGAACAAAGGTCCTTCAATTTCGTAAACGATTACACCTTTTGGAACGTCAAGCTGTTCTTCTGTTCCATCGCCAGTAATACCAGAAACGATAGTTTCTCGTTTTTCCTGAACGCTTGAAACATCTATCATCTTTTTTATAAAGAAGAATGCTGCAAAAATAAGACCAATTCCAATCGCATAAGTTAAATCTACAAAAACTGTAATTAAAAATGTAACTAAAAGAACCGTAATGTCGGATTTTTGACCTTTTAATAACTTTCTGATAGAAGGAATTCCAGCCATATTCCAAGCGACACTCATTAAAACGGCCGCAAGAGCAGACATCGGAATGTATTCAACGTATTTTCCAAATAAAACCATAATTAAAAGAAGAACGATTGCATGTATAATTCCTGCAATTGGTGTTCTTCCGCCGTTATTAATGTTTGTTGCCGTTCTAGCGATTGCTCCAGTTGCTGGAAGTCCGCCAAATAAGGGGCTTGCAATGTTTGCAATACCTTGGCCGATTAATTCATTGTTTGAATCGTGCTTTGTACCAAGCATACCGTCTGCAACTACCGCAGAAAGCAAAGATTCAATTGCAGCAAGAATAGCAACCGAGCAGGCAGTAGGAAAAACTGTTTTTATAGTTGTAAGGCTAAAATCCGGGAGTACAGGTTTTGGAAGTCCTGTTGGAATTGAATACCTATCTTTTATAATATCTGCATGCCAAAATGAAGAACCGTTTGTAAAATGTGATACAAGAACATTTACAAGTGTTGCAAGAATTATTACTACAAGCGAGCCAGGAATCTTTTTTGTAACTTTTGGCCACAAAAAAATAATTACAAGGCAAACTAAAGCCATTCCAAAGGAATAAAAGTTCATCGTTTTTAATGAAGAAGCATAAACTAAAATCTTTCCAGAAAAAGTTCCTGGCATTTTAAGATATTCAGTTCCCATAATAGTCATAGGAAAGTTAGGATGAAGACCAAAAAAGTCGCCAATCTGACCAGTAGCAATTGTAACGGCGATTCCTGCGGTAAAACCTACAACAATCGTATATGGAATAAACTTAACTAATCCGCCAAGCTTAAAAACTCCAAGAAGAATAAGAATAATGCCGGCAAGCACAGTTGCGGTTGCAAGCCCTGATACACCAAGATGAGGATTATTTACAATTGCATAAATAATTACTGTAAATGCACCAGTAGGACCGCCAATCTGACATCGTGTTCCACCAAAAGCGGCAATACAAAAACCAGCAATAATTGCAGTATAAAGACCTGTTTCTGGGCTACAGCCACTGGCAATAGCAAAAGCAATGGAAAGAGGAAGGGCAACGATTCCTACAATTACACCTGCAATAAAATCTGAAAGAAATTGTTTTCCATTGTAGGTTTTAAGCACATTTAACAATTCTGGCTTATACATAAAAACTCCAAAAAATGTAAATATATGGTAACTCTGACTTATTATGACAAAATACTACTTTTTGTCATATTGAGCAATATAGATTATTTTTTTGAAAAAAATGCTATATAATCGTTTTTATGAATTATCGCTGTCCTAAATGTCAAAAGAAAGGTGAGTTTTGCCTTTGTGATTATACAAAAGAAATTGATTCGGGAATAAAGTTCGTACTTTTAATGCATCCAAAAGAATTAAAAAAGAACAGAACCGGCACAGGTTGGATTACCCGCAATTCATTAAAGGATGCAGAAATTATTTATGGTTTGGATTTTTCTGAAAACAAGCGGCTAAATACACTTTTAAGCGACCCGATGTATTTTCCAGTATTGCTTTATCCTTCTGAAGATGCATGGAACGCACAAAAAACAGATTTTAGAGCAGCTGTAGGAAACAAAAAGATTCTTGCTTTAATAATTGATGCAACATGGTTTTGCAGCCGTAAGATAATTCAACATAACCCAAAACTTTTAACGCTGCCTAAACTTAGTTTTGCAGGTGAATACCGCTCAATCTTTACATTTAAAAAAGAACCACGCCCGGAATGTGTTTCTACAATTGAAACTTGCTATTATTTAATAAAAGAACTACAAACAATCGGGCTTGCAAATAAAGAAGCAGATCCAGAACCTCTTATGAATGTTTTTAAGCAAATGATAAAAAATCAACTTAGGGCAGAAAACGAAAGAATTGCAGGACTTCGCCCAAATATTCACGGTTGTGACCAAAAATATACAAAAACAAAAGAGATTCCGTCGTTTCTTTCGGCAGTTAATTATAAAGAAGAATCGTTAAAAACTACTGATTAAACGGCAAAACGCCATCTGCTTCAAAATCTCTGCAAAGAGAGGCAAAAAGTGCTTCGATTGTGTAGCCGCTCCAACTGTAACCTAAAATAATTTCGTCCGCCCAATCAAGATTGAATGAATATGTTGGAGTCATAATAGAAAGAATTTCAACTCTTTTTCCTTTATCTTTTAATTGTTCTGCAATTTTTGCAGTCCGCTGATTACTAACAAGAAATATAATCGTATCGTAAGAATCGTAAACTTTTAGAATATTTTCGCTCATCCAAGCAGTTTCGTTTGGTCCAGGTTCGTAATTAAACTTGAATTCCCCTGCAGAAGTAAAACGCTTTTTGCCTTCCGTAAAAAACTTAGGAAGAGAACCGCACAAAAGAACTTTTCCAGCATTATTTACAGAAAGACCTTCCTCTGCTTTTTTATAAAATGTTATGGAACGGCACGCCTGTTGCAAAAAGAACTTATCGCCTTCTTTATCAGGAATTGCTTTTGCAATGTCATTTGTGTTTGGATAAAGTGGGGCAGCATTGTCGCTTTTAAAATATTCTAATTTTGCTTTTATTACTCTAAAGGCAGCATCTTTTACGCGGTTCTTAAAGGTTTCATCAGTTTTCATTAAAGAAAGGTTACTTGTCCAAAGATTTTCGTTAAGATGAGCAGTTGTTGAAGAAATTACAATATCGTTTCCAGCTTCTATTGCCATTCTGAATGCGGCAGAAAGGGAACCTGCAAACATTGTTGCACCGTTCATCATCATATCATCAGTAATTATAAGACCTTCATAGCCGAGTTCGTTTCGTAAAAGGTCAGTTAGAAAATATTTTGAAAGACTTGCAGGAGAGCCTGTTTTATCTATCTGCGGAAAACTTAAATGACCAGACATAACGGCGGGCACTTTTTCTTTTATAAGATATTCAAATGGAACTAGTTCGCGGTTTTTAAGTGTTTTTAAATCAATATCGATTTGTGGTAAATTAACGTGAGAATCGTATTTTGTGTCGCCGTGGCCTGGAAAATGTTTTACGGTAGGAATAATTCCAGCAGACATACTTCCGTTTGCCCAGGCAACTCCAAGAATGGCGGCTTTTTGTGGGTCATCACCAAAAGAACGCGTTCCTATAATAGTAGAATCATGATTAGAAAAAAGGTCTACGGTTGGGGCAAAGTTCATATTTATTCCAAGAACTTTAATTTCCCGGCTGATGTAATATGCAGAACACCACGCGTCAACAGGGTAGCCACCTGCACCGATTGCCATATTTCCTGGAGTAATGGCAGTTTCACCTTTTACATGGCGAATCCAGCCGCCTTCTTGGTCGGTTGCAACAAAGAGTGGAATCTTAAAACGTCGTGAAGCAGCACTTTTTTGTAATGAAGATATTGATTTAGCAACAAGATTTATGTCGTCAGTGTTCCAGCCAAAAACTTTAACGCTACCCAAGCCTCGTCCGCCAACCCACTGGTATAAAAGGTTATCCGGCTCGGAGCCAGCCCAGCCGAACATTAAAATCTGGCTTAAAAGTTCTTCGTCGGTCAGTCGTTCTACAATAAAATGGGCAAGTTCGTCGTTGGGAAAGTCGCTCCAGAAGTTAGCATTTTCAGGAATAACAGATTTTGATACAGCAAAACTACAAAAATAAAAGCCTAAAAGAAGTGCAAAAAACTTTTTCATCACAGTCTAAGTTTACATAAAAAAAGAGGGATTCTCAAGGTACGCACTTTAAGTCATAAAGAGTACATCCGACGGTTTTATGGCATCAATGTCGACGGTTTTGCGACATAAAACCGTCGGTTTTATGACAGCAATGCGTCGGTTTTATGACAGCAATGCGTCGGTTTTACGACAGCAATCCGTCGGTTTTATGACAGCAATACGTCGATTTTACGATAGCAATGCAGGCTTTATTTCCTTAGTAAGTTCCAGTAAATCTTTTGAATTACAATTTAAGACTTTGGCG
>CAYZXM010000009.1:0-2530 GCA_964482455.1 uncultured Treponema sp. | reverse complement strand
TATTTCCTTAGTAAGTTCCAGTAAATCTTTTGAATTACAATTTAAGACTTTGGCGATTTTTTTTTGCGAATGCAAAAAATTTAAAAACTGTACAGTTTTTAAAGGGTTTACAAAGCCCTTTAAATCCGAAATCTGCTTATGCAGATTTCGGATTTATAATTTTTTTAGTTCAAGTACTTTAGGAGAGTACGAGGAGACTTTATGAAAAAGCTGTTATCGCTTTTGGGTGTTGCAATCATTGGTGCAAGTTCCATGTTTGCAAATGTAGAAATGGAATTCAATCTTTATGGTACACCAACTTCAACAATAAACTTGAAAGATAGGGATACTAGTGATGATAAGTTTGAAGCAAAGTTAAAAGATCCATTTGGTTTTGAAACTCAGTTTGAGTTTATGTTCGGTGCACCTGCAAAGTTTGTAGACATTGGTATGGGACTTTCTTGGGGTATGGATTTTTTTAATAAAGCAGAAATGATTTATGACGGAAATTCTGCTGGAGATTCTACTTTAAACTTGGCATTTGATACCTACATGACTTTAGGACCTGCTGTAAGATTCCATGTTGGAGATATGCATTCTTTCTTAGTTAGCCCAGGACTTATTTGTAACTTTATGTTGGCAAAAGGTGATGATATGTCACTTCTTGGATTCTACTCAGGATTTAATCTTGACTTAGGTTATAGAATTTGGGTTGTAAATAAGACAGGTTTTCACTTTGGTTTTGATGTAGGTGCAGATTTGAACTTCCCATTTGCTGGTTTTACTCATTCTTCAGTAGATTATAAAGTTGGTTCTTCTACACAAACTGTTTCTTCTGATTACGACATTACTGGCGGAACAGACGCAAAAATCTACTTTGGTGTTTGCTTTAACTTTGGCGACAAAGCACCGGATAAGGCAAGAAACAAGGTTGAATAACGTTTAATTTGAACGTTTAAGTTTTTGTGTAAGCATAAAAACAGCCTTTCGATATAAGAACATTTTCTTGGCGAAAGGCTGTTTTATTTTAACTAAATTATTTTGTGTTTATAGGTAAAAGATTTTTGTTATCTCTGCAATGTACTGTGTGTGTAAATCTTTTGTAGGGTAATTCTTTTCAAAAAGTTCTTTTTGTACAAAAGAAGATTCTAATAATGGCTGGCTAAAAAGTTTTTTACATTCAAAAACAAGGCGGCTTTCTTTAAAATATGGAAAGGCTCCATCGTGTTCAACTGTAAGACCAGTTTCTTTTACTTTATCTATGTTGCGTCCTGATTTATAGCCACAAATTTGATGCATATTTCTTAAATTTTCTGGTAGAACGCAAAGTGTAAATGTGTTTTCTGCATCAAGGAATTCTTTTGTAAAGCGAGATTCTCGCACAAAAATGTTTACAACAGGTTTATTCCACATAATGCCAGCTTGTCCCCAAGAGGCAGTCATCATATTAACGCGATTCTGCTTTTCTGCAGTAATCAAAAGCCAGTCTTTTCCGATTAGCTTAAAAATGTTTTCTTCTAATTTTAATGGTTCAATTTCGTTCATAATTTAATTGATAAGTAAAAAAATGCTTTCAGCGGCTTTCCAATTTGCTACAGATGGTTGTGCTCAAGCTTTCGCTTGAATGGGTTCGGGTTGCTTCGCAACCTTAATCGTTCCCATCGCACAAAATCTTCGCAAATTGTAAAGCCGCTTCCGCTTTTATTTAATCTTTACAAAGTCGGATATTTATCAAAATAAGCCTTTGTTTCTTTTGCAACAACGCCGCTTAAGACAATCAAAGAAATACAGTTTGGAATTGCCATTAAGCCGTTTGTAATGTCGGCAATTGTCCATACGGCAGAAATTGTCATATAAGGTCCGATTGCAACGGCAAGAATGTAAAGCCATCTGTAAACTTTTACTACAGCCATATTTCCGTTAGAAAGATATTCAAGACATTTTTCTGAATAATAGTCCCAGCCTAAAATTGTAGTAAATGCAAAGAAGATTAAGCAAAGCATAAGAAGGAACTGAACAGAATGACCGTCGCCACCAAGCATTGCAGAGAATGCAGCAGAAGTAAGGGCAGCACCAGAAAGTCCGCTGTTCCAAACATCGCCACCAGCAAGTACGATAGAAAGACCAGTCATTGTACAAATAATCAAAGTATCGATTACAGTACCAGTCATATTTACCATTCCCTGTTCTACAGGTTCGTTTGTCTGAACGGCAGAAGCAGCGATTGGAGCAGAACCAAGACCAGCTTCGTTAGAGAAAATACCGCGTGCAATACCTTTCTGCATAGCCATTTTGATGATTGTTCCGGCAGCTGCACCAGCAATAGCCTTCATTCCAGTATCAACACCAAAAGCACCCTTAAAGATTAAAACAAAAGCACCAGGAATCTTTGTTGCGTTCATAATTAAAACTGAAAGACCAAGGAAAACGTAAATAATTGCCATTGCAGGAACGATTTTTTCTGCAACTTTTGCAATTCGTTTAAGTCCACCAATTACAACAAGTGCGGTTGCAACTGTAATTATTGCACCACCAATTACTGTAGCCCAAG
>CAYZXM010000008.1:0-48097 GCA_964482455.1 uncultured Treponema sp. | reverse complement strand
GATGATACTGCCTTTTGGGCGGGAAAGTAGGTAGCTGCCGGACTTTTTTTTTGATGAGGAGAATTTATGAAAAAAATGACTTTTAGTACTCTTTTAGCATTGTTTTTATTTGCTGGGTGTACAACAATTTCAGAACCAAAAAATCCTGATGATAATCTTTTATATGGAAACCTTTCATTCAATTTTTCATGCATTCCAAATAATTATGGAATTCCTGAATCAAGTGTAAAACTTGGTGGTATTGAAGTAAAATATCAGAATATAGAAACAAAACGAAGTATCATTATGACTACAAACAATAAGGGTGAGTTCATGCGAAAAAACGTTCCGAGTGGAACTTATATTTTGCGTAGCTTAAAAGCTAAAGTTCAGTATGGAAATTCTTACGAAGCCGTATATGAAGCAAAAATTAATAATAGAGATTCCTATACATATTTTGTTTCTGTAGCAAATTCTGTTATTAACGTGGGAAAAATTGATTTAGATATTTCGATTACTGACATTAATTATTACACCTATAACATAAGGTGGAATAACGATTTTGATTTAACATACGAAAAATTTTGTACAGAGCATCCATATTCTGCATGGTTAGAAAAAAATTGGTTTACTAGACTTGAAACTGCCGAATAGGCTCGAAATTCATAATTGAATCTGATAGAATTCAGTTATGAATCAAGTTACAATTACAATTCTTCCTGAACAGGAAAAAAAATCTGATCTTATTGAAAATCTTGTTAGAAAAGAACTTTTAAAACAATCTCTTTGTGTAGATTTTAAAAAGATTGTCTTACAAAAAAAGTCCGTTGATGCCCGTCATGGACAGTTAAAATTGCATTTAAAATATTCTGTTTTGTATAAAGATGATGAGCTGAACGATAACGAAAACTCTAGTCTTCCTGAATGGAAAAATGCAGATGGCTTAAAAAAAGTTTTAGTTATTGGTTCTGGCCCTGCAGGTCTTTTTGGTTCATTAAAACTTCTTGAACAGGGAATAAAACCTATAATAATAGAACGTGGCGAAGAAACAAGCGAACGCAGAAAGACGATTGCAAAAATAAGTACAGAAAATGTAGTGAACGGTGAGTCAAATTACTGTTTTGGCGAAGGCGGTGCCGGAACTTTTTCTGATGGAAAACTATATACTAGAAGCAATAAGCGTGGCGACATTTCAAAAATATTAAAAATCTTTAATTATTTTGGTGCAGACCAAAAAATCTTAACAGATGCACATCCGCATATCGGTACGGATAAACTTCCTAAAATCATAAATAATATGAAAGATTTTATTATTTCGCACGGCGGAGAAATTCACTTTAACTTAAAATGCACAGACCTAATCTTAAAAGAAAACAAAGTTTGCGGAATAAAAGCTGAAAACATAAAGAATTTTGAAAAAAAAGATTTTTATGCAGATGCACTCCTTTTGGCAACTGGGCATTCTGCAGGCGATATATATAAAATGCTTGCAAAAATCAATCCGTCTTCGCTTGAAGCAAAAACTTTTGCCGTAGGCGTACGGGTAGAACATCCAAGAACTCTTATTGATAAAATACAGTATCATGGAAAAACAGAGGGAATGGGAGCGGCTGAATACCGCCTTACAAGTCAGGTGGATGGGCGTGGCGTTTACTCATTCTGTATGTGTCCAGGTGGTTTTGTTGTTCCTTCTAGTTCTAGTCCTAACGAGATTGTTGTAAACGGAATGAGTGCGGCAACTAGAAATTCAAAATGGTCAAACTCTGCTATTGTTGTTGAAACCAGACCAGAAGATATTCCTTTGGAATTTGTAAAAATGGCAGAAAACGAAGGCTGTAAGGCTCTTGCAGGTCTTTTTTTTAGAACGTACCTTGAAAAAGAAACTAAAAACCATGGAAACGGACAAAAAGCACCGTGCCAAAGACTTACAGATTTTATAGATGGCGTTGAATCTTCAGATTTTCCGCCGGTAAGTTATACGCCGGGCGTAGTTTCTTCAAGATTAGATTTATGGCTTCCTTCTTTTATTTGTAAGCGATTAAAAGCGGCTTTTAAAATCTTTAACAGCAATATGAAAGGTTTTATAACAAAAGACGCAGTTTTAATAGCAAGCGAAACTAGAACAAGTACGCCTGTTAGAATTATACGCAATAAAGATACTTATGAATCTGTTTGTATAAAAGCATTATTCCCGGCCGGCGAAGGTTCCGGGTATTCAGGCGGAATCGTTTCTTCTGCCTTAGACGGCGAAAATGCATGTAGTGCGATATGTAGCAAATTGGAAAGTCGCTGAAAGCGTTTTTTGTAAAATTATAAAAAAAACTTGCGTTTTAAAAAAAACAACATAGAATAGTGCGTGAAAGAGATTTTCGTGCTTTTTTCAAGATTCTCTTAAAGAAATGTTTTTTGAGGAAGTTTTATGAAACTTATTAAGTAAGGTTCAGAGAGGGTCTGTCTATTCTTCGTCCTATTTAAAAAAAATGGGGGGGGGTAGTATATGAAACACTATTTCTTTAACTTTTCTATATTGTTTTCGTTAATGCTTTTAATGGCATTCAGTTCCTGCGAAGTAGGGCTTGGCGAATCCGTCGATACGGAAAGGCCATCGGTTAGCATTACTTATCCTGATGAAAACGCAATAATAAAAGAAAGCTTTGTTATGAGCGGAACTTGTTCCGACGAAACGTATGTTCAAAAAGTGACCGTATCAATTGAAGATAAAACATACGAAGCAACAATCTCGGAAGATAATTCTTCTTGGTCTATTGAATTAAACAAATATGACGAAGCAAATGCAAAATACCCGATTGCAGATGGAACTTATACGGTTTCTGTAATGGCAATAGACGGTGCAAAACGCGAAAGTCAGGTTGCTTCACGAAACTATACAATTGATAATACCGTTCCACTGCTTGTTCTTGAAAATCCAAGTACCGTACTTACATCTGGAGAAACTATTGAAACTGCTGCCGGCGGTTTTGGTACTTCATTAAAGATTTCTGGAACTGTAAACGACCGCTCTGTCAGCAATACAATTGAAGGCTCTGAACTTGTGTTCACCGTTTTTGATAAAGACAATAAATATCTTGGTCAGCGTAGCGTTAAAAACGTTTCTTCAAGTTTAAGTTCTTTAGTCGGAGAATATCAGGAATCTTCTGAAGCGTCTCTTACAGCCGTAAAGTCTACAACAGAAAAAGAAGCAATCGATTTTTATAATCTTATTTACGGTTCTGAAAAATCATCTGAAAAAAAATATTATAAGTTTAAGATTACAGTTTCTGATGCTGCCCGAACATATAAAGGTGCAGGCGTTACAAAAGACGAAAATGAACGTGGTAACGTTTCTGAATGTTATTACATAAAAGATGACTTTGACCGAAACGGCGTTGCTTATACTACAGCCTACGAAGTAATTGAAAAACTTCGTGCAAACGAAACGCTTACAACTAGCGAACAGGAATATAAACAAATCCTTTCTGACTACAAATATGTATCTGATGATTCACAAAAAACAGATTCGTCAGAAGGTTCTGCGGCTGTGGGAATCTTTTATTTAAGTCCAAAAGATAACCCTACTTATGAAGTTTCTAGTTTTGATGCATTTGATTCTACATTAGAAAATAAATGGGAAAATGCGTCAATTTCTGTAACAGGAACAATTTCTCTTACTGCAAAACCTGGTCTTGACGGTCTTTCGCTTGATTATGATTCTAAAAAGACTGGGGACGAAAAATCATTTAAACTTTATCTTTATAAACTTGATAAAGACGGAAACCGACTTGAATCAGAAGATAAAATCGAACTTGAAAATACTACATGGAACAAAATCGGTACAACTTACAGTGGAAAAACTACTTTAAGTTCAAAAATTGTAAATGCCGGAAGTTATTATGAACTTTCGCTTGTAGGTAAAAGTACGAACGGACTTTCTTTTGATAACGGTTCTGTGCGTTACTGTTTTTATGTTCAAACTGGAACAAATCCTCCTAAACTTGAAATTGATAGCGATTGCAAAAATCTTTATGTTTCTAAGGTAAACGATATTAAAGTAACGGGTACTGCAAAGAGCCTTACTGGCGTTGATGGTGCAAAAGTTTATGTTTCTGCATATTACACAAGCGTTGCAGACGATAACACAAAAACAAAATATTCTATTGCGGAAGTCGAAGCTAATGAAGATGCAACATGGGCTCTTTCTTGGGCAAATGATTCTACTTGGTTTACGGAAGGCGAAGGTGTTTATACAGTAACAGTCAGTGCCCGCGATGAAAATAATCAGGTTTCTGAAAAAGAAATTTCTATTACACTTGATAAAACTGCTCCTACTGTAACTGTTTCGCAGGTTACTCCTATTGTTCTTGAAACAAATGTTGAAGAGGCAAAAACTACTATAGAAAAAGGCTATTCAAACGGTGCTATAAATGGCGAAGTTACAATTAATGGAATGGCACAGGATGAATATGGAATTACTTCTTCTATATTAAAGATTTACGCTGCAAAATTTGATGAAACAAGTGGTAATGTTGTAATTAATGAAACTGCCGCAAACACAGATGAAGGTCTTATTTGCACAAGCGAAAATCCTACAATTACAAAAGATGATAAAGTAGAAACTGTTATAAGCGTTCCTAGTGGAGCAAAAAACAGTGCAAATAACTTTAAATACACGCTTAACACAACTGTTCTTACAGATGATTCAGGAATTATTTTACGTTTTGAATCAATTGATAAAACTGGTAATACTGGTAAAGTAGATTACCCTGTATTTATCTGCCAGGAAACAGATATTCCAGTTCTTTCTTCTTCTAATGGTGATGTTACTGCTACAACTGAAAATGATGCCAGCAAAAACTTGTTTGGTCTTGGTTCAAGTAACTTCCTTATAAGTGTTTCTGATGATGACGGCATTAAGAGCGTAACATACACATTAGACAGTGCAAGTGCAGTGGAATTATTAAAAAATGGAAATTCTACAACGTTCAGTTCATCAATAAAACTTTCAAGCCTTAGTTCAGGCATACATACTCTTAGCATAACGGTTACAGACGTAAACGGAAAAACAAAAAGATTCCCGAACGATACCGATACAATCAAGATTGCATACGATAACGATGTTCCAACGCTTTCTGTTACAAAACTAGGGGATGTAACTTATTCACAGGGCGTAATTGCAACAAAAGAATTCACACTTAAAGGAACTGTAAAAGATTCTTCTGGAGTAGTAACAATATATTCTTTGGGTTCTGACAATACAAGAACAAAAGTTGCTACAATTTCTGAGTGTACAACTGCAAAAGAATGGACACAAAAAATTACAAACAATGAAACCGATGCAGAAATTACAAAAGAATATATTGCAGTAGATAAGTTTGGCCGCGAAACTCAAATTTCTGTAGTATATAAAATTGATAATACTGCACCAGTTGTTACAGTAACAGGTTATGATCTTACAACCCCAGCATATCTAACTACAACGGGAGTAGGTTCGTTTACTGTTTCAATTAATGAAACAAATAATCTTTCTAAAGTTGAATATTCAACTGACGGAAAGGAATGGACTGATACAACAAAAGAATGGAAGAGCGATGGTCTTGGTGTTCAAAAGAACTTTACAGCAACAATAACCATTCCTAGTGGCTGTACAAAAATAGAATTTAGGGCAACGGACGAAGCAGGTAACGTTTCTGTAAATGATACTTCTTGTTCAAGAAGTGTAAAAGTTCTAGCACAGCCAACTTTTGGGGATTTGACTGTAAAATGTAATGATACTGCAAAAACTGCAATAAGTAATGTTTATTATTTAAATGCCTCTTATAAGATTACAGGAAGTGTAAACACTGAAGCATTAAAAACTATAACATGCAGTCTTGATGGAACTTCTAAAGATGTTACAGTTACAGATAAAACATTTACTGTAGAGTGCAAAAACGGTGAAAGTGGAACATTTGACTTTACTGTTACAGACCAGGCAGGGCAAACAGGAACTAAGAGCATACAGGTAGTTTACGATAATACAAACCCTGTAACAGACGTCTCTCAGGTAACACCACTTGTTACAAGTTCAGAAATTATTGATGTAAAAAAAGCATTAAAAACGTACAAAAACGGTGCAGTAAACGGAACAATAACAATTCAGGGAACTTCAAGCGATAACGATAAAGTAAGTTCAACAATATTAGAGATTTACGCTGCAAAAATTGAAGACAGTTCAATTAAGGAAAATGGTCTTATTTGTTCAAGTGAAAACCCTACAACTACAAAAGGCGGTGAAACAAAAACTGTAATCACTGTGCCAACTACTAACACGGCAAATAACTTTAAGTTTACGGTAGATACAACCGTTCTTACAGACGATTCAGGAATTATCTTACGCCTTAAATCAACTGACCGAACAGGAAACGTAACAACGGTAGACTATCCAGTATATATCTGCCAGGAAACAGACCTTCCAGTTATAAGTTCTAGTAATTCAGATGTATCTTTAACAGAAGAAAAAGATATAACCGTAGGCAAAAACCTTTTTGGTATGGGAAGTAACACTTTTTATCTTAACGTTTCTGATGATGACGGCGTTAAGAGCGTAACATACACATTAGACGGTAGCACAACTCCAGTTTCGCTTTTATCAGACGGTACTTCTACAACATTCGATACATCAATAAAGTTTACAAACCTTACTGCTGGTGTGCATACTCTTAGCATAACGGTTACAGACGTAAACGATAAAACAAGAACATTCCCGAACAGTACTGATGATACAATAAAGACAATCAAGATTGCATACGATAACGATGTTCCAGAAATTTCAGTTACAAAACTAGGGGACGTAACTTATACAAAGAATTGTTTTGCAAAAGACAGTTTTACCCTTGCAGGAACTGTAAGTGATTCTTGTGGCGTAGTTACTATTTATAAAGTAGAAACAAAAGACGGAAAAAGAACTGAAACACCGATTACACTTACAAAAGACAGTTCAACAACTGACGTTTCAAAAATTGAAAATTGCTCATCTTCTGCAGACTGGAGTACAACAGTTTCTGATACAACAGATGGAGATAAAACTCTTACATACCTTGCAAAAGATAAATATGGCCGTGAAAAAGAAATAACAATCAGCTATAAAGTTGATAAGGTACCTCCTGTATTTAATAAAAAATACATAACTTTAATCGGAACTGTTTCTAATGCATCTAAATCTTATAAATTAGATAGTTATACCGCTAGCGAAACATCAACAGTTTGGTTCTCTGGAACTTCATTTACTGTAAAAGGAGAAGCAAGTGGTGAAAATCTTCCAATTACAGAAGATAATCTTTCTTCTATTAAGATGTATAAAGGTTCAGTTACTGGAACTCCGATTGCAACATTAGAACCTAATGGAAATAATACATTTAGCGGTTCCGTTGACTTTGCAGATTCTCAAGAATCTTCAATTACTTTAATTTTAGTTGCAGAAGATAAAGCCGGAAACAAAGCAGAGCTTACTATTGCATTAAATATAGATACAGTATCTCCAACTATAAATAGTGTAACACTTGCAGGTGCAGATTCTACAAATAATAAACTTATTACAAATGCAAACTCTGTAACATTAAAACTTTCTGCAAATGATAACATAAGTGGACTTTCTAAAGTTGTAATTTCAAAACTAGGAGATTCTACTGGTTCTGAAACAACACTTTCTGGAAAATCTGTAACAGATAGCGAAATTACATTAGATGTAAACAATTGGTCTGACGGAAATTATACGCTTTCTGTTGTACTTTACGACAAAGCAGGTCTTTCTACGCAAACACAAGTTAAAGGCCTTGTAATTGACCGCACAGCCCCAGAAGTAACATATACTTCGCATAAAAACGAAGCAATTGTAGATAAAACAATTACATTACAAGGTTCTGTAAACGAAGCAAACCTTTCATCAAATGCTTCTCCAGTTCTTTATTACAGAACTAGTGCAGTTGAAGCAACTAGTTCTAGTGCTGCAGTTGCAGCAGGCGAATGGACTAATGTAAGCACCAGCGACAGTCAAAGTGCAACATTTACTTCAGATACTAATATTTGGACTATCTCTAATTTTGACACAACAAAACTTTATAACGACGTTTCAGGATACAAATATTATGATTTCCAGGTACGTTTTACAGACGCAGCAGGTAACACAACCAGTGCAGAAAAGGGAAATATCCTAAAACTTAAAATTGACCAGAACAATGACCGCCCGGTTATAAAACTTAGCAGCATAAATACTGACGGAAAAACCACATTAAATTCTGGAACAATTGTTGGAACTATTGAAGATTCTGATGGAGATGTAAAAAACTTCTACCTTAAACTTTCTAAAGATGCAGATTTTAACGAGGTAACAGTTACAAGTGGCAGCTGGAGTTATGAGATTCCAAAAAATGGTACAGGCGATTCTGCTACCGTAGACGGTAACTATGAACTTTACTTTAAAGTTGTAGATTCACAAAACACAACTTTTGAAACAACAGGTGACACAACAGATTCTTTAACTCTTCCTTATATTCAGTATTCAACAAATGCAAAAGTATTTACGCCTGTAAAATTCAGTGTAGATACAAATGCACCAAAAATTACCCTTGTAGACGTAAGTTTTGACGACGGAAAAACTTATTTAGGCACCAGTGTTGGAAATAACCAGAAATTTGGTGGCGTTACAAACAAAACTGCAAAGTTTAAGGTTACAGCAAGCGATACTGTAACAACAGCAGAAAACCTTACAGTAAAACTTGAACTTGGAACAGATACAGAAACGCTGACTCACGTTACGGGTACGACTGATGAGTTTGAATGTACAGTTGATTGCTCTAAAATTACAAAAAGTGGAATTTATCAATTAAAAGTTACTGCAACAGACGAAGCAAATATGAGTGAATCATTTACCCGCACAGTAATTGTTGATAATTCTGCACCGGACACAATTAAAAATATTGCACCAAATACAAGCTCTGCAGTTACCGGCGAGTTTACGTTCAGTGGTTTAATCCAGGATGATGAGGATGCAAACTCAGGAATCCAACAAGGAAAAATCTACTATTACATTCCAAAATATGCGGAAAGGAATACAGATTTTACTTCTAGCACTTTTACAGATAATTTTGGCTGGAAACAAGAAAATCTTACTGCTACAACAGTTTCTTGGAGCATTGAATTTAAAGATTTAGCAGGAACTTTAGGTTATAATGCTACAAGTGGAACTCTTTCTGATGCTTACGATGGCTTTGTGAATGGTGAGAACCCTGATTTGTATAATATTCCTGTATGGTTTAAGGCTATTGATGCTGTAGGAAACGTTGGTTACATTACAAAAGGATGCTACACAGGTTATAGTGAAAAACAAGACATTTTACTTAATTTTAATCCTAATGCAGATAAACCAACTGTAGAAATTATTTCGCCAGAACATGATACAACTGTTACTACTGCTAGTGGTTCTGTTTCTTACACGGTTTTAGGTGGCACAATAAGATTTGCAGGTAGTGCAAGCGATAACGAAGGAATAGACGCTGTTTATCTTCAGTTTGATTTAGACGGTGACGGCAAGTTTGAAAACGGTATTTCAGACGAAGATACTAAAACAATGATTACAGGTTGCCCTTGGTCTTATAGTGATGTTGTGCTAATTCCTGCAAAGAAAGAAAATGGAGAGAATGCAAAAGGTATAAAAGTTCAAAAAGGAACTATAAGCTGGTCACATTCAATTGATGTTTCAGAGTTAAAAGGTCTTTCTTATGCAGACGATGGAAAACTCTTAAAAGTTCGTGCCTGTGCAGTTGATAATGATACAAATGGTCAGCTTGCAAGTGCATGGAGTGATGTAGTTAATATTTCTGTAAATAACAGCGTTCCTCAGATTACTGTAGAAAAATTACGACAGTATGATGCTACAGATACAAGTCTTTCTAGTCCTATAAAAGAAGTTACATATTCCGATGGGGACTATGTAAGCGGAACAGATTGGTATCTTGAAGGAACTTTTGCAGATTCAGACGGAATTGATATTGAAAATACAACTGCAAAAGTTAACGGAACAGCTGCAAAAGCAAAATTTACAATGGTTTCTGTCACAGAAGGCAAAAAGTATTCATTTAAGATTCCTGTAGGTTCAGAGTCTGGCTCTCATACAATAAAACTTAGTGTAAAAGATAAGGATTCAAATAATCCGCAGACAACTGAACGCGAATACACAGTAAAAATTGATAATACCGCTCCTGTATCAGAAAAAGATGCGTCAGGCTCTCTTCTTTTGTACAAAAATGAATACGGTTCTAGTGGTAACCTTTTGGATAATACATCTACGTTTATTCAAAACTCAAACGGAACATTTACTCTTGCAGGTAAGGTAAAAGAAGAAGATTCAGGCTTTAGCCGTGTAGCATTCTTCTTTACTCGAACAATATCTAGTGATTCTAAAACTTATGTTTATAACGTAAAAGAATCTTATGGGGATACTAGAACTGATAACCGAACAGAAATTGCCTCTTCACAAGAAGATAAAAAAGTTTACATAAATAGCGAAGGTTTACCTGCTCTTTATATGGCGACTGTAACTCGTACGGACGAAACTTCTATTTCGTTTGATGGTTTAGGCGAAAACAAAAATATCCGTAAGGCAGGTCTTGTAAAGATTGGTGGTTCTTACCATAAAATTAAAGCTATATCAGGCAATGTTGTAACGATTGAAGGTGAATGTTCTACCACCTTTACACAAGCAGAGTTCATTTATGCAATGGTCTGCGATAACAACGATAACGGAACAGGCAGCAAAGACGACGGCGATGAAATGGCAGAAAGCTATTCAAAATCTGGAACATATTACACTTGGGACTCTTCTATTGATTCTACAAACATTCCAGACGGCCCTGTAACTGTTACCGTAGTTGCATTTGATAAAGCAGGAAACGCTGCAACAGAAAGTTTAAGTACAAGAGTTAGTAACAGCCCTGTTCGTATAACTTCTGTAAAACTTGCAACGGACTTAAACGGAAACGGCAGTTTTGAGGAAAGTGAAGGAACTACATTCTACGCATTTAAAAATGCAGACGGTACAGGAGATACAACAAAGGGTACTGACATTTGGAATCTTGATACTCAAACTGAACTTTACGGCAGTAGTACAATTGGCAAACGCTGGTATGTAAAAAAAGATTTACAGGTAACACCTGAGTTTGTAGGTGGAACTTCTCCGTTCTATTGGACTTTTGCAAAAGATACTGACGATAAAGACGCAACAACGGCAGCAACACCTACAGTAAACGATGCCTACCAGATTGCAAATAAAGGTAGTTTTACCCTTACTAACGATACTTTGAACACTAAAACTGGCGAAGGAAAATCAGTAACTTATCAGTTTAGTTTCTGGGATTCTACAGAAGAACTTACAGTTGGAACAGACACAAGCTGGACTGTTTTGAATGCAAAAGTTTATCAGGAACTTACAGATAGTACAAACCCTACAATTTCTATTAAGCCGTTCTACTGGGAAAGTTCAAGCAAAAACAGTTTGTTTGAAAACAGCACAAGTAACGGACACATTGAACTTGAAGCAGATTGGAAGGGTGCAAGCGGCTATAGTTCTACTGCAACAAGTGGTATTTTAGACGGCGACCCTAAAGTTTCTGGAATTATAAAGATTCAGGGAACTGCAAACGACAATAAGATTTTAAAAGAAATTAAAGTACAAATTCCAGGGCTGTTAGATACCTTTACAACGGTTGGAACATACACACCTGGTGCCGGCTGGAACGACACAAAGGCAGAGAATGTAAAAACTACCCTTAATGCTACTGGTAATGCTGGCTGGGTATTTACAGTAGATAGCGAAGAAAACTTTCAGGAAAGTGGCCACACAATAACTTGGACTCTTACTGTAAACACAGAAAAAATTACTGGCGTTGCAAAAGCCGATGTTGCTGTTCAGGTACAGGCAACAGACCAAAGCAGTAATAGTTCTGTTACAAGCTCAACGCAAACAACAAGTGATGCACAGACTAGTTATTATAAGATGGATGTTGTGCCGTATATTACGGGGGTAAACACTTACTTAAGTACAAAACTTAAAACAAGTATCGTTGATGCGTATAAGAGAACTGTTCTTGGACACTATGTAGTAAGTGATACGGAAACTTCTATACCTATTACAGGTTTTAACTTAGGAACAAATACAACAATTAATGCTTCAGCACTTAGTACAGGTGCTCATTCAATTAAAGTAAATGGTATAGAAAGTATCAATAACATGAATAATAACAACGCTTGTGGTTCTTATAAAAATGGAATTACAGAAGAAAGTTCTTATTCTGAAAAGTCAACTTATGCTTACAACAGAATGCCAGAACAAAAGAGTAACCAACTCTTAACGGATGACCTTTATTTTGATGTATGGCAATTTGACAGTGATGCTGCAAAACCTGTAAGCGGTAAGCTAAGCCAGCCTGTAATGAAGATTAATCCTAGTAATGGTTTGGTTAACTTTGCCTTTGTAAGTGGACCTGCTGATTTTAGTATGGGACAAGGAACTTCTAATTCATACACAAGATGGCAAAATAACTATGCAACATTCACTAATGTAAGTATGGCAATTGATGAACTTGGAAATACTTATGGTACTGCAACAGGTCTTGATACATATCCTTCTGGAGCAATAAATACTCAAGCTGGTAAATTTACTTTCTTTACAAGTAAATGGGGAATTAGCGGATTAGGTATGAATGGTAACTATAACGGAGAAAATGCTATACGACTTGAAGGTATTGGTGTACCAGGATCTAATATGTGTTATGTAAAGGGCGAATATCCTTCTTCTTATACAATGACAGAAACTAGATTCTCTTCACCAAGTATTGCAACTGCCGTACATGGTTCTTCTACTTCTGTATACCTTGCATACTATGATGATATTCAGGGGCAAATTCGGTTTAGATATGGTTCAACAGTTCCAGCATCAAAAGGGGCTATTAATGATTTTGTAGATAATACAGGTATAAACGGTGGTTCAAATTATGTTTTTGAAGCTAATACTACTAACTTTAGTCTTATTGCAGGTCGTGATTGGCAAAATTATAGTACAACAGAAAGTTCTACTACAGGTTTAACATATAAAGTTGGTAGTAATTACTTCTATGACACAGGCTATGAGGCTGGTGCTTATGTTGCACTTGACGCTATTGCAGGTACAGAAGCTGCAAAAGATATAGTTGTTGCTGTATTCTATGATGGTCAGGACTGTTATTACGCATATAACACAGCTCCTACAAGTGGTAAAGACAATGGTCCTGCAGCCGGTTGGACTACTAAAAAGATTTTCTCTGATGGCGGTGAATATTGTACAATTAAGGCTGGTCCTGATGGCAGTATTCATATTGCAGCAAACGTAGACGGTGCATTAAAGTATGCATATCTTTCTAGTTATGATGCTGATTACACTGAATCAACAGATTCTGTAACGGTTGACTCATATGCAATTACTGGTGAACAAATTACAATTGATGTAGGTAGAAAAAAGAATTCTTCTGGTACATATGTTATAGTTCCATATATCAGTTATTATGTAAGTGCCGCAAAGAAACCTGCAATTGCTACGCTTGTAATTCCTTCAAGTGGTACAATGAACTATACAGCTCAGGGAACTATAAATAATATATTTACAGGTAATTGGGAAGTTTCAATTGTTCCAACAAAGTCAGATTTAAGCGGTGGTGCAGATGATAAAATAAACGTCGGCTTATGGAAATCAACCGTAGATAGTTCAAAAGGTGTAATTGTTAAGAGTACAGAATTGAATTCAACAACTTCAAAATTAAATACTGCAAGTACAACAACTGGTATGTGTTACGGTAACGGTACTGCAAATGCAATCCTTGGTTATGCAGTAAAGAGCAGTTCCGGAACAAATATCGAAACTGCCCAGTTAAAGTAGCGTAACATTTCGGGCTCGCCCGAGGTGTGTACCACGCACAAAATCTGTTGGGTATGGGGTGGCTGTCGGGAGAGACACCATCTCCCGACCGTGAGAGACACCATCTCCCGACCGTGAGAGACACCATCTCCCGACCGTGAGAGATACCCTCTCCCGACCGTGAGAGATACCATCTCCCGACCGTAAGTGTGTGTGCTGATAATGGCGGATTTATAGATGTCATCTTGGACTTGCCTTAAGATCTGCTTAATAAGTAAGATCCCGAATCCAGTTCAGGATGACAAAAAGAAATGTCATTTCAAACTACCGTAAAAAAAAGACGATGCCTTCTAAGAAACACCGTCTTTTTTTATGCATGGTTTTAGTTTTTATTTCGTCTTTATATTTCTACCATACAAGTCAGAAATAAAGGCAAGATGTTCTGCATCTTCTTTTTTAAGACCGTCTGGACTGATTCGCCAGCCCCAGTTTGTTCCACCAAGGGTATTTGGAGTATTCATTCGGGCTTCTTTTGAAAGGTCAAGAATATCCTGCATTGGAATTACTGCATAATCTGCACTAGAAGCAATTGCAAGGCGAATAATTGCACGGCAAAGTTCGCCATTATCAGAAAGTTTTCTTGCTTCTTCTTCTGACATCTTTTTTGCAAATGCATATTCTGCGGCAATTTTTACAGCTGCATTGCTTGCACTGTCTAACCAGCCCTGCATTGTGTCGTTGTCGTGTGTTCCTGTGTAAACAACAGAGTTCTGTGCGTACATATGCGGAAGGAATGCGTTTACCATTCCGTCGCGGCCTGCTTCGTTAGGGTCAAAAGCAAACTGAAGAACCTTCATTCCTGGGAATCCTGCGTCATCGCGAAGTTTTCTTACGCCGTCAGTGATTACACCAAGATCTTCTGCAATGATTGGTAAAGTTCCAAGTGCTTTTTTGATTGCTGTAAAAAGTTCAAGACCAGGACCAGTAATCCATTGACCGTTTACGGCCGTTGGGTCACCATAAGGAATTGACCAGTACGCTTCAAAACCACGGAAGTGGTCGATTCGTACAATGTCAACAAGTTCTGTCATTCTTTTAGTACGTTTTACCCACCATGAATAATTGTCTTTTTTCATTGCGTCCCAATCATACAATGGGTTTCCCCAAAGCTGACCAGTTGCACTAAAGTAATCCGGCGGAACGCCTGCAACTTTTAATGGAATACCATTTTGGTCTAACTGGAATAATTTTTGATTTGCCCAAACGTCTGCTGAATCTGCGGCAACAAAAATCGGAATATCGCCAATTAAAGAAATTCCTTTTTCGTTTGCATATCTTTTTACTGAGAACCACTGTTCTGCAAAAAAGAACTGAATTACTTTTATCTGTTCAATGTTTTCTGTGTGTTCAGCGTCCCATTTAGAAACTGCCGTAGGGTCGCATTTTGCTAAATCTTTTGGCCAGAATGCATTCCACATTTGTGCAATTCCGCTAACGCCCTGTTTTTCTGCTTGTGCATCGTAGAATTGCTTTATACTTGTAAAATCAGCATAACTGTTAAGCCAATCTGCATTGTTGTTTTTAAATGCTTCGTAGCGATCTCTATCTTCTTTTTTGCAGTTTTTTAAGAAGTAAGATGCACATTTTGCTAAAACAGGCATTTTCCACCAAACAACTGAGCCATATTCAACAGGTCCAGTCATTTTTATATAATCTGCTGGAATAATATCTTCAGCTTTTGCCCAACCTTTTTCTACAAGACTGTCAAGGTCGATAAGTAAAGGATTCCCTGCGTGAGTAGAAAAGGATGCATATGGAGAATCTCCATATCCAGTTGGACCAATAGGAAGAATCTGCCACAATGTTTGATGTGCAGATTCAAGCCAATCAACAAATTCATATGCCGCTTTTCCAAGCGTACCAATACCAGGTGTTCCCGCAAAAGATGTCGGGTGCATCAAAATACCACTGCTTCTTTTCATAACGAATAAATATTAAATCACATAAAGTAAAAAGTAAAGTAAGCAAAAAATGAGTGCAAAAAATGAGTTTATGCGTTTATCGTAGGTGGCTGTCTGGAATATTTTTTTTGGCAATGGCTAAAAGTTTTTCTTCTTCTTCTTTTGAAAATGGAAGAATGGAATTAAACGAAGGATTTAAGCAGTTTTTGTTTAAAAAAGATGCGAAGTACCATTTTGCATCTTTTGGAAGTATCGTACTTATTTTTTTAATATCATTTTCTTCTATTATGTATGGAACAAGGGGAGTGCGAAATTCTCTTTTTTCTTTTGGAAAGTCTTTTAATATATTAATCGAAGTGAGTATTTTTTGTTCAAGTTCGCTACTGTCTTTTTTTGATATTGATAAAAGTTTTCCGTATTTTTGAGGGCTTGTTTTTACGTCAAGAGCGATGTAGTTGGGACACGTTTCTTTTTGTTCTATAAGAGAAAAGAGTTTTTCTGGCAAAGTTCCGTTTGTGTCTAATTTTATTTTATAGCCCAAAGATTTTGCAGTTATGATTATTTCGTTTAAGTTTTCGTTTAATAGTGGTTCTCCGCCACTTATAACTAAGCCTGAAAGTACATTTTTTCTTTTTTTAAGGTGTGAATAAAGTTCTTCTAATGAAACACTTTGATTTTCTTGTAATGTTTTATTTACAAGCGGAATATTAAAGCAATATGGACAGCGTAGATTGCAGCCTGGTAAAAAGAAGGCACTGGCAACTCTACCCGGAAAATCAACAAGTGTTGTTTTTACAAGCAGGCCTGCATTTTCTGTTTTTAACAACATTTTATGCTCTCATTTCAGAAAAATATTCTTCTAGTTCTTCTGTGTTGTGGGCTCGTGTTTTTTCGTTTCCGTTTTTATCGTAAAAGATTACTGTTGGAGCGGCAAAAACTCCTTTTTCTGCGGCTTCGGTAAGTCCTTCGTTTGAATCAACGTCGATGGTTTTTCCTGTAAGGTTTACGTTTTTCATATAGTTTTTTACTGGCGGACAGTTTGGGCAAGTTCCACGCACATAAAGTTCATAATATCCGTTCTGGTCTGTCTGTTGAATTGTTTTTTCTTCTTTATCTTTTGAAAAATCTTCTGTTGAATTTTCTATTGTGAACATTTTTCTATTTTCAAACTCGTCCTGCTTTCCTTTGTTCCAGTTGCGTACAGAACGGTAATAGCCTACGATTCTTGAATAAACTTCGGTTTCTGTTCCGTGTACATTTTTAAGTTTTTCTTCTGTTTCTTTTATTTCTTTTTCTACCTGTTCAAGCGTACGCATATTTTCCCCCATAGCCCATTTTTATTTTAGAATTTAATAATCCTTACTTTTGTTGTCAATATTTTAACTTTGACAAAAGTTCTTCTTTTTCTTTTTTAAGTGACTGCAATTTTTGTAACAGTTCTTTTTGTTTTTCTTCTTTACATTTAGGACATTCAAAGTGTGTTCCGCTTAAATATCCGTGTATTGGACATACCGAATAAACTGGCGAAATTGTAATGTACGGTATTTTGTAGTTTGTAAAAATCGTTTTTATAAGATTTCCTATACTTTGCGGGTCGGTAATTTGTTCGCCGGTAAATGTATGGAAAACTGTTCCGCCTGTATATTTGGTCTGAAGGCTTTCCTGATGGTCAAGGGCTTCAAAAATGTCGTTTGTGCAGTCAACTGGAAGTTGCGTTGAATTTGTGTAATACGGTTCGTTTTTTCCTGCGGTGATAATGTCGGGATAGTGTTCCTTATCATGTTTTGCAAGCCTGTAGGATGTGCTTTCTGCAGGGGTTGCCTCTAAATTAAAAAGTTCTCCTGTTTCTTCCTGGTACTGCTGAAGGCGGTTTCGCATATAATCAAGAACTTCTTCTGAAAACTTTTTTCCTTCTGCTGTTGCAATGCTTGTTTTTAAAAAGTTTAGGCAGCATTCGTTCATTCCGCAAAGTCCGATTGTATTAAAATGATTATCCAGTGTTTTTAAGTAGCGTTTTGTATATGGATAAAGGCCGCCATCGTAAAGTTTTTGAATAACTTTTCGTTTTATGCATAAAGATTTTTTTGCAAGATCCATAAGATTATTTAATCTTTTAAAGAAATCTTCTTTATCTTTAGAAAGATAGCCAAGTTGCACCATATTTAATGTTACAACGCCTAAAGAGCCTGTGTATTCATCAGAGCCAAAAAGTCCGCCGCCGCGTTTTCTAAGTTCTCGCTTGTCAAGGCGAAGTCGGCAACACATTGAACGCACGTCATCAGGATTAAGGTCTGAGTTTATAAAGTTTTGAAAGTACGGAGTTCCGTATTGTCCTGCCATTTCAAAAAGAAGGCGTGCATTTTCGCTTGTAAAATCAAAATCTTTTGTTATGTTGTATGTTGGAATAGGGTAGCCAAACCCTCGACCGTCGGCATCACCTTCTTTCATTATTAAAAGTAAGTGATGGTTTATAATATCCATTTCTTTTTGACATTCGCCATAAGTAAAGTCCTGTTCTTTTCCGCCGACTATGGCTTTTTTATTTTTTAAGTCTTTAGGACACGTCCAATCAAGTGTGATATTTGTAAACGGTGCCTGCGAACCCCAGCGGCTTGGAACGTTAATTCCAAATACAAAAGACTGAATGCACTGGTGAACTTGTTTTTCTGAAAGATTATCTTTTTTTACAAATGGTGCAAGGTATGTGTCAAATGAACTGAATGCCTGTGCTCCTGCCCATTCATTTTGAAGAACTCCCAAAAAGTTTACCATTTGATTTACTAATGTAGAAAGGTGTGATGCTGGTTTTGAAGAATTTTTATCTTTTACTCCGCCAAGACCTTCTTGAATTAATGCTTTAAGTGACCAGCCGGCACAGTATCCGCTGAACATTGAAAGGTCATGAATGTGAAAAGATGCGTTCTTATGTGCTTCTGCAATTTCTTTTGGATAAATGTTACCTAACCAGTAATTTGCGGTAATCGTTCCTGAATTATGAAGGATAAGTCCGCCAAGCGAAAAGTTAACGTTTGCATTTTCGTGTACGCGCCAGTCATTTTTAGTAAGGTAACCGTTCATAGTTTCGTTTATGTTAAGCATAAGGCGATTGTTATCTCGCATAGCTTCGTGGCGTGCTCTGTAGATTATGTAGGCTTTTGCAATTTCCGTTTCTTTGCTTTCTATAAGAACTGATTCTACAATGTCTTGAATTTCTTCTACGGCTGGAATTGAATGTGCACGGTTTCCTGCCATATTCATTTTTATTTTTTCTTCTACAAGGTCTGTAAGTGATGAAGCTTTTTCTGCATCCGGCGTTTTTTGAACTGCCTGAATTGCTTTTCCGATTGCGTTTTCAATTTTTTTTCTATCGTAGACTGCTATTTCACCGGAACGTTTTACGATTGATTTTATTATTCCGTGTGCTTTTTCGTCTTCGTTTTGTAAGAATGATTTCCATTCTGGAAAGATTTCCTGGTCTTTCATTTAAAAGATACCTCCACCGATTTTATTTCGTTAATGAATTCTTCTAAGCTTTCAAAATGCTTGTACGCAGAGGCAAAGCGGATGTATGCAACTTTGTCTATTTCGTACAGTCTTTTAAGAACGATTTCCCCGATTTTTTGTGTTGAAATTTCGCGTGTTGTGCGTGCACTCATAATTGCTTCGTCTTCTATTTCTAGAACGATGTTTTCTATTGTTCCTGTTGCAACGGAACGTTTTTCAAATGCACGCGAGATTCCTTTTTCAAGTTTTGATTTTTCAAATGGTTGTCTTGTTCCATCTTTTTTTATAACCATAAATGGTTTTTCTTCAATTTTTTCATAAGAGGTAAAACGGTAACCGCAGGAAATACATTCTCTTCTTCTTCGGATTGTTTCGCCGTTTGCCATAGTTCGTGATTCTATAACTTTATCATCTATGCTTCCGCAATATGGACATCTCATTTTATTTTCCTTAATTTACTTTTCTTTTTTTACTTTTTTAGATTTTTTTTCATCTTTAAAAAGTTCTTTCTTGAAACTTTTTTGATTAAAGAGTTTACGTTCAGAGTTTTCAAAAAGATTTTTGTTTCTGTTTAAATAAACATACACCATACTAAAAAGAACAGATAAAAAACATAATGCTGAAAGCCAATTTCCAAAACGCTGATAAATTGTTGCCTGCTTTTTATAAACTGGAATTTGAACAAACTCGGAATACTGCTTAAAAACCGGCATATCCATTACAATTTTACCAGCAGGATTTATTACAACTGAATATCCTGAATTGGTAGAGCGGGCAAGTGTTGTCCTGTGTTCTATTGCCCTGTAATAAGAAACTACAAAATGCTGAAATTCTGCGGATTTCGTTCTTGACCAGGAATCGTCTGTTATGTTCATAAAGAATTCAGAGCCATAGCGGACAAGCGGTCTTGTAACGTCAGGAAAAGCGTCGTCATAGCAGATTGGGGCTGAAAACGTAACAAATGTATTTTGCTCAGAAGATGCATTTTTATATGGTTCTTTAATTGAAATTACATTTGAAACTTCGGGAAGTTTTTCTTTTCCTTTTTGGCACGGAATATTAAAAAGTGTGTATTTATCGCCTGCCGACCAGCCAACAGAAAATCCTGTTACTTTTTTAAAAAACTTTGCAAATGGTTTTATGTCTGCAAATGGAATTGCTTCTGCAATTGGTACAAGGTGATTTTTAGGGTATGCACCGCGAAAGTTTCCTTCTGAATCAAAAAGAAGGGCACCGTTAAAATGTTTTTCGCGTGTTGAATTATTGTAACTTCCACCAAGAAGAAATGGAATTTTTGTTTCTTTTATAAATGTAATAAGTGGTTTTTCTTTTGGATAAGATTTGTAATGCATGTAAGATGCTGGAAATCTGTATTTAAGGCAGCCTTCGCTCCATACGATTAAATCAACGTTATGACCTGCTTTTTTTGCTTCTGTAAGTTTTTCCTGTGTAAGTCGTTCAGAAACAAGAATTGTTTCGTTATCGCTTGAAAGTGACCATGGGTCTGCATTTTGCTGAACTAATATTGTATTAACGTATTTTTCAGGTATTCTATTTTTTGTGTATTCGTAAAAACCATAAACAAATGAAAACGCAAAAAGAAGAGCAATCACACTTGCTGTTCTAATGTATGACTGAATAAAATCTATTTTTACTTCGTTTATTTCTTTAGAAAAATAAATGCACAATGCTTCGCCAATAAGGGCTGCAAAAGAAGATACAAGAAATGTAATTCCATAAACACCTGTAATGTCTACAATCTGTGTAAAAAGTTTAAGGTGATATGTTGTTTGGCAAAGTGTTCCCCATGGATATGCTAAAAATCCTGTTGATTTTATCCATTCCCATGTAACGTAGCATATTGAAAACCAAAATATTTTTTTGCATGTATAAAAGTTTCTATAAGGTAAAAGAAAGTTCTGCTCTTTTTTATTAAATCTTGAAAAAGGAATATAGAAGAAAAGACCGCATAAACCGCCGATAAGTGCCGTTCCAACCGCAGAAGAGCCTAATGTTGCTGCGGCAAAGTCCTTAAAGCAGGCAAGCCAGTAACTTGACATAAGATGAACAAGAAAAGAATGCAGAGCCATAAAAATAAATGATTCTTTGTAAGATTTTAAATTGCTGTAGACTAAATATAAAGGAACTAATGAAAGAAAACCAAAAATAGGTGAACCTGTAAGGTATAATTCGTTTGGAATTCCTAGTGCGAGCATTAAAGCAGAGAAAAAAATACAAAAAACTTGTAAAATACGACTCATTGCTTTAATATTAGCAGTATAGAAATAAAAAAACAATAAAGGTAAGGAAAGATAATCAGTTGTTACCAGTAAAAGAGATTCATTTACTAGAGTTTGGAGAAATGCCGGAAATAGTGGCAAGTGCTCCAGGGCGAATTCACCTTATTGGTGAAAATACATGGTTTTTTAAAGACAAAGTTTTGTCTATGGCTGTAGACATTACAGTTTATGTTGCTGTTTCAAAATCAAAAGATAATATACATCACTTCTACTTTCATCAGCTTAACGACAGAAAAAAATCATCAACTACAATATCAAAGTGTAAAAAAGAAGATAAATGGGCAAATGCTATTAAATCTGTAGTTTATGGGTTTGCTTCTATTAATCATAAACTTCCAGGTTTAAATGTTACTGTTTACAGTCAGGTTCTTCCGTCCGCAGGTTTTGGAATTACAACGGCAATAAAAGCGGCTTTTGAAGTTGCTGTAAATGAACTTTTTAACTTTGATTGTACGCAGAATGTATTTGTTAAAGTTTTAGAAAAGGGAAATACTCTTTTTTTGCAGCAGGCAAATCACAATGCGGATAATTATACCGCTCTTTTTGCACAGGAAGGAACAATTTTAGTTACGGATTATTATAAAAATCGTTATGAAACTTTGACTTTAGATTTTCCTGATATGCATATTTTTCTTGTTGATACAAAAGTTCCTCGTTATGAACTTTGGGATAGAGAAAAATTTTATAGTCCGCAGCATGCTCTTCTTCTTGGAGATTTAAGAGAAGAAAATCCTGATGTTTATGGTGGCTGGCAGTATATAAGCGATATTACTGATATAAACGAAACTCTTTCTTGTGTAAGCGAAGATATAAAACGTAAACTTATTTGTGTTATTCGTGAACATCATGATGTTTTGGAAAGTCTTAATGCTTGTAAAAAAGGCGATTTTACTCGTTTTGCAAGAACTATAAATCATAGTCATGAAAGCATTAGAGATTATTTAAATCTTTCTTGCCCTGAAATTGACTGGATTTTAAAAAGAGTTAATCAACTTGAACCGAATTTGGAGTTTATCCGAAATCCTGTTACTTGTGGGCGTCTTACAGGAAAAGGGTTTGGCAGGGCTTTGTATGCTTTTATTCGCACTCAGGATATAGAGCCGTTTAAGAAAAAACTTACCGAATATGAAAAACTTTTTGGTTTTAAGTGCGATTGTTATGAAGTTCATCCGGCGTCGGGTGCAAAGGTGATAAAAGATTAAATGACTTTTCTTGTTACAAATGATGATGGTTTTTATGCAGAAGGAATTTGTGTTTTAAAAGAACAACTTTTAAAAGATGGTCATACTGTTTACGTTATGGCTCCGTCTGAAAATCGTTCTGCTGTGTCGCACGGAATGACTTTTTCTACTCTTGAATTTATTCAGATTTCCCAAAATGAGTGGTCTTGTTCCGGTAAACCTGTTGATTGCGTGCTTGCAGCATTAAGTGGTTCAATTTTTCCTAAAAAAATAGATGCGGTTCTTTCGGGTATAAATGCTGGTGCAAATATTGGAACGGATGTTGTTTATTCTGGAACTTGTGCGGCTGCTCGTCAGGCGGTTTTGCAGGGGGTTCCTGGAATTGCCTTTAGTTTGCAGACTGTTGGAAAAGCGTATACATCAAAAGATTTTGATATAACTTCCTATTACGATATTCGTGATAAAAGAAAATTATTTTATGAGCCGATGGCGTCTTTTGCTTCAAAAAATATAGAAACTCTTGTTTCTATTTGCCGTCTTTCTTCTCCAAAGGCATTTGTAAGTGTAAATGCTCTTTCTTTACCTTACTATAAAGGTGTGGATTTTTGCAGAACGCTTTCTAACCGGCAGTATAAAGATTCAATTGATTTAAACAAAGATAAAATGCAAAACGAAAGTAATGTTTTTCAGTCTTCTTTTTTAGGAAGTGCTCCTGTTTCTTCTGAAGAAGAAGATTCGGATTTTTATTCTGTAATACACGGAAATGTTGCAGTATCTTTGATAAATGCTGAACCTTCTGCTTGTAGTGTGGACGGTATTAAGTTTTCGTTATAGAATACGATTAGGCTATTTTGTATTTTAATTTTAGTCAATGTGGTGGGGACTATGGCTGATTCAGATATATTGTCAAAAGGTTTTGAACTTTATAATGCTAAAAAATATTCGGATGCATTTGCGTTTTTTCTTTCACTTCCGGAAAGTCCGGATTTAGATGCTCAGGAAATTGCTTATTATCTTGGTTTATGTTGCACAAAATTAAAAAAATACGAAGATGCTCTTTTGTATCTTGAGCAGGTTGTTACGGGCGGAAAGCATCTTGAGCGTGTTTTGCAATGTCGGTTTATTCTTGCAGTGCTTTATACAAAATCCGGCAGAAAAAGGCTTGCGTCATTTGAATTAAATAAACTTTTGGAAAGTGGCTATAAACCTGCTTCTGTTTATGCTTCTATGGCTTTTATTGCCTGGGAACAGCAGGAAGCGGATGTTGCTATTTCTTATTATGAGAAATCTTTAGAAATAGAAGAAAATAATATTACTTCTCTTAATGGTCTTGGCTATGTGCTTGCGGTAGAAAATAAGGATTTAACAAAAGCTCTTTCTTGTTGTAAAAAAGCCGTTCAACTTTCCCCAGATTCTGCGGCCTGCCTTGATTCTTTAGGTTTTGTATACTACAAACTCGGTCTTTTAAATGATGCAAAAAAGTATCTTGAAATGGCAGAACAGTTTGATAAAGAAAACGAAATTATTGCTGACCACATTCGTGACGTGCGTCTTGCAGGAGCGTAATTAATGAAGAAATCTAAAAAAATTGCACTTTTAAGTTTTCTGTTTTCAGTTTTCTGTTGTTTCTTATTTTTTGCACAGACTTCTACAGCTGGTCTTTATAATGGGGAGCCTAGAACTGCGAATGAAGGTTTTGCAGCTCAAGAATTCAGGCGTGGTGTGCAGTCTTTTTACCGCGGAATGTTTAATGAATCTGTTCTTCAGTTTGAAAAATCTTTGGGCTATATGCCGGAAGATTCTTTGATTCTTGAATGGCTTGGAAAAGCGTATTATTACACCGGGCTTGAAGGTACTGCCCTTGAAAACTGGAATCGTGCTGTTCAAAATGGATATGGCGGTCTTTTATTAAAAAATAAGATTGAAATTGTAAAAGAAAGACGGATTTCTTCTGAAATTTCTGAGTTGGATACAAAATATACGGAATCAGGTTCTTTTCCAGCTCTTTATAATGGGAATCTTATATTTTCAGGGCCTGTTTCTGCCGTTGCAAATAATGATGGAACAATTTGGGTTTTGTCTTATGGTTCAAATGAACTTGTAAAAATGAATGCAAACGGTTCTGTAATTTCTAGAATTTCTGGTCCTTTAAATGGGTTTGACAGGCCTATGGATATAATCCGACTTTCAAATGGGAATCTTCTTGTAACAGAATTTGCCGGGAATCGTCTTAGTGTTCTTGATAAAAAAGGAAAGTTTTTAAAATATATTGGAAAAAAAGGTCGTGAAAATGGCTCGCTTGTAGGTCCATTATATTCTGCACAAGATTCAAGAGGAAACATTTATGTTTCTGATTACGGAAACCGCAGAATTGTTGTTTTTGATGGCGAAGGAAATGGACTTTTTTATTTTGGTGGCTCCTCTGATGATTTTTCGGGGCTGAAAGGTCCTTCTGGAATTGCAGTTTTAAATGAAAGTGTTTTTGTTGCGGATAATGTTTCCGGCTCTATTTATGAGTTTGACCTTGCAGGAAACTTTAAAAATGTGGTTGTGCCTTCAAAAACATTTTTACATCCTGAATCGTTAAGGGTATGGAAAGATTTTCTTGTTGTGTGCGATTCTAACAAAGTTTATTCAGTAAATATTCAAACTGGTTCTGTTTTTGAAAATCTAACTACTGGAAACGCTCCTTCAAGAATTACTTGTGCTGTTCCTGATGTAAATGGAAACGTTATTGTAACAGATGTTGTTTCAAATGAAGTTTATGTTATGGCAAAAATGCAGGAATTAGTTGGCGGTCTTTTTGTTCAAATTGAACGTGTAAATGCCTCTAAATTTCCTGAAGTCTATATGGAAGTTCGGGTAGAAAACCGTCATCGCTTGCCAGTTGTTGGTCTTCTTGAAAAGAATTTTTATATAACAGAACAGAGCAGGGCAGTTAATAAATTAAAATATCTTGGCTCGTCTTCATACCTTGATTATGCGGATATAACATTGATTATAGACAGAAGTATTGATTCTAAAAATTACACAGAAGAAATAAATTCTGCCGTTACAGAAATTGCTTCTTCTATGAAAAATAAGGGAACATTAAAAATTATTTCTGCATCTGAAATTCCAGTTCTTGAATATTCGGGAAAACCTTCGGGGGCGTTAAAGTTCAATTGCGAAGCTTTAAAAAATCCTGTTTCTAAAAAAGTTACTTTGGATTTAGCATTGCGTCTTGGTGCAAACGATCTTATTAATGCAGAAAAAAAACGTGGCATAATAATAATTTCTAATGGAAAAGTTTCGATAGATGCGTTTTCAAAATATAGTCTTAACGAAATGTCTTCTTTTTTGAACAATAATCATATTTCTGTATCTTCTGTTTTGTTAAATCAAACTTCACCCGATGAAGAACTTGATTTTATTGTTAATGCAACAAAAGGAAAAGAATACTACGTTTTTAGGCCAGAAGGACTTTCGTCTATTGCAGATGATGTTGCAGATAATCCAAGTGGATTGTATTATTTTTCGTATACTTCAGTTTTATCTTCTAATTTTGGCGAAAAATATCTTCCTGTAGAAGTTGAGGCATACCTTTTAAATAGAAGCGGTCGCGACGAAACTGGTTATTTTGCTCCTTTGCAGTAAAAAACTTTTAGAAAGCAAGATTTCCGCCAATTGTTCCTGATGCAGTCAGGCTTGTTATGTCTTTTTTTATGTTCAAATAAAAATTAAGGGCACAATCAAGTGTAAAATGTTTAAAAAGTTCTGCAGAAAGTTTGTGCGAATATTCATATTTTTGTTCACTGTATTCATCCTCTGCATTGTAATTTAATGAAAAATCAAGGTTATCAGTTCTAAAAAACTTTTTATTTGAACTCTTCTTCTTCGATTTTTTTAATAATCTTTTGTATTGACTGCTTAGTGAAACTTCCCATTCACTGTCTTCTTCAAATGTAAAATCAACGGCATTTCTTAATGTATCGTTTTCGTTTATCCAATAATTTTTTTGAATATAAAAATTAATGTTCCAAATTGAATCAGAAAAAGAAGTTTCGGGGATTTTTAATGTTCCATTAAGGGAAAGCACATATTCATCGGTTTTATACCATTTAAAAAGAGGTTTTATTCCTTCGCGTCCAAAAATATTCATTGGTGTATTTAAAATTGAACTTTTAAAAATGTAATTTCCTGAAAAATCAGTTGCAACAGAAATTTCTCTTTCACCTGAAAGTTCAAATGAAACAGGAATAAAAAAATCTTTTATGCTCATAAAAATCGGGCGTTTTACGGATAAAACGTATTTTCCGCTGTAGTTTATTTTTTCTAAAGAGTTTTTTGTAATTTCAGATAATATTTCTTCTGAAAAATCTTTGCTAAAAAAATCATAGAAAGGTGCGGTTTTGTAAAACCAGGAATCTTCTGTAAATGAATTAATAAGTTCTTCTGCATCATCATTATATGTTCCGCCAGAAACTGCCGTTTTTGCAGATGCCATTTCTTTTATATATTTTACTGAAACATTTACATCTTTAATTTTAAGGGGAAAAATAAATTGCAGATTTTGTACGCTGTTATATTTTGCAGAACTTGTATTAGAATATTTTTCTTCTTTTGTAAAATTAATTTCAGGGGAAAGATAGAAAAATGGAATCATAAATTCTGTTGAAATCTCTAGCTTAAGATTTCGTTTTAATGCGTTTTCTGAACCGTTATCAAAAGAGAATAAAAAGGAATCTGTATAATTTTTAGTCCATGAGTTTTCTGAAAGTTCTTTAAGTTCTTCTTCGTTACTTTTTGTTTTTTGATTTGCACAAATGTTGGTTTTTAAAAATATATTCCAAGTCTCTTTTTCTATTTTAAAAATAAAATCAGAATCAAGGTTTGTTTTGTAATTCCATCTGTTTTTTTCGCTTTGTGCTTTTGTTTTTATAGAAAACGGAATATTTATATTAAAAAAGTTCAATTCGGCAGTTGTGTTTTTTTCTACAGAGGAATCATCTTTTATAAAAATAAACGAATCTTCAATGTTTAGTATTTTTAAAAGCGGCGTTGTTGTTTTTACAGTGTTAGAAAGTGAAGAAAGTGCGTTATTTGTTTCGGAAGAAAGGCTTACGTCAGAAGATAATTTTATGGTTGCAACTGTTACGCTTGCATTAAAAAGCGAAGAAATAACGTCTTCTGTTGATTTTTCATCATCTTCAGGAATATTTTTGCTATATTCTGTCTGACTTAAAAAATATGCATCTTTTAATAATGGAAAAGCCCCAGCGTTTAAAATATCGCCTTCTTTTTTTAGTTCGATTTTTGAAATATTTTGAAGATTAAAATTTCCAGAAGAATCTTCCATAAAAAGTTCATCAATATAAAAATCATCGTTTGATTCGTTTGGCGTAAATTCGATTTTAAAACGTAATGGCATTTTGTTTTTGTTTATAAAAAGTGAATACGAATCCTTTGGAAGTTCGTTTCCGTCTATTAAAAATGTATTTTTTACAAGATCGATTTCTGCACAATGCCAGTCGTTTTCTGTGTTAGTAGAATCTGAAGGTTTATTAAAATAAGAAAGAGACGTTTCGTTTAATTTTAATTCTACGGCTTTTGTGCCGTCTTCTGAAAGTGAAGAAGAATCTTTATCTAAAATAAGATTAAAAGAAGAAAAGTTTGAATTTTTAAAATAAAACTTTAAAAATCGATATTTTGAAATGTCAGTTTCATTTAAAAACTTTCCGATTATAATGTTTTTTTCATCTTCTGTTATTGAAGAGGCAAAATCCCAGCTAATTTTTTGCACAAAGTTATCATCTGTTGAAAATTTATCTTTAAATGGAACGTCGTTTTCTTTTTTCTGTTCTGTTTTTATGTTTGTTTTTTCGGAAGCATACGAAGAAATGCCGTTTGGAATAATTTCGTAAGGGCCTGCATAAATGCTTCCGTTTACAAAATCCGAATCGTTTGCGTCGTTTTTAACTATGATAAGTCTTGCGTCATTGTAAAGGCAAAGTCGGCTCCTATCACTTTCGGAAAGATAAAGTTCTATTTGTTGCCAGCCACTTTTTAATTCTGAAAGATGCCACGTTGGAATATTTTCTTCTTCTATTGTTTCATTTTCGTCGTTTGCAAGAATTCCAAGTTGAATGTAAAAATCAAGCGTTTCTGGAATATTTTCCGAGCATTCAAGTGCAATTCTAAAAATTGAAGAAGAATTAAGATTTGTTGCAGATGAAAGTTTTATATTTATTGCAGCCCAAGCATTTTCTTCTTTTAAATTTTCCCATTCAAGAGGGATTTTATATCCTGAAATTTTTGTATCTCTTTCTGCATTTTTACAAGAAGATTTGACGGTACAATTTTTTTCTTCATCAAGTTCTAGTATTTTTTCGCTAGTTGTATCTTGGATTTTTAAAACTGGAATTTGGTTTTCGCTTAAATCGTATCCTGAACTTTTTGAAAGATAGTAAGTTTCACTTCTTTCGTTTTCAAAAGATTCTATTCTGTATTTTCCTGTAACATCTGTTTTTTCGTAAGTTAGTGCTGTTGCATTTAAAAAGTTTAGATTATCGGTTTTGTATTCTGTTCCAAGTGCAATAGAAGCATAACCGCCTGCCGCCCTGGAATATTCTGAATATTTAACAGAAGGATTTATTGTCCAATTTGTTGCAACGGCTAAATCTGAAAATAGATTTTTAGTAAAAAAATATTTAAATGCTCCTTCTGCGGCGATTGCACCAGTTTCATTTTCAGAAGAGGTTTCGTTCCATGTAATATAAATTTTATCTGAGTCGGAAACAGAAGAAGAAAGAGTTACTTCTCCAGATTCAGAATTATATTGCGTTCCCGTAAGAAGAATTGAGTTTTTATAAACTTTTACAGAGCCACTTTCTGCGTTTGTTCCAATATTAAATGATGAAAGCGGCGTATATTTTTGAACTATAATATTTAAATCTGAATCGTAAGACGAGTTTAAATATGCTTTTGGGATTTTTTTTGCAAGAGGAAATCTTTCTTGAACGTTAAAAATTGATTTTTCAGTTTCTTCTGTGTAGATTTTTGCAAAAGTGTGTTTTTCATTTACAAAACTTGAAGAAATAAAGTTTTCAAACTCATCGATAGTTTCTATTAAAAAATCTTTACTTTGATTTTCTGAATGAATATCTGCAATTTTTACTTTTGAAGAAGAAGAAAGTCCCAAATCGTACCACGCAGAATGCAAAAATGGCGAAAAACCTTGTGCTTCCTGCAAAATAAGTGCTTGGACTTTATTTATTTTTGTAAAAATAGAATTTGTATATTTTTTTAATTTTATATCTTTTCCAAAATAATTTTGAATTTCTTTTAAAAATGTAATTTTCTCTCCTTCTGAATCATCTTCAAAATCGCCTAATTCGGATTTTAATGATGTTTCATCTGCAAAAGAGTTAAATGTTATAAGAATTGCCGGCCTTTTTTTATTTTTTTTAGAAATTCCTGCATCTTTTGAAATTACAAGCATTTTTTCTGAAAGCGAAATTATGTATTCATCTGAAGAAAGTTTTCTTAATTTTCTGTTTTTTTCATCGGTATAATTTCCGTTTGAGTTTTCAACATAAACATCTTTTATATCTGAAAGTAAAGAGGGGGGGAGCGAAAAAAATTGACCTTTCATATAGTCAGAAAGTGAAATTACAGTTTCGGAAACACTATTTTTTCCATAAAATGTTGCATCATGTTGTTCTGTGGTGTCGTAACGTAAAACAAAATCTGCTGTCCATTTTTTTTCAAAAGGAGAAGCAAAATGTGCTGCAATTCCTGGTGCTTGATTATCGCCACCGCCAATATTTCTATTAAAAAGACTGATTGAATACGTATCAGGAAAAATTATATTTCTGTTTGAAATTTTTACTTCTTTAAGTGGATTTTCATCTTTTCCATAAAAACCAGCTGCAATCGTATTTTTTAAAAATTCATCTGCAAAGTTTGTTGTAAAATACCATTGTTTGTTCAGCATAAAGTTCATTGAAAAATCAACTTGCTGCTTAAAAATAAAATCCGGTGATGAAAATGTAAGCCCTTCCTCTTTTGTGTTTGTGGCATTAAAACTGCCTTCCATTTCTCCGTTCCACCAGCCGTTTAAAAAAAAGAGAATTTCATTGTCGTTTATGTTAAAATTGAAAAGAGAAGACGGACTTTCATCAGGAATTGGAAGAAGAATATCCGGCGAATTTATTGAACCGGCACTTTTAGAATCGTTTTTAAAAATATATTCTTCTGCAGTTAAATCCTTTTTGCAAAATGTAAAAACTGAAAGAAACGCAAAAATAAGCAGTTTGATTTTATTATTTAATGTTCTAGCTTTTTGAATTTTTATTTCCGGGTGCTTTGAAGATAATTTTAATATTGCATTTTCTACGGCTTGTTTCTTTTTTTCTCCAAAATCAAACAAAACTTCTTGTTTTGCAGAATTTTCATCTTCGATATTTTCAAGACCAGCCCCAAGAAGTCTGAGTGCTCTTCCTGGTTCGTATTTTCTTTCAAAAAGTGATTTTAGTTTTTCAAAAAGATCATCGCAAGATGTAATATAATCTGAAAAAGTTTCCTGTGAAGTAAAAGTTGAAAAATCATCATAACGGATTTTTATAAAAATCGTTTTGCTAAAAGATTTTGCTTTTAAAAGACGAAACATTATGCTGTAACTAAGTTCCATAAGCACAGTTTCTGCTGTGTATATGTTTGAAATGTCTTCTGGAAAGGTAATTTCATTGCTTATTGAATGACTTCCTGTAGATTTTGTTTCTGTTTCAAGTCCACGCACAGAATTGTAAAGAAAAGTTCCTGTTGAAAATCCAAATAAAGAAATTAAACTTTCTTTTGAGCGTAAATAAATGTCTTTTGTTGTAAAAAAGCCATTTCGGTTAAGTCTTTCTAAAGTTTTTTTTCCGATTCCCCAAACTTTCTTTAATGGAAGAGAAAGCATAAAATCTATTTCTTTTCCTTCGGGAATGGCATAAAAACCGTTTGGTTTGTTTACTTCGCTTGCAAGTTTTGCAAGATATGAACTAGAGGCAAGTCCTATAGAAACGGTAAGTTGTGTTTTTTCAAAAATTTCTTTTTGTATTTTTAATGCAACTTCATCAGGGGGCCCGAATAAAAGTTCTGTTCCAGTCATCTCAAGGCTTGCTTCATCAATTGAAATTTGATGTAAATCAGGAGAATACTTAGAAAGAATCTGCATAATTTGTAATGAAATTTCTGAATAATGCTTGTGATTTCCGTGTGTGTAAATTCCATTTGGGCAAAGTTTTACTGCTTTTGAAATTGGCATTGCAGAATGGACTCCGTATTTCCTGGCTTCGTATGATGCGGTAGAAACTACGCTTCTTGGCTCATTTGGAAGTCCCCCAACAATAACAGGTTTTCCTTTCCATTCTGGGTTATCACGCTGTTCAACAGAGGCAAAAAAAGAATCCATATCAATATAAAGAAATGATTTTTTATAATTCACTTTTTATTCCTTTTGGTATGGATTTTGTTTTTGTAGAAGGAATTTTTATTGAATTTTCAAAAAAGGTTATTGTTTTTTCTGATTTTTTATCTTCACTCCATAAGCTATATGAAACTATTACTTCTGATTCTTGTTGGATATTTGGAATATACGTAAAACTCATTTTTTTAGGAGGCCAAGTTGTAAGTTTAAAAACAACAGTTTTTTCGGCGGCATCATATTCATAATCTTCACTTGAATATAGAATAGGATTTTCGGCTTTTCCCTTTATTTTTACACAAACATTTTCATTTTCTTCGCTTAATTCTATAAAAATAGTTCTAGTTGTTTCTCCAAAAAAAACTTCATCTTTGTAAGATATTTTTATACTTTCGCTGGCAAGAAGTTTATCTGTTTTTACAGTCTGAGTAGTTAAAGCTTTGTATTTTGTGCTCACAATAATGTCAAAAGTTGTAAAAATTATAAGGAATATACCAAATGCAACGGAAATTGTAATTATATTTTGTTTTATGAATATTTTTTTTTGAGTAGAATATTTGTTCCATCTTATATTCAGATTTTCAAGGATTTTAAACCATATAAGTTCAAACGGAATAAATGCAAAAGAAAACGCTGCATTTAATGGAAAAGAAGCAAACAAAATTTTTCTTAAAGCACTTTCTGTAAGGCATGTTACAAATTCAAATACATATGGAAAATACGGAACGGCAAGTAAAATAAAAGAAAGAGTAAGTCCTGGAAGAGTCTTAATTTTTTTTGTAAGAGCAATTATAAGATATTCGCATGCAAAAAGGTAAAATAAAGACAAATCCAAAACTGTAAAAATAAAAATATTTAAAATTCCAGTTATGTTCATAAGAAAATAAAATAATTTTGTACTATGAAAATCTGTAAATTTTGCAAACAAAAAGTAAGAAACGGAAATTAAAAGGAAAGAGATTATAATTTTTGCAGAATAACCGGTGATTACATTCAAATTAAAAAGATTTAAAAGAATATATGAAAAACCTTGTCCGATTAAAAATGAAATTACGGTAAGAATTACGCACAAAAAAATCAGTGGCCATTTTTTTAAGATTTTTCTTGAATAAGATTTTCTTTGTAAAAGTCTTATAAAATAAAATCCACATAAAAAGAAAAGGCACACAGCAGAAATAATAATAAAAAGAACGATAGTAAATCTTTCTGAAAATAAAAATGTATTATTAAAAAAAGAAAACGCTCTTGAATGCCTGTCCCATTCAAGTGTATTTTCAGGTTCAAAATTATATGCACAAATGGCAATGAAATTTGAAAGTTTTTTGTTATAACTTTGATTTTTGTTAGGTCCTGCAATATAAACAGCACAAGAAGGAATTCCGTTTTTTAAAAACATTGACGTTTGCCAATCGGATTTTAAAAGATTAAGCCTGTAAAGACTATTTAAAATTCCTCCTCTTAAATGATATTTTAAGCCGTTTTCGTGAAAACTTCCTGAAACAAGATTTATAAGCCATGAAGGAGTTAAATCTCCGCCACCGCCAGAAATGATTGCGTTTTGCTTTTTTAATAAACTTACGCAAATAACGGCATAATTTTCTTCTGTGATTGTATTTAAAAAAGTTTCTGTTCCAGAAATTACGCCATCATTTTTTAAGGCAGATTCAGAACCGTATGTAAAAATAAATTCAATTTTTCCTTTACGCGAAAAATTCTTTATAGAATCAAGTGTTTCAAGTAAAAAAGAAAAATCAGATTGAAGTTCTTCGATTGAAAAAAGAAATACAAGTGTTTCAAAGCCATTTGCATTAGAAAATGCTTTCTCTGATGTCTCAGATTCTTCCTGAGGAAAAAAATCGATTTTTATATTAAACGGAAAAGATGAAGAGTTATTTTCTAAAATCGGGATTTTTTGTGCATTGTAATTATTTATCTGAAGAAAATACAATAAATTTTCGCATTCTTCAATTCCCTTTTGCTGTGCGACACTATAAAAATTCGATACAAAAAAGAGAAAAACTGAAAATATTGTAAAAAAAAAAGTGTTTTTCTTCATATTTATAGAATATAATAATAATGGTTTACATTGCAAGAAGTCTAAGTTATAATTTACATTGTTGTTTATTAGGAGAAAGCAGTAAATAATGAGTGCATCCGGTAAAAAAATGATGATTGAGCTTCCGTTAAAGGTTATTCTTACGGAAGATGGTGCGTCAAAATTTATAAGCCATAAAAAGAAGTTAGTACGATTTCGCCTTGCAGATAATATTGATGGTTCTGGCATTTCTATGCGGCAGTTTTCTCCGCAGTCTATTCAGACAATGCTGATGCTTGATTATATTTCTAAGATTGAAATTTCTTTACCTGAATTTGTTACGTCCAGGCAAGAAATTATGGATCTTTCAAAGATTATTGTATATTCATTTTTATACAAGCAGTTTGATCGTGATATTTACTCTTCAATAATTCAGTGCGATTGCGTGCGAAAATACAATCGTTCTCACGCGTCTCAACTTATAGATGAAAAAACGAAACTTAGCGAAAAGCAGTTAAGGTCGGCTCTTTCTGCTAAAGATGCTGTTATTGGGCAGACTCGTTCAGAGATTCTTGAACCAATTTGGGATTCAATTCGTAAAAATAAAGATTACTCAATCGAAGAGCAAAACATTTATATGTTGATGTCAGAAAAGTTTATGAATCGGATGAGTCTTCAAAACTGGTATGTAATTACCTTGTTTCACAAAAAAGAAGGTTTTGAAGATATGCTTGTTGCCATAAGAAATATTTTGACGCAGTATATGGAAAAATCTAAAGTTGCAGAATACATTTCTGTAATGATTATGGAACTTGCTCTTAAAAATGAAAATACGAATATCACAAAAGAAGCAAAAAATATGTATCCTACTGTGGATAATATAAATGAGCTTGTTGCAGATCCAGAGGTTCGTTCTAAGATTGTAAAGGAATTACAAAGAAAACGTGTTTTAGTTTCTGTTTCATGGAAGTTAGGTGGTGGGTCTACTTCGATTGGTAAGCAGGGACGGCTTCAAATTACTTTGTACAACAAAGATGACGAATTCCAGGAAGTTAAGGAAAGTATAGAAACTAAGGCTAGTGCCGATACAAACAAAAGATCTCTTATTGATTTTTATCGGGAAACCCCGGATGGTGGCGGCTCAGAACTTGGACTTTATTATCTTTCGTACCTTGATGATGCTTGTAAAAAAGTTAATATAAAATTTGAATCAATTGTTAATCAATTCTCTAGCAGTGATCTTACGGTCATAAATCTTATTTTTAATTTCTAATATGAATGACGTTCCCTTGCCTAGAATAATTTTTTCTCTTTTAGTTTTTACAGTTATGTTTTTTACAGGCTGTTCAGAATCCGAGCCTGCACTTGATTCTGTAAAAGGGTATGCGGTATTCGATTATAAAGATGAAAGTCAAAATCCTTCTGTACGTCTTGCTGTTTTTGCACAAGTTTCAAGTGAAGTTCGTCGTGCAGAAAATATTCGGATAAAAAACGTTTCAACTGGTTTTGAATGGAATTGCATTAATCCTTCTGTTTTCTCTGATGATAAAAATCAATGGGTAGGTTATGCAGATTTTCTTTCGCCAGATGGAATTGACTTACCTATAGGAATTTATAACTTTGCATATACAGATTCTCAAGAAAAAGAAGTAAATCTTTCGTTTTCATTAAATTATGATAGTGATTTAATAAAAGCAAATGCAGAAAAATCGATTTCTTTGTTAGGTGAAAATCCAAAAGAAAAATATGCCATTTATTCAGAAGCAAATGTTCTTCTTTATTATGGTGAAAAAAAACAGAATTGGATAAATGATGAAAAAATATTTTCTACAGATGTAAAATATTCTTATTATCGAAAAATCTATACTGACAGGTATGATGGAGTTGTATGCATAATGCCGCCAGTATATAAAAATACAAAAAATAATTAAAAGGACTTTATGGGTAACGAACAATTGAAAGAAGAACAGGAAATACCTGATGGCTCTGAGGATGTGGCCTCGAAAAACCCGATTTATCGGGCAGTAAAAACTTATGTTTTAAGAAAAGGAAGAATGACAGCAGCTCAGGAACGCGATTATTCAGAACTTTCTAACGTGTGGTGCATTCCTTATGAAAACAAAAAGTTAAATTTTTTGGATATTTTTGGTAATACAAATCCTGTCATTATTGAAATTGGTTTTGGTATGGGAACAGCGACTGCTCTTATTGCACAGGCAAACCCTGATATAAATTATATAGGAATAGAAGTTCATACACCTGGCGTTGGAAAACTTTTAGGTGAAATCCGTTCAAAAGATTTAAAGAATCTTTACATAATAGAACATGATGCATTGGAAGTGCTAGAAAATATGGTTGTAGACGGTTCTGTAAATGGTTTTCATATATTTTTCCCAGATCCGTGGCAAAAAAAACGACATCATAAAAGACGTATGGTACAGCGACCACATACAGATCTTTTTGCTCAAAAACTTGCACCAGGTGGTTATATTTATTTTGTAACTGACTGGCAGGAATATGCAGATTTTGCTCTTGGCGAACTTGAATCTACCCCAACTCTTAAAAATAAATATAAAGGTTTTGCAGAACCACAAACGTGGCGGCCAAAAACTAAATTTGAAAGAAAAGGTCTTGAAAAAGATCATAAAATAAGTGAGTTGTATTTTTTAAAGAATGAATGATTTATTTACTGATGCAAGAATATCTGAACTAGTTTCTCTTATAAAACGCTATCAAAAAAGTTATTACAACGATGAAGGCGAAATAAGTGACGCCGAATTTGATAAACTTTGGGATGAATTAAAAACTTTAGATCCTGAAAATGAAATATTAAAAAAGGTAGGAGCTGATTCTGGAAACTTTCCAAAACTTCAGCATATTATGCCAATGGGAAGTCAGGAAAAAGCGGCAACGCCTGAACAATTTCTTTCATGGGCAAAAAAACATATTTATAGCGAATATCTTGTTGAATATAAACTTGATGGAGCCAGCCTTGAACTTCAGTATGTTCATGGAATTTTACAACATGCTGTTACTCGTGGAGATGGTTCAATAGGCGATGAAATAACTGAAAACGCAAAAAAAATGAACGGAGTTCTTACTGCATTAGTTGATTCACAAGGAAAAGTAATCGACTACACAGGCGGTGTTCGTGGCGAAGTTATAATGACACATTCTGTTCATAAAGAAAAATTTTCTGATAAAGCAAATTGCCGAAATGCAGCGAATGGTCTTATGAAAAGAAAAGACGGAAAAGGCTGTGAATATTTAAAACTTATTGTTTATGATGCACTTTCAAGTTCACAAGAACAACCGTTTTCAGATGAAGAAGAAAAAGTTTTATGGCTTAAAAAACTTGGCTTTAATGTGTGTCCTCTTTTTATTGTAAAATCCGCAGAAGAAGTTATCGACCTGCGTGTTCATATAATGGAAGAACGCAGTAAAATTGAGTTTGATATTGATGGGCTTGTTATAAAAGAACGAAGAATTGATATTTCTGATGCAAGTCGTAACCGGCCGGATAGACAGATTGCGTTTAAATTTAGCCTTGAAGAAGCGGTTTCCACATTAAAAGATGTTGAGTGGAGTATTAACGGTGGAACTTATACGCCAGTTGCAGTTTTTGATGAAGTTTCTCTTAATGGAACAATGGTGCAGCGTGCAAGTCTTGCAAACCCTGATACAATGCGTTCTCTTGGAGTAAAAATTGGCTGCAAGGTTGTCGTTGTAAAACGTGGTGAAATTATACCTAAAATTGAACGAGCCATACATGAAAATGTAGCAGAAGAAAAAGAGGTTTTTATTCCAACCGTTTGTGAAACTTGCGGAACAAAATTGCTAGACGAAGGCAGCAGGCTTTTTTGTCCTAATAAAAAATGTAAAAAACGAGTTTTCCACCAGATAGAAAAATGGGTTTCAGTTGTTCGCATTCGTGATCTTGGCGAAACGCTTTTAAATGAACTTTTTAAAAGCGGAAAAATTACTTGTATTACAGATTTATATTCTCTTACAGAAGAAGATTTAACTCCGTTCTTTTTAAACGAAGAAAGTATTGCAAGTGAAAAAAAATCTCTTGGAGCACAAAAAGTTGTAAAATCGATTCAAGGAAGAAAAGAAATGCCGCTTTCTGTTTTTGCTTCTGGGTTTGACATAGAAGGAGCAAGCGAAGCGTCTATGGAAAAACTTGTTTTTGCCGGCTTTAATACTTTGCAAAAACTTTTAAGTATGACAGAAGAACAATGTGCAGAAGTTTACGGTTTTGCAGAAACTATGGCAAAAATCATTGTTGAAGGTCTTAATGAAAATAAAGACGAAATGCTTTATCTTTCTCAAAATATAATAAAAATTACCGAAGAAAACAGCGGAAACTTGTCGGGGCTTTCATTTTGTTTTACAGGTGAACTTCATTCTATGAAAAGAAGTCAGGCAGAAGAAATTGTTAAAGCCAATGGTGGAAGTTGTAAATCTAGCGTTACAAAAGATTTATCATATCTTGTTACAAATGATGTAAAATCTGGTTCTTCTAAAAATGTAAAAGCAGAAAAACTTGGAATTCCTGTTATAAACGAAGAACAATTTTTAAGTTTAATACAGAAAATATGAAGATGCGAAAAATAATTCTTTTATCTATATTTTCTCTTGCTTTATTAGTGCTTTTACTTCAAGTTTTTACGTATGTTCAATGTTATTTTTTTATTTCAAAGTTACCGGCCGATAATGGACAGATTCTTCGTGTAATGTTGTATGGTTCAACGGAAAATGCAGAAGAAAAAACCATCAGTGCAAAGATTTCTGTTTTAGATAGAAAAGGTTCCGAAGTTTTTACATTAGAACGTTCATGGCCAAAACTTTATCTTGCAGTAACTTTTAAGAGTGTTTCGTTTCTTAGAAATACATATTTTTTTCCAGAAAAAGTTTTTGGAACGGATACTGTTTCCGTTCATCACAATGTTTTTGAAATAATTCCTTCTTCAAATATTACAAAATATTATATAGTTCAAAACAAATGCCTTTTAGGTGCAGATGATTTTGAAAAAAGAATATTGCGTAAGATTTTTTATTTTGCTTTTAAAACAGAAACTTTAAGTCTATCTAGTTGTGAAACTGGAAAGACTTATGGCGTATTCTGCGAAAATGGAAAACTTACTGTGCGGAAGGAATAAATTCTTTCATAAAGAATTCTGGTTTTACCGCTGCCATATTAAGACGTACCTCCCAATGAAGATGCGGACCGGTTGCAAGTCCAGTTGAACCGGAAAGTCCTATTTTTTCGCCGGCTTTAACATATTCATTTTCTTTTACATTTAAACTGCTTAAATGATAGTAAAGACTGTAAAGACCAGGAAGATGTTCAATTACAACAGAATATCCAGTTGAAATTCTGTTTTCTGCCATTACAACTCTTCCTTCTGCACAAGAAAAAACTTCGGTTCCTTCTGGCACGCCGTAATCATTTCCATAATGAGGAGAAGTTGCTGTTTTTCCGTTTGTGTATTTGTATATTCTTTGGTCGCCAAAATGTGCCGTATATCTGTTTGATTTTACCGGCTGAATAAACGGCTTAAGGCTGTAAATATCTGTTTCGATTATGGTTCCTAAAATTGTATTTAGTTTTTCAATTTGAGCAAGGCGTTCAGGCCCCATATCCTGTCTTATTTCAGAGTTTTTTTCATCAAGGGGAATTATTTCTTTTTCCCAGTCAACATTTTCAAGTGTAAACGGAAGAATTACTTCTTTTGCAGTGTCATCATTACCGCTTGAAAAAACAACTTTTACAGAATAACTTGAATTTCCATTAAGCCAGACAGAAAGTGGAAGACCCGCAATCATATCAGGATTAGTCTGTCGTTTTCCCTTTGAGTTCAAATGATAAAACCTTGCAGAATCGATTTTTTTGTCATCTTTTTCAAGGAGTAGGGCAGCAACAGGCTCTTTTGAATTCCTCTTCTTTTTTTCAATTTTCATATTTAGTCTTGCCCAAATAGCTTCGCCAACAAAGGCAGTTTCATTGTATGTTATTGTTCCACTGTAAAGTTCATTTTGAAAAGAAACTGTTTTTGCAAAAGTAAAAGAACAAGCAAAAAATACAAGGAAAATAAAAAGTGTTGTTTTTTTCATTTTAATATGTCTCCAAAGTTAGTTATTTTTTTGAACATCAAGCAAAATCATTTGCGGCGTTACAGAACCTTTAAAAGTATTTCTGTTTACAGTGTAAAGTACATCAAGCGTGTCTCCTGTTTTAAAATCGCGGTTAAGGCGTTCAGCTTGTCCCCAATACATTGCAGGAAATTTAAACTTTCCACAGTCAAAAATCATTTTAAGACTTTGCGATTGTGCTTTTCCTACAGGAATTCCATCTTTAAGTTTTAACGCTTTTGAAACGAATACAAGTTCGTGGTTATTTTCTCCGTAAGGTTCAAAAAGGTCAACGGTTTTTAAAATATCAGGCGTAATATATTCAGAAGGAAGTTCCGCATCGATATTCAATTCTTTTTCTTCATCTTCTAATGTTAAAGTTTTAGAAATATCCAATGCTTTACTTAAAAAGTCAGACACTTTAGATTTTTCAAACGAAAAACCTGCTGCAGCGTCGTGACCGCCATAATTTATAAAAAAACCTTCGTCAAAACTATTTAAAAAGTCCGTTGCAACAACAGAACGGCAGCTGCGCATTGAACCTACGGCAATATTATCGGAAATTGTAATCGCAATAGAAGGAACATTATATTTATTCATAATTTTTGCTGCAAGAATTCCAGTTACACCGCGATTTATTTTTTCGTCAATAACAACGCACATTTTTGAATTGAACTTTGAAAAGTTTTCTTCTGCTTGTTTTGCAGTGTACATTTCGCCATCTTTAACATATTGTTTTCGCTTTTCATTTAATTCTATTATTGTGTCTGCAAGTTTATTTCTTTCAGTTGCATCTGTCGAAGTTAAAAGGGCAAGACTGATTGTAGATTGCCCCATTCTGCCCGAAGCGTTAAGGGCGGGAATTATTTTCCATGAAAGATCTGTTGATGTAATTTGTTTTCCTACAAGATCCATTCTTGCAATAAGTTCTGCAATGCCTTTTCGTGCTTTATTTGAGTTCAAAAGATTTAAAGCATTCTTTACAAAAATTCTATTTTCATCCTGCAAAGGCATAAGGTCTGCAAGGGCTGCAATTCCTACTAATTGAACGTCTTGAAGTGAATCTGCTGAATATTTTGGGAACGCCTTTGTAAAAGAAACTTCTGCGAAAGTTACAAAAATATTGTAAAAACCATCAATTGGGTCAAGAGAAACTTCAGAATATTTTGCAAATTTAGATATATCTTTTATCTGGCTAAGAGTTTTGTCTTTTACAGAAGGAATTAATTTTGCAATTTCCTGCTGCATATCAAGCATTTCAAATTCTACGCCATTTCCAAAAATATTTTTTAGATAGAGCGAAACATCTTTTTTGTTCCAGCATAGAATTTGTTCACCATGCAAAAAATCAGGAAGATTCGTTTTAGAAACAGAACCAAAACCTGCTTCAAAGACTTTTGAATATTTTTGCTTTTTTACAAGATTTCTTGTTTTTATAATATCCAGTCGGTATTCTTTTTCAGAAAGTGGAACAACGTCCAAAAGAGAAATATCTTGTGCATAAAGTTCAGACTTTGAAAAACGAATTGCCTGAACAAGTTTGAACGCAACCGCCGCACCAGAAATATCTTTAAAAGGATAAAGTGAATCCTGCATTTTTGGATCTAAAATAACATCCGCTTCTGGAATTTTTTCAGGGGGATTATGATGATCGGTAACAATAACGTCTAGCCCCAATTCTTTAGCGTGTGCAATTTCTGCTACATTTGAAATTCCGCAATCTACTGTAATTATAAGAGAGCCGTAATTTTTTGCAAACTCATCAATTACTTCCATAGAAAGACCATAAGATTCTTCGCCAACAGGAATTCTTGCAGTAACGTCTACGCCAGCATCTTTTAAAAAATTATAAAGAATTGCAGTGCTACTAATTCCATCAACATCTTTATCGCCAAAAATAAGAACCTTTTCGCCTTCTTCTATTGCGTCTGTAATGCGACTAACCGCATCTTCCATACTAGAAAATTCAAACGGCAAATGCAAAAAACGCAAATCGGTTTCAAGGTAATACATTAAATCTTTTGGATTTGTAAGACCACGACGTGCAAAAATTGAAGCCTCAAGGTTAGAAATAGAAAATCTATTGTGAAGTCTTAAAACTTCGTCCCGCGAAACACTTTTTTTTATGAACTTTTTCAATTTTATAATCCTTAATTCCCAGTAACTAGCGGATAGTTTTAATAATCATACTTTTTTTAGAATATAAGTTTTTATCTTCTGTGTAAGAAACTGCATTTTCAAGTTGATTTAAGCCTTCCTGAACAGAATTATTGTCTTTTCCGTAGATTTCCATTATTAAATCGCCTTTTTTTACAAAAGTTCCGCTTACAGCATTTAAAATAATTCCAGCTTCTGCACAAACAGAATCGGAAGTTTTATTTCTGCCAACGCCTAAAGTAATGCCTGCAAGACCAGTTTTATATGCATCAATAAAAATGTAGCCAGATTCTTTTGCTTTTAATTCAGTTTTAAATGGACTTCTTCTTTTTCCATATTGATTTTCAAGTTCGCTAGGAGAGCCACCTTGATCAGTAACATTTTGCATAAACTTTTCGTATGCTTTTCCAGAAGAAACTGCGTTTTGTGCCATTTTTAAGGCTTCATCATAACTTGTAGCCTTTTTTGCAAGAAGAATCATTTCGCTTGCAAATGCAAAAACTTCTTCCATAACATCTTTTGGACCGTTTCCCTTAAGGCAGTCAAGAGTTTCTTCAATTTCAAGAAAGTTACCAGTTTTTATGCCAAGAGGCGTGTTCATATCCGTAATAAGAGCACAAACGTCTTTTCCCATATTTTTTGCAGTTTTTACAAGAGATAAGGCAAGGGATTCTGCATCTTCAAAACTTTTCATAAATGCACCAGTTCCGCATTTTACATCAAAAAGAAGGGAAGAAGCACCTTCTGCAATCTTTTTAGAAAGAATGCTTGCCGTTATTAAAGGAATAGATTCAACGGTTCCTGTAACATCGCGTAATGCGTACATAAGTCTATCCGCTGGAACAATTTCTTTTGTCTGCCCGGTCATTGCATAACCAGTTTTTGAAATAAAACTCTTAAACTCATCGGGAGTAAGAGACGTTCTGTATCCATTTATTGAATCAAGTTTATCAAGTGTTCCGCCAGTGTAGCCTAATGCTCTGCCACTCATCATAGGAACCTGCACACCACAACAAGCAACAATAGGAGCAAGTGGAAGAGAGATTTTATCCCCAACGCCGCCAGTGGAATGTTTATCTACAAAAGGACCTGTAAGAAAAGGAAAATTGCTATCTTTAAGATTAAGCACAGCCCCTGAATGGAGCATACATTCTGTAAGAAAAGCGGTTTCATTAAAAGTCATACCATTAAAGTAAACCGCCATTAAAAATGCAGAAATCTGATAGTCTGGAATTGAAGAAGAAACATAACCGTCTATCATAAATTTAATTTCTTCTTTAGAAAGTTCAGTGTTACCAGTTAAAACCGCTTTTCCGTTTTGTCTAACAAAAAAGCCTCGTTTTTTCATTATAATTTCTGCCGCTCGCATACACCCACCTTTATAATGTTTTAAATATGTTACCCTAAATATAAAAAGTTCGCAAACCTAATAGTAAAAACTAATAATAAAAAAAACTCCTGCCGTTTGACAGGAGTTCTGCTACCTAAAAAAAGAAATTACTTTCTTAATCCAAGTTCTTTGATAAATGCACGGTAACCTTCAAGGTCTGTGCGTTCAAAGTATCTAAGCATCTTTCGGCGCTGACCTACAACCTTTAAAAGAGCACGTTTTGCACCAGCATCTTTTGGAAAACGCTTTGTGTGTTCTGTAAGCTGTTTTGTTCTTTCTGTAAGAAGAGCAATCTGAACTTTAACGTTACCAGTGTCTCCTTCGTTTGCGCCATATTTAGAAATAAGCGACTTTGTTGTGTCTTTTGTGAGTGCCATTTTGAAACCCCTAAAAATATTTTTTTCTGAATAAGCGGAATTAACGCAGGTCATTCTTCGGGTTTAGAAAAATAATCACGGAAGTTCCGTAAAACAGATTATGTAATTTTATATAAAACAAACCGTTTAATCAACAGAAAGTCCTAAAAGTTCCATTGCTTTTTTAGTGTTTTTTTCAAAAATAAGATTCCTTATCATTGTACTGCTGATTCTTTTTCCGTTTTCTTTTAGTAATGGAACAAAATTAGAACGAATATCGTTTTGTGTGCAGAACTTTTGAATCTGTGTTTTTTCAAATGAACCGTTTTTGCCGCAATGAAAATCTTCGCCTTCTGCAATGAACTTTAAGTTTATCTTTTCTTTTAAGAGTAAGAAAAATTGATTTCCTTCCATCTGCTTAAAAGTTTCGTCAAAGTGAATTACAATCGTAAAGTCAAAGCCCAAAGATTCAAAAATATTAAGGCGTTCTTCTAAAGTTGAAATATCACCTTTGTAGTTTTCTTTTTGTTTAATGGAAGAAACTGGTCTTTCAAACGTAATGATTCCGCTTTTTGTTCCATTCGTTTTTGAATCTTCAAGAACTTGCCTAAAGATTAAAAAGTGTCCCTTGTGAGGCCCATCAAACGAGCCAACAGAAACAGAAGAACCAGAAACAAAAAACGCTTTATTATTTTCAGTTAAAAGGCCTGACCATGTAAAAACGTTCAATGTTTATTTTTCCCACAGAACTTCAGGATAGTAGCCCTCTGAAATCTTTTCTGCTATCTTATTTTTTACATCTTCGCGGTCTTGCGGGTAGGTCATACCAAACCAGCTTTCTTCTGATTTATAAACTTTAACCGTACCTTTTTTGTTTTTAATAATGTCGCTTGCAACAACCGGCAAAAGTGCTTCTGTTTTTTCTGCGGTAACATTATTTTTAATAAAGTTTTCCCAATAGATATTAAATTCTTCTAATGCTTTTGGTGAAAAACCAAAAAGATTCATACTTACAGTTTCGCTTCCTGTAAAAGTTTCTTTTTTATCGCCAAGATCAGAAATTATTTTAGAGCCTTCCAAATAGATTTTTGGGTTTTCTGTAATAGAAACAAGATTTCCATCTTTTGTAGTGCAAACGCCACGGCTTACAGAACCGTTTAAACTTAAAGTTTTATCCAAACGGTAACCGACCATCGCGTGTTCCGTAGAATCGTTTGCAATAGAAGAAAGATGTTTTCCAAGTGTTTCAAAAGCACTTCGACCGTAATAATCGTCAGAATTAATTACAGCGAACGGTTCTTTTATGTTCTTTTCTGCACATAAAAGAGCGTGTGCCGTTCCCCATGGTTTTGTGCGGTTTTTTGAAAGAGCAATCTGCTCATCAGTTAAAAGACTTTCGTGCGACTGAAAAACATATTCTGCATCCATATTGCGTGCAACTCTGTCAAAAAGACGTTCGCGAAAATCTTTTTCTATATCTTTTCTAATTATATAAATAACTTTACCGAATCCGGCTCGTTTTGCATCATAAGCAGAAAAATCCAAAAGGCATTCGCCGTTTTTTCCAACAGAATCAATTTGCTTTACTCCGCCATAACGGCTGCCCATTCCAGCAGCAAGAACTAAAAGTGCAGGTTTCATAATAATTCCTTCTCCATTGAAGTTTTTTAAATTATAGAATAACTATTATTCCACAATTATTGTTTCAAGTGCAAGTATAATCATATCTTTAAAAGTTTTTTCGCGTTCTTCTGCGGTAGTTTCGCCACCTTTAAGAATATGGTCGCTTACTGTAAAAATAGAAAGTGCTTTTCGATTAAACTCTGCAGCAAGTGTAAAAAGTTCTGCGGATTCCATTTCTATTCCAATGGCACCGTACTTTTTCCATAACTTCCAGTTCTGGTTATCGTCGTAAAAACGGTCGCTTGAAACTACAGGTCCTACTTTTACTTTAATTCCAAGTTCTTTAGATTTGTTATATGCGTTGTACAAAAGATTAAAGTTAGAAACCGGTGCGTAATGAAGACCGCCAAAACGCTGATTTAATAAATAAGAGTCAGAAAATGCAGCGTTTGCAATAACTGTATCTTTAAGGTTTACATCTTCTTGAACAGAACCGATTGTTCCTACGCGGATTGCTTTTTGAACTCCGTAAAACCTAAAAAGTTCGTTAACGTAAATAGAAAGGGAAGGCTGCCCCATTCCTGTTCCCTGAACTGAAACTTTTACGCCTTTATATGTTCCTGTAAACCCGAACATTCCGCGAACCTGATTGTAACATACAGGATTTTCTAAAAAAGTTTCTGCAATAAACTTTGCTCTTAAAGGGTCTCCCGGTAGAAGAACCTTATCTGCAACAGCACCTTCGGGTGCATTAATATGTGTACTCATAAAAAAATTATAGCACAGAATTAAAGAAACTCAATAAAAAGAAAAGTCAAAAAAAAAGCACAGTCCAAATAAAGAACTGTGCTTTTATTATAAGTTTTTATTTTGTGTCTGCGGTAAATGCTTTAATTACAAAGGCGTATGCCAACCCGTCTTTGTTAACAGTGCCTTTCGCTCCGTCGATAAGACGAACTGTATATGCAGAACCGTTTTCGTCTGCCTGGGTACTTGTCCAGAATCTGTCATAAGTATCAGAAAGTCCAAAGCCACCAGCTGCCTCAAAGTTTTTCTTGAATGTACCATAGTTTTTGGCAATTTCAGTAAGTTCCTTTAAGGTAGGAATATACCAGCCACTTGCAATTACCCCAGTATAACTGTACTGCGTTCCGTAATTTTCCGCAAAGTAGAATATAGGGTAATTTTTTTTAGGATTTTGAGCACCAGTCGTGTCAGTTTTTTTGATGTATTCCCAGTTGTCACTTCCGTCTGTATCATCCTTTGTTATTTCTTTAAATTTTATGCCTATACCAGGATAATTTTCTGCCCAGCAAGTCTGATATTCATATCTATGAACGCCCATTGCAAGAATAGAACTTCCGTTTTCGCCAAAGCCTGCAACTACTGCAACTACTGCTTTGCTTACTGCCTGAATAGTTTCTATCGTATCATTTGCACCAAGATGAATGAAATCCGCACCATTATTTATGGCAACAATAGAATCACCTATTTCCCAGCCTGCAGTGTCTGTAACTACAAAAGTTCCAGTGCTGCTGCTTTTTTCTTTTGTATCTTTTATTGTTATTTCGTAAGAACCTTTTTGATCAGGGATTGTAAGCGATACTGTAAGTTTTGTGTCACTTTCAATCTTGACTGTTGCAGAATTTGCAATGGAATTATTACTACAAGAAAAACCAAAATCACCAGTATTTATTCCTGATGCCCTAAAGTTATTTCCAGTAACAGTTGCTGCTACAGTGCTTCCTTTAGAATGTGTTCCGGCTTTTGGAATAGTAAAGCCTGTGATTACAGGACGTTTTGGCGTAACAGTTGTAGTTGCCTCTTTTCCTGTATTTCCAACTGTATCAACCGCTTTTACAGTGAATGTGTATGTAACGCCTGTTTCATCTGCATCTATGCCCGTCGCTTCGTAAGTTTCTGTTTTTACTTTTTCATCCGTTTTAACGGCTTCTCCAGCTTTTGAATAACTTACAAGGTAATGTGAAATATCACTATCAGGAGAACTCCATGTAAATATAATCTTTTGGTTTGCATAACTGTAAGTTGCATTCAATTTTTCAGGAGCGGAAGGTGCAGTTTTATCGATGTTTTCAATGTTGATGATTGC
>CAYZXM010000007.1:0-50436 GCA_964482455.1 uncultured Treponema sp. | reverse complement strand
CAAAATTTCTGCCATTTTGGTTCAATTTCGCTGAATGGATATTTTGACATCTTTTTTGCCTCGTTAAAACGTTCTTTATTTTGAACGGATTTTCTAAAAGTTCAGTTTTTATAATAGTGAATTCCTTATAATTTTACAATCGAAGACCAGGCACAACCGTCTGAGCAAATTGGAAAACCGCTTACGCTTTTATTGGTTTTCCTAAAAAAAACTTAAACATTCCCCATGTAACCGCTTCTGTTATCTTCTACATTTTTCATTTTTTTTCAAAAAAACTCTTACATCAATCTTTTTTTTCTGTTATATTCTTATGTAACGACATTAAATGTTACTTTTCTACATGTCTAACGGAAAAGCAAGTTTAATGTCGTTTTTTTTTATCTTCAGTGCTTTTTTAATTAAAAAAGTGCCATTTTAATAGAAGATAACAGGAGAACAAAATGCCAAAAACAACAGGGCAATCAATTTTTTTTACGGCGATAACCGCCTTTTTCATGGTTTTTATCATGACAGTTTACAATATGGTGCTTCAGACGCAGGAATTTTCAAACAGCGTATTCCTAACTGCATTTTGCAGTATGTGGGGTGAATATATTGTAATTTTCCTTCTTGCGTTTTTTGTATCTGGTAAAATTGCAAAGTTTTTTGCTTTTAGAGTAGTAAAACCAACTGACAGACCGATTTTTATAATTTTTGCAATTCAAACTTTTACAGTTGTAGTTCAGGTTTTCTTTGCAAGTTTTTTAGGGCTTTTACATTCGCATGGTTATAATGCAAATTTTATTCCAAATTACATTTGCACTTACATTCAGAACTTTGTAATGGCTCTTCCAGTTCAGATTTTTATTGTAGGACCTCTTTCCCGCTTAATTTTTAGAACTATTTTTGTAAGAAAGAGTGCTGTTACTGCATAAAATCCGCTATACATTCACGTAAGATAAAACGTCGTTTTTCATATCTTTGTATAGTGGGGGTAAAAACTCAGTGAGGTTTAGGTAAAAAGCCACTGAGTTTTCCCTAAAAAGCCTTTGAGAATTTTAAAAAACTCAAAGGCTTTTTAGGGAAAACTCAAAGGCTTTTTTGGGAAAACTCACTGAGAATTTAGCGAAAAGCCTTTGAGAAAAATTCATACTATTAGTTTGACTTCTATATCATAAAAATCCTTTTAAAAAATCAACTTTGAAAAAATACCTATTGCAAAAATACTTTTTTTTTTGTATTGTTTCATTATTCATAAATTTTTATAAGGAGATTATTATGAAAAAACTTATGTTAGCAGGCGCTATGGTATGTGCATTAGCATTGTCTGCATGTACTTCGTTCACACCAGTTGCAGCATCTTCTGGTACAGTAGGAGCAAAAACAGGTGAATCAACAGCAACTTTCCTTTTTGGCTACCTTCCACTTAAGGGAGACAACTCAATTCTCGCTGCAGCAAATAACGGCGGAATTAAAAATGTAGCAACTGTTGATGTAAAAACTGTTAGCTATCTTGGTCTTTATGCTAAAAAAACAACAATCGTAACTGGTAACTAATTTTTAAAGATTGAAGACTTAATGCCGTTTTTTGTCTTTTACAGGCAGAAAACGGCTTTTTTATTTATATCTATTTTTAAGAGGGGTAAAAATGAAATCAAGATTATTTTTTGTGTCTCTGTTTTTGTTAATTTTATTTTCTGCTTGTAACGGTAAGGGTACGACAGATATTACAGGTAAATGGCAGACAGAATATACGGTAAAAACTGGATTTTCAGAATCCAAAGATACAGATGCTTTGGATGTGTTTTTTAATGTAAAACAAAAGATTAATTATGAGTTTTTAAGCGATGGAAAATACACAAAAAACGTTGTTCAAAAACTAGAATCTGTTGAAAATCCTAACGAAATCGCTCTTCCGTCATTTAATGAAATTGCAAAAGATATTGATAATTCTCTTACAATTTTTGGAACTTATGAAGTAAAAAACGGAAAAATTAATTTTTTGGCAAATGAAATAATGCTTTCTGACGGAACGCAATATCTTTATGAAGACTATCAGGAGCTTAACAGTTTTATAGATCCAAGTGAAACTTTAGATGTTTTTACCTTAAAAGACGGCGTTCTTACAATTTCTGACTTTAAGTATAAAAAACTTTAGACGGAAGTTTAGTCTTGAAAAACAGATGAATCTACTTCATAATTATTGCATATGAATGGTACTGTTCTTGCGGGAACTAATAATGTTTTTCAAGTTGAATGTGATGATGGGGTTGTCCGGTCCTGTGCAATAAAGGGTAAAGTGTTAAAATCTGATGCACAGTATTATAATCCGCTTGCACCGGGCGACGTTGTTCTTGTGGAACCTGACGAAATTGATGAAGATAAGGGAAAAATTGTTTCCCTTGTTCCGCGAAAAAATGCATTTGTCCGTTGGAATGTAAAAGGTCGATGTCCGCAGCTTATGGCTTCTAACGTTGATTATATGGTTCTTGTTACAACTCCTGATGAGCCTCCGTTTAGACCTCGTTTTATAGATAGAGAATTGGCACAGGCAGAAATGCTTGGCCTTGAACCTGTTATCGTTTGTAATAAATACGACTTAATAGAAAATAATCCCGACGCAGAAGAACGCTTAAAGATTTGGGAAGATTTGGGATATAAAGTTATGCGACTTTCTGCAAAAACTGGTGAAGGTATTGCAGAATTCAGTCATCTTCTTTCTGGAAAATTAAGTGCATTTGTCGGCCAGTCCGGTGTAGGTAAGTCTAGTCTTGTGAACGTTCTTGATGATACTTGTGTTTTAAAAACAGGTAGTCTTTCTAAAAAATACGGGCGTGGAAACCATACTACAACAAAAGGAACTTTGAATCGTCTTACCCTTAATACTGCTTATACCGGCGGAATTCATGGAGAAGTTGCTTCTATAATTGATACTCCTGGAATAAGGCGTTTTATGTTACATGGAATAGAAGCAGACGACCTTCATTTATATTTTAGAGAATTTAAGCCTTTTATTGGAAAATGCAAGTTCGGTCTTAATTGTACGCACACAAATGAGCCTGGTTGTATGATAAAACAAGCGGTTTTAGATGGAAAAATCTCTGAAAAGCGTTACGAAAGTTGGAAAAGAATCCGCGATCAAATAAAAGATGGTTCATGGCAGGATTAAAAATACAGCATGGATAAAAAAACTCTAACTGAACTTGATTATTATAGAATCAGGGAACAAATTGCCTGCTTTTGTGTTGCAGAAGAATCTCGTTTTATGATGAGTCGCCTTGAACCTCTTTCTGATTGTGAAAAAATTGAAAAGTCAAAAGATTTAGGGCGTGAGTGGCAAAAGTATCTTTCTACAACTAGGGAATCTGCGTTAAATGGCTGGAATCCTGTGTTTAATATTATAAAAGCCTTAAAAGTTACTGGAATATCTTTGGATATTTTAAGTTTTTATGATTTAGGTCTTTTTTGTAAGTGCGTTCAAAAAGCAAAAGATGCTATTTCTTCTGCAAATAAAGAACTTGGGTTAAGTAATCTTTTTGAATGTGTAAGTTCAATTCCAGATATAAGTTTTGTCCGCGAAGAGATTTTTAAGGTCATTACAAATGACGGCGAAATGCGGGATTTACCTTCGCTTAAAGAGATTAATGAAAAAATCTCTGGCTTAAAGTCAAAAATTAAAAGCGTAATGCATTCTTTTACTTCTGATTCAAGGTATGCTGATGTTCTTGAATCGAATGTGCCGGTTTTAAGGGGAGGAAGGCAGGTTTTGGCAGTAAAGTCAAACCGCCGCACAAGCATTCCGGGTCTTATTCACGAAGTTAGTCAGACTGGTCTTACTGTTTATATTGAACCTAACGACGCGGTAGAGGCTTCTAATAATCTTATTCAGGCAGAGGCGACTCTTAAGGCAGAAATAAGAAAGATTCTGCTTGAACTTGGCGAAAAGATAAGTCCTTTTGTAAATGATTTAAATGATGCTCTTTGCATAATGGAAAAACTTGATATTGCCTGTGCGGCTGCTCGCTGGGGTAAAGAAAACTTTTGTACATTTGCAAAAAAAACTTTAACAAAGGAACTTTGCATCCTAAAGGCGCGTCATCCAGTTCTTGCACAAAAAGCGATTCCAATTGATGTTCGTTTTTTGCCAGAAAAGCGGATTCTTATTATAACTGGCCCTAATACTGGCGGAAAAACTGTAACTTTAAAAACGATTGCACTTTTTGCTTTATTAAATCAATCGGGTTTTCCGCTTCCAGCAGATGAGGGAACGGTTCTTCCTGTTTTTTCAAATGTTTTTGCAGACATTGGCGATGAGCAAAGTATGGATGAAAGTCTTTCTACTTTTAGTGCTCATATGAAAAATATTGCGAAAGCATTGCGTTATTCTGATGAAAATTCGCTCGTTCTTCTTGATGAACTTGGTAGTGGCACAGACCCGCAGGAAGGGGCGGCAATTTCAATGGCGGTGCTTGACCGTCTTATTCAAAAAAAATCTTTTGTTTTAATAACCACTCATCAAGGCGTAATAAAAAATTACGGCTACACGCATCCTGAATGTATAAATGCCAGCGTTGAGTTTAATGATGAAACTTTAAGTCCAACTTATAAACTTTTAATGGGAATTCCAGGCGAAAGCCATGCACTGGATATTGCAAAAAGGTCAGGTTTACCTTCTGAAATTATAAAAAATGCTAAGGAATATATTCTTAATGAAAAAACAGATATTTCAACTTTAATAAAAGGGCTTACCCAAAAACACGAAGAAGTTGAAAAATTAAGACAGGAACTTGAAGAAAAAGAAGAAACGCTTAACGAAAAAGAGTTTTTATTTGAAAAAAAATCTTTGGAACTTGAAAAAAAAGAGTTTGAATTAAATAAGGTTTTGCAAACTGAAAATAATCTTTTTTTAACTGAAAGCCGCAAAAAACTTGAAAATCTTGTGCGCCTTGTAAAAGAAGGTGAACTAAACCGCGAAAAGACTCTTTCTGTAAAAGCCTTTTTGAATGAACTTTCTGAAAACGTAAAAGAAAAGGAAAATCAACTCTTAACGCAGGAAGAAATCCTAGAAGAAAAAACAGAAGAATTAGCAAAAAAAGAAAAAAATCGAGTTAGTCATAAAACTAAAAAAAAGAAAACTAAATTAAAAGATGCCCTAAAAGATGCTGTAAGTCATGCTGTTTTAAGCGAAGAAAAGAATAATCAGACAAAAAAAACAGTTACGCTTGAAGTTCTTGAGTTTGATGTTGGTGCCCTTGTTCAAGCGGGAAAGTCTAAGCAGCAAGGAACTATCACAAGAAAGGCAGGCAAGAATCAGTGGGAAGTTCAGTTTGGTTCTGTAAAAATGGTGATGAAGCAAAAGGATTTAACGCTTGTTTCTTCGCCTAAAGTTAGAACGCCTTCTTACACTATTGACCTTGCAGGAGAAAGGTCGGAAAACCGCCCGAGTTACGAACTTCGCCTTCTTGGAATGAGGGCAGAGGAAGCACTTAAAGCTCTTGAAAGGCAAATTGATCTTTGCATTTTAGATAATTTTAAGCAGTTCAGCGTTATTCATGGAAATGGGAACGGCGTTTTAAGGCAGGCGGTTCAAGATTATCTTTCAAATTGTCCGGTAGTAGAAGATTTTTGTTTTGCCCGAGCAGAAGATGGCGGTTTTGGAAAAACTTATGTTAAGTTGCGGTAGTAAAATTACAAAAGCATGCTGCCGCTAAGCTTTAGCGTTTTTAGTTCCGTTCCGCAGGCATTTTGAATAAGATAATAGATAATTTGTTTTACACCTGGTACAGATTCAGAAAAAAACGGTATTTTTCTTACTTCTAATGGAGAAAGTTTTGAAACAGAAGAAAGATATTCAAGGCCATTTTGAGTTATTTTAAAGACAGAATCTTTTGAGCTACAGTCAGAACATAAAAATCCGTTTTCCAAAGTGGAAAAACTTGCACCATTTGTAATTTTTTCTGAACAACGCTGACATTTTTCCGTATCTGGTTGAATGCCTAATAAATCAAGGTATCGCCATAAAAAACGAATAAGACCTAGTGTGCATTGCTCGTCGTTTGTACATAATTCAAGGCCGTTTAAAAATCCATTTATAAGATTCCAGCATTTTTCGTTGTTTGCAGCACATTTTGTTTTTATTGCAATTTCAACGGCAAGTGAAGCAGCCCAGTATTTTAAAAGATTTTCCCTAAATGTTAGTCTGTAGGTTTTTACGTCAAAGTCAGAAATTTTATAAAAACCTGTGTTTCCAGCTGAAAAGTATGCAGTGCCAGTATTCCATGCAGAAACTAAAGATTTCATTTTGCTTTTTGTTCCACCGTACATAGTTGCGTGTAAAATCCCTTCTTTTTTTGTTAAAAAAGTTACTGTTGAATTGTTCTTTCCAGAAGGTTTTACAGAAATTACGGTTGCACTTGTATAAAAAGATTTTTGCATAAGTCAGAATAAAACAAAAAAGGCTGCTCATCAACTGAACAGCCTTTTTTGTTTGAGCTATGATGGACTCGAACCATCGACAGCCGCCTTAAAAGGGCGGTGCTCTACCACCTGAGCTAATAGCCCAACGCATTGCGTGAATGCTTAATTAATATACAAAATCTAAAAAAAACAGTCAATAGCAAAAAGTAAAAAAAATGAAAAAAAATTAATTTTTTTAAAATTAAAAAAGAAAAATCTTAAGAAGGTTTTCTTATATTTAAAATAGTTTTGATTAGTGCTATATTTTTTATATGAAGAAAATTTTAACGGCTTCGGCAAATTTAAGTGTTATTGAAACAGTAAAGAATGCGTGTAAATTATTTTATACTTTTTTCTGTACGGAAGTTTTAGATTCTACTGAGGAAATTATTCGTTATATTGATTATGAACTTCCAGAAATTAAAGTTTTGGATTTTACTTCAACTTCTATTGATTGTGAAAAAATCTTAAAAACAATTAATGAAGATCCGTGGCTTCATTACGGTGGAATTATTATTGTTTGTAAAAATAGAAGTCAGGTTGAAGAACTTGAAAAGCGAAAAGATTTAAATACTCTTGCAGTTCAAACAATTTCGGATTTTCAAGAACATTTTACGCGGGTTCTGCGTATTTTGTATCAGAATCAGCATTTTCTTTTTAATCGTGGTATGCGAGATGTAATTGGCGGTGAAGAATCTGGTACTTTTGTTTTTGGAAACGATCCTTTGGATTCAAGGTTTTACACAAACTTTTTAATAAGTTATCTATACAACACAAATAGAATTTCTGAAGATGAACGATTTAATCTTTATACAACTTTTACAGAACTTTTAACAAATGCGTTGGAACACGGAAATCTTGAAATTAGTTATGATGAAAAAACTGAATGTATGGCACAAGGTAAAAATATGATTCAGTTTATTCAGGAAAGAGCAAAGGATAAAAGATTTCGTGATAGAAAAATAAAAATTTCCTATATAATTGGAAAAGTTTCTTCTGAATTTACGATTAAAGATGATGGAAATGGTTTTGACTGGCGTAAAATGATGGAAACAAAAGCAGATGAGACTATGCTCCATGGGCGAGGTATTAAACTTAGCCGCAATCTTGTAAATTCAATTTCTTATAATGAAAAGGGAAACGAAGTTACATTTACTATTTTAAACTTACAGAATGAAAGTAGTGCACTTCCTGGAAAAATGACTGATTTTGAAACAATAGAATTTTCAAACTATCAGATTGTTTGCCGAGAAGGTGAAGAAAGCAATGATTTGTATTTTATTGTTTCCGGTCGCTTTGCAGTTTATTCTGGAAATAAACTTGCTTCGGTTTTAACGCCAAACGATTTGTTTATTGGCGAAATGGCGTTTCTTTTAAATGATAGAAGAACCGCCACCGTTCTTGCGATTGGAAATTGTCGCTTAATCAGAATTAGAAAGGCTGATTTTATGATGTTAATTCGTAGAAATCCGCATTATGGCATTTTTTTAAGTAAAATGCTTGCCCAGCGTCTTGTACGTCAAACTGCACAAACAATGGATTTTAAAAATAAACTTTCTGAAGTAAATCATTCAGAATAAAATGAGGTTATATATGTCTTCTTACTTTCCTTTAAATAATGAACAGCTTAAAGAGCTTACAAAAAAGTTTCCGACTCCTTTTTATCTTTATGATGAAAAAGCGATACGCGAAAATATTCGTGAATTTACAAAAGCTTTTAGCATTTTTCCAAAATTTCGTGAATATTATGCAGTAAAAGCCTGTCCAAATCCGTATATTTTAAAGATTCTTGCAAGTGAAGGCTGTGGAGCAGATTGTTCAAGTCTTCCGGAACTTATGCTTTCTAAAATGTCTGGAATTAATGGAAAAGCAGTTATGTTTACTTCTAACGAAACGCCAGCATCAGAATATCAATATGCATACAAAGAAGGAAATATTATAAATCTTGATGATATTACACATATTGAGTACCTAAAAAATGCACTTGGCGGAAAACTTCCTGAAACAATGTGCTGTCGCTATAATCCAGGCAGTGCAAAGCACGGTTGTAATTCAATAATAGGTAAACCTGAAGAAGCAAAATATGGTATGACGCGTGAGCAGATAATCGAAGCGTATGCAATTCTTAAAAAAGAAGGCGTAAAACATTTTGGGCTTCATACAATGGTTGCTTCTAACGAATTGAATCCTGATTTTTTTGCAGATACGGCAAAACTTGTTTTTGAACTTGCAGTTGAAATTAAAGAAAAAGATGATGTAAGAATAGAATTTACAGATTTAGGTGGAGGAATTGGAATTCCTTATAAACCAGAACAAAAGAAAGTTGATTATTTTGAAATTGCAAAAAAAATCCGTGCTTTGTATGACGAAATAATCGTTCCGTCTGGTCTTGACCCATTGGAAATCTGCTGGGAATGTGGTCGTCCGATAACTGGTCCTTATGGTTATCTTATTGCTACTGCAATTCACGAAAAACATATTTACCGCGACTACATTGGTCTTGATGCTTGTATGGCAGATCTTATGCGTCCTGGAATGTACGGTGCTTATCATGAAGTTACTGTAAGCGGAAAGGAAAATGCAGAAAAAGATCATGTTTACGATGTTGTAGGAAGTCTTTGTGAAAATTGCGATAAGTTTGCAGTTCAGCGTTCTTTACCAAAAATTGATACAGGCGATTTAATAATCATTCACGATGCAGGTGCTCATGGTCGTGCTATGGGATTTAATTACAATGGAAAACTTCGTGCAGGCGAAGTTTTAATGCGTGAAGACGGTTCGTTTGTTCAAATTAGAAGGCGAGAAACAATAGATGATTTGTTTGCAACTCTAGATTTGAACGGCGTTTCAAGTTTTAAGGCATAACTCTTAATTAAAGTTTATTAGATGAAAAAAGTTTTATTTTTTTTAATTTTTACGTTTTTTACTGCGTTCCTAGCGGTTTCAGAAAAAACTCCTGTAAAATCGCTGGAACATTTTAAATTAGAAAACGGACTTTCGCTTTTTGTTGCAGAAAACCATTCTGTTCCTCTTACTTACATTGAAGTTGCGGTGCGTTGCGGTTCTTATACTCAAAATAAAGAAACTGCAGGGCTTTTTCACTTGTATGAACATATGATGTTTAAGGGAAATTCTCTTTATAAAGATGCGGCAAGTGTAAACCGTGCTTTAAGTGATATGGGAGTTGCAGAATGGAACGGAACGACCGGCCTTGAATGTGTAAATTACTATTTTACAGTTCCTTCCGATATGACGGAAAAAGGCTTAGAGTTTTGGGCAAGTGCAATTCAAAGTCCATTGATGGATAAAAAAGAATTTGAAGCAGAAAAAAAAGTTGTAATTTCTGAAATTAATGGTAGTGCTTCTGATCCTTCGCAGGTTTACCTAAAAGCAAAGTCTGATCTTCTTTTTTCTGATGCTCCGTATACAATGACTCCTAGTGGAACGGAAGATTCTATAAAAAACGCAACTATTAAGCATTTAAAAGATATTCAAAAAAAATATTACATTCCGAATAACTGTGCTGTTTTTGTTGGCGGTGATGTTAGTCCGTCTGAAGTTTATAAAATGGTAAAAAAGATTTTTGGTACTTGGAAAAAAGGTAAAGATCCTTTTGAAAAGGGAATGATAAAACATTCTTATGAGCCGTTTAATAAAACAGAATGTGTGGTAATGCCGTACAATAAAATTTCTGAAGAGTTTGCTCAAATTATAGTGGACTTTCGCGGTCCTGATGCTTTTTATGATAAAAAAGATACATTTGCAGCAGATATTCTTTCTGATCTTATAAATAATCCTTCTGGTCTTTTTAGAAAAACTTTTACAAATGATTCTTTTTTGGGCGTTCCTGATTCAGATTGTGTTGGTGGAAGTTACCTTACGCGTAAAACCTGCGGAATAACTAGTTTTTATGCTCTTGTTGTTCAGGCAGAGGAAGAGGGACCTAATCGTGCTTTGTATTTTAAAGAAAAAATTGCAAATACACTGAATCAAATTGTTGAAAATCTTACGGATGAAAGTCTTAAAGAAATTGCCGTTCGACTTGAAGATGAAAATATTATTTCTTCGCAGACTGCAACAGGGCTTTTGTCTTCTTTGCGTTTTTGGTGGACGGTCTGCGATGAAGATTATTATTATTCGTACAACAAAAATATGAGTAGTGTTACAAAAGAAGATCTTGCAGCATTTATTAAAAAATACATTGAAGGAAAAAATCCTTTGGTAAGCGTTCTTGTAAATCCTGAAGTTTATAAAAAGACAAAAACTCAGTTTGTAAATGCTGGGTTTAGGGAAATAAAATGAAAAATATAAAAAATGTAACCTTGTTCCTGATTTTTCAATTTTTTTTGCTTCCTCTTTTTTCTGAAAATCAAACTGCAGAAAAACTTGTACTTAAAAACTCGATTCCTGTGTATGTTAAAAAAAATAACGCGTCAGAAATGACTGCAGTTTATATGGTTATAAAAGGCGGAGTTCAGTATCTTACGGAAGAAACCAGTGGGCTTGAAGATGCTGCTCTTTCTTTTATGCAGATGGGTTCAAAAAAATATAGTTATGAAGAACTTAAAACTTTTTTTTATAAAACAAAGGGAGGTTTTAAAAATTATTCAATAAATGACGGTTCGGTTTTTGGTTTTGAATGTATTTCAAAATATTTTACAGAAACATTTGAACGTTTTTCTGATAGTTTTTTTAATCCTGTTTTTAATGAAAAAGAATATAACCTTTTAATGCAAAGTTACAGGCAGAATGTTGTTCAGACTATGAATAATCCTGAATCGATGCTTTTTTATTATATTAATAAAATTGTTTATGCCCAGCATCCTTATGCTTCTTCTACTTATGTAACTGAAGAATCGCTTGAAAATATAACGATAAACGCAATTAAAAAGCATTATGAGACTCTTTTGGATTCAAGGCGGATTTCTTTTGTTGTAAGTGGAAATGTTGAAACAGAAAATCTTTATGCTCTTTTAAATAATTCATTTGGAAAGATGACTCCGCTAAAAACTGAGTTAAAAGACGATTTTATTCCAGATATAAAAATTAAAGGTAAGCCGGTTGTTTTAATGCATGAAAACGCAGAGGGAGCAAGCCAGGTTGTAAGGGTTTTTGCTTCTCCTAAGGTTTCTAGTAAGGATTATCCGGTTTCGCGACTTGCAGCAAGTATTTTTAGTGATGTGCTTTATAATGTTGTTCGCGAAAAATATGGAATATGTTACACGCCGGTAACGGAAGTTTCTTCTAGCGATGCACCGTTTGGTTATGAACTTTTTTACAGAACTACGGATTTATCAAAACTTTCAACGGCGTTAGATGAAGCCACTTCTTTTATGGAAAATGGTAATCTTATTTGTGGAAAAGATAAAAATGGTTCTTTTATTACGGAAAATCTTTCTAGCCGGCTTGAAGGTTATAAAAATTCTTATATAAATAAAAAATATGCAACGCAGGCAACGTGTTCGGGGGTTGCTTCCAGAATGGCGGCAAGTCTTTTGCAGTTTGGCGATGTTACTTCTGCAGATTCTCTTACGGAAATTGTAAAAAATTGCACAGTGGACGATGTTCTTTCGGTTTTTAAAAAATACTGGCTTAGTAAAGAAGATTTGTGGTTTTGCGTAACAAGTCCAGATTCTTTTAATGAAACAGAAAAGATTTTAGAAAAAATAAACTAAATTGCCAATGAAATAATTTCATTGCTCGCCCAACGTATTTTTGTTGACACAATTTTAGTATTTCACTAATATCGTTTTTAGTGTCAAGGGAGACACAGATAATACGAATCCTGCTCGTATTGTCTGTGTCTCCCTTTTTTTATGTCCGGAACTTCCGGCTATGAGGGGTTACTTATGGAAAAGACTTTGTATGAGCCATCGTTTGAACATGACAACTGCGGAATTGGTGCGGTTGTTAATATTTCAGGTCATGCTTCAAGGCAGATTGTAGAGAATGCACTGGGAATTGTAGAAAAACTTGAACATCGTGCCGGTAAAGACGCTGACGGAGAAACTGGAGACGGCGTTGGGCTTTTAGTTCAGGTTTCGCATCAGTTTTTTAAAAAAGAAGCAAAAAAATTGAATATCAATCTTGGAGAAGAACGTGATTACGGCGTAGGAATGTTCTTTTTTCCTTCTGATGAAATAAAAAGGGCTTTAACAAAAAAGATGTTTGAAAATCTTTGCAAAAAAGAAGGTCTTTCTTTTTTAGGTTGGAGAACTGTTCCTGTAGTTCCTGAAGTTCTTGGAAAAAGGGCAAGAGATTGTATGCCTTTTATTGAGCAGTGTTTTATTGCTCGGCCTTCCAATATAGAAAAAGGTCTTGATTTTGACCGTAAACTTTACATTTTAAGAAGACAGTATGAACATTCTGCCGGCGAAACTTATGTAGCATCTCTTTCTAGTAGAACGATTGTTTATAAGGGAATGTTCCTTGTAAACCAGTTGCGGACTTTTTATATGGATTTACAGTCAAAGGATTTTGTTTCTGCTTTGGCGATTGTTCATTCAAGATTCAGTACAAATACAAATCCAAGTTGGGAAAGGGCACATCCTAACAGATTTATTGCACATAACGGTGAAATTAATACAATCCGCGGAAATGCCGACAGAATGCTTGCTCGCGAAGAAACTTTAAAATCTGCTGTTTTAAGCGATGATGATATGAAAAAAGTGCTTCCAGCAATAAATCCTGATGGTTCGGATTCTGCCCGTCTTGATAATACACTTGAATTTCTTGTAATGAACGGCCTGCCACTTCCGCTTGCGGTTATGATTTGTATTCCTGAACCGTGGAAAAATGATACTTCTATGAAAGATGAAAGGCGGGATTTTTATCATTATTATGCAACTATGATGGAACCTTGGGACGGTCCTGCGGCTCTTCTTTTTAGTGATGGTGATATTCTTGGGGCAACGTTGGATAGAAACGGTTTGCGACCTTCTCGTTATTACATTACAAAAGATGGAATGTTGATTCTTTCTTCGGAAGTAGGTTGTCTTGATATTCCAGAAGAAAATATCGTAAAAAAATCGCGACTTGAACCTGGTCGCATTCTTTTAGTTGATACAAAACAGAAAAAAATTATTTCTGATGAAGAATGTAAAAGTTTTTATGCTTCTTCTTATCCGTTTGGCGAATGGCTGGATTCTAATCTTGTTCATCTTTCTGATTTACCTGTTCCAAATAAAAAGATTCCTGTATATACGCAGGAAGAACGAGATAGAATGTATCGTGCATTCGGCTGGAACTACGAAGATGTAAACGAGATGATTTTACCAATGGCAAAAAATGGTGTTGAACCGACTGGTGCTATGGGCGTAGACACACCGCTTGCCTGTATGAGCGATAAACATCCGTCTTTGTATTCTTACTTTAAACAACTTTTTGCACAGGTAACAAATCCGCCGTTTGATTCTCTTCGTGAAAAAATCGTTACCGATACAACAGTTTATGTTGGTTCAGACGGAAACTTATTAAAGCCGGAAAGCAAAAATTGTACCGTTCTTGAAATTAATAATCCAATTCTTACCGGCGTTGATATGCTTAAAATTAAGAGTATGAAAAAGAATGGTTTTAAAGTTGTGACTATTTCGCTTTTGTATTACAAAGGTGGCTCTTTGGAACAGGCTCTTGAAGATTTGCTCATTTGTGTTGATAGGGAATATAAAAATGGTGCAAATGTTATGATTCTTTCTGATAGGGGAGTTGATGAAAATCATGTTGCCCTTCCTTCTTTGCTTGCAGTTTCTGCTGTTGAACAGCATCTTGTCCGCACAAAAAAGAGAACGGCTATTTCAATTATTCTAGAATCTGCGGAAGTGCGAGATGTTCATCAGGCTGCAATGTGTTTAGGTTATGGTGCACGTGCAATTAATCCATATCTTGCCCACGAGTGTATTGCAGAATTAATTGATCAAAAACTTTTGGATAAAGATTATCACACTGCAATTGATGATTATAACAAGGCCATTCTTAATGGAATTGTAAAAATTGCGGCAAAAATGGGCATTTCTACAATTCAGTCTTATCAGTCTGCTCAGATTTTTGAAGCGGTCGGCATTTCTAATGATGTAATCGACAGGTACTTTACAAATACAGTCAGTCGAGTTGGTGGTATTGGACTTAAAGAAATCGAAGAAGATGTTAATTTCCATCATAATAAAGCATTTGATCCGCTTGGTCTTACGGTTAATACTCATCTTGATTCTGTTGGTATGCATAAAATGCGACGTGGTCCAAATGCAGAAGATCATCTTTATTCGCCTGAAACAATCATTGCATTGCAGGAATCTACAAGAAACGGCGATTATTCGCGTTTTAAGGAATACACATCTTTAGTTGATGATAATCTTCATCCTCATACTCTTAGGGCAATGCTTGATTTTAATTATGAGGAAGCAAAAGAGATTCCGCTTGAAGAAGTTGAATCAGCCAGCGAAATTGTAAAAAGATTTAAAACTGGTGCAATGAGTTACGGTTCAATAAGCCAGGAAGCCCATGAATGTATGGCTCTTGCAATGAATCATCTGCATGGAAAATCAAATTCCGGTGAAGGCGGCGAAAGACCTGAAAGACTTGGAACTGATAGAAACTCTGCAATAAAACAGGTTGCCTCTGGTCGTTTTGGCGTTACAGAAGAATATCTTTTAAGTGCAAAAGAGATTCAGATAAAAATGGCTCAAGGTGCAAAACCTGGCGAAGGAGGACATCTTCCTGGTAAAAAAGTTTATCCTTGGATTGCACAAACTCGTTATGCAACGCCTGGTGTTTCTTTGATTTCGCCACCACCGCACCACGATATTTACTCAATAGAAGATTTGGCACAGTTGATTTACGACTTAAAGAATGCAAACCGTGCGGCTCGTATTTCTGTAAAACTTGTAAGTGAAGCTGGCGTTGGAACTATTGCTTGTGGAGTTGCAAAGGCTGGTGCACAGGTAATTCTTATTTCAGGCCATGATGGCGGAACTGGAGCGGCTCCAATTTCGTCTATTCACCATGCAGGGCTTCCGTGGGAACTTGGGCTTAGCGAAACTCATCAGACTTTAATTCAAAATGGTTTGCGTTCTCGTGTTGTTATTGAAACAGATGGAAAACTTATGAGCGGACGTGATGTTGCAATTGCATGTCTTTTGGGAGCAGAAGAATTTGGTTTTGCAACGGCACCGCTTATCACTATGGGTTGTGCAATGATGCGTGTTTGTAACCTTGATACTTGTCCGTTTGGTGTTGCAACTCAAAACAGTGAATTAAGAAAACGTTTTACAGGTAAGCCTGAATACGTAGAAAACTTTATGATGTTTATTGCAAAAGAGTTGCGTGAATATATGGCAAAACTTGGAGTTCGCACAATTGATGAAATGTGCGGAAAAACTGAATTATTGAAATTAAAAGAAAAACAAGGTTTTAAGCGTGCTAATCTTGTAGATTTAAGCAGAATAATTGGTTATCGTTCGCCAAAAGGTGCAAAAACTCATTTCTTCCCACAAGATGTGTATGATTTTAAGCTTGAAAAGACAGTTGATGTAAAAAATCTTTTAAAGTCTTTTGAAAAAGTTTCTGATTCAGGTAAGGGGACTTTTAATGTAACTGTAACTTCTACAGATAGAACTCTTGGTACTGTTTTAGGTTCAGAAATTCAAAAGAAATTTGCTTCTTCCCTTAATGAAGATTCGTTTACGGTAAATGCAACCGGTGGTGGCGGACAATCATTTGGTGCGTTTATTCCAAAAGGTCTTACATTACGCCTTACAGGAGACGCAAACGACTATCTTGGAAAGGGACTTTCTGGAGGAAAAATTGTAGTAAAAGCACCAGCAAATGTTTCATTCAAACCAGAAGAAAATATCATAATTGGAAACGTTGCTTTATTCGGTGCTACAAGTGGCGAAGCGTACATAAATGGTATCGCAGGGGAACGCTTTTGCGTTCGTAACTCCGGGGCAACTGCCGTAGTAGAAGGTTGCGGCGACCATGGTCTTGAATATATGACAGGCGGAACTGTTTTAATTCTTGGTTCTGTTGGTCGTAACTTTGCTGCCGGTATGTCTGGAGGAACTGCATACGTTCTTGATATAAATCATAATTTGTACAAACACTTGAATAAGCAGCTTGTTACAATGTCAGAAGTTACTGATGAGCATGATATAAGCGTTATAAAATCTCTTATTGAAAAGCATATTAAGGAAACAGATTCTTCACTTGGAAAAAGAATTCTTAAAGATTTTGAAAAAGATTACCTTTTGCATTTTAAGAAAATTATTCCAAATGACTATCATAAAATGCTTGTTGAAATAAGTAAGGCAGAAGAACGTGGCTTAAAGCATGAAGATGCTGTGTTAGAGGCATTCTACAAGGTGACTGCATAACACGTTTAAGTAACGCAGATTAATTTTAATTTTAGATTTTGGGAGATTTTTATGGGAAAACCAACTGGATTTTTAGAATATGAACGTAAAGATAATGAAAGTATTGCTCCATTATTAAGGACTGCAAACTTTAAGGAATTTCATAACATTTTGCCTGAAGAAGAACGAAAAACTCAGGCTGCAAGATGTATGAACTGCGGAGTTCCTATGTGTCAGTCTGCAATAAAACTTGCAGGAATGGTAACAGGCTGTCCGTTGCATAACCTTATTCCTGAATGGAATGACGCACTTTATAAAGGTCAGTATGATATGGCCGCCTGGCGACTTTTAAAAACTTCGAGTTTTCCAGAATTTACAGGGCGAGTGTGTCCTGCATTGTGCGAAAAAGCGTGCAACTGTGGAAATGGTGGAGACATTAAAGAAGCGGTTACCATTCATGACAACGAACTTTTTATCATTGAAAAAGCATTTGAAACTGGTTATATGAAACCTAGAATCCCTAAAGTGCGTTCTGATAAAAAAATTGCTGTTATCGGTTCAGGACCTGCCGGTCTTGCCGTTGCGGATTTATTAAATCGGCGTGGTCATAATGTTACAGTTTATGAACGTGAAGACCGTATTGGCGGACTTTTAATGTACGGAATTCCTAATATGAAGCTTGAAAAAAGCATTATTGATCGGCGTGTAAACTTGATGAAACAAGAAGGCGTTCATTTTGTTACAGGTTCTGATATTGGAAAAACTGTAGATGCAAAAGAAATTATCGAAAATTACGATGCAGTTGCTCTTTGTTGCGGTGCAAAAAAAGCAAGAATGCTTCAGGCGAAAGGTTCAGATGATGAATGTGTAATTCCTGCAGTAGACTTTTTAAAGTCTGTTACAAAAAGTCTTTTAAACTCAGAGTTAAAGGATGGCACGTTCTTTAATCCAAAAGATAAAAATGTAATCGTTGTTGGCGGTGGCGACACTGGTAATGACTGTACAGGAACTTGCATCCGACTTGGTTGTAAGTCTGTAATACAAATTGAAATGATGCCTTGTCCTCCGGAAAAACGTGCAGAAAATAATCCATGGCCACAATGGCCAAAGGTTCTAAAAACCGATTATGGTGCAGAAGAATCAATTGTAAAATTCGGCCATGACCCTAGAGTTTATAAAACTACGGTTAAGGAAATCTTAAAAAAAGATGGAAAAATGTATGCTGTAAAAACTGTTCAGGTTGAATTTAAAACTGTAGATGGAAAAAGAACTCTTGTTGAAATTCCAGATAGCGAAAAAGAACTTCCAGCAGACCTTGTGCTTGTTGCAGCCGGTTTTATAGGATGCGAGGATTATACGGCAAATGCCTTCGGCGTAGAACTTAGTGCTAGAAATACAGTTTTATCTGTTGGCGAAAAAAATATGGCTCTTGCAAGTGAAAATGGTTATAAAACTTCTGTAAAAAAAGTATTTAGTGCAGGAGATATGCGTCGTGGGCAATCTCTTGTTGTGTGGGCAATTGCAGAAGGCCGGGAATGTGCTCGTGAAATAGATGAATATCTTATGGGATACACTAATCTGTAGGATTTCTTAAAATTCAGGCAAAAAAGATATAAACTTACGGAAAGATTATAGAAAAAATCTTTCTGTAAGTTTAGTATTATGTGCTATGAGCTTTTTTAATACAATAATTTTACTAGCTGCCAGGGTTCTTGCATTAGCAGTTGCTTTTCCTTTTCACGAATCTTCACACGGATTAATGGCTTTGCTTCTTGGGGATAAAACTGCAAAAGAGGAAAAACGAATCAGTATGAATCCGTTTAAGCATTTTGATCTTCTTGGTTTTATTCTTTTGATGTTAGTAGGATTTGGCTGGGGGAAACCTGTTCCAATAAATCCGAATAATTTTAAGCACAAAAAATCAGGAATTGCTCTTACTGCGTTGGCAGGTCCTTTGTCTAATCTTCTTTTGGCTTACCTTTCGATTATTATTTATAAGTTTTTTTATATTTATTTTCCTGGATTTCAGTTTGTAAGGCTTTTTCTTTATTACAGCATTTTTATAAATATTTCTCTTATGATTTTTAATCTTATACCTGTTCCACCGTTAGATGGTTCAAGAATTCTTTATTATTTTATGAATGATGAATCTTATTTTAATTATGAACGGTACAGTTCAATTTTGTTTATTGTTCTTTTTATTGGAATTGAAATATTAGAAAGAACAGGTATTTATTCTGCAATTATAATGACTGTGTTTAATGCTTTAGACACTTGTTCGTTGTTTGTAGAAAAGTTTTTTGCATAACTGTATAATTTTTTTATTGTGGCAAATATTTTTAATAATGACAAAATTGTAATTCGCGGTGCCAGGGTTCATAATCTTAAGAATATTAACCTTGATATTCCGCGTAATAAACTTGTTGTAATATCAGGACTTTCCGGCTCGGGAAAAAGTTCTCTTGCATTTGATACGCTTTTTGCAGAAGGGCAACGTCGCTATATGGAAAGCCTTTCTTCGTATGCTCGTCAATTTCTTGGCAGTATGGATAAGCCTGATGTTGATTTAATAGAAGGTCTTTCGCCTGCAATTTCAATTGAACAAAAATCAACAAATAAAAATCCGCGTTCTACTGTTGGTACAATTACAGAAATTTATGACTATTATCGTCTTTTATATGCTAGAATTGGGCACGCTCATTGCCCTTTGTGTGGCCGGGAAATAAAAGAACAGTCAATCGATCAGATTATAGATTCAATTCTAACATGGAATGAAGGAACTAAAATTCAAGTTTTATCGCCGGTAATTCGTGGTAAAAAAGGCGAACATACAAAGATTATTGAAGATGCAAAAAAATCAGGTTTTGTGCGTGCCAGAATTGATGGTGTAATGACAAGCCTTGACGATTCAATAAAACTTGATAAGCAAAAAAAACATACAATCGAAATTGTTGTTGATAGAATCGTTCTTTCTTCTGACGTGAGGAAACGTCTTGCTGATTCTGTTGAAACGGCACTTCAAAGTGCAAATGGAATTATTATTGTTACAAAACGAACGGAAGAAGGCGAAACAGAAGTTTTTTTCAGTCAAAAAAATGCTTGTCCTGATTGCGGTGTTTCAATTCCGGAACTTCAACCGCGTCTTTTTTCTTTTAATAATCCTTTCGGGGCTTGTCCTGAATGCACAGGGCTTGGGCAAAAAATGGAATGGGATTTAAACAAAATCATTCCAGATTCTTCAAAAAGTTTTAATGAAGGTGCCCTTGCTTTTTACAATCCTGAAAGTGAATGGAATTATTCAATGTTTTCTGCTGTTGCAGAAGAAGCGGGTTTTACCCTTGATACGCCGTTAGATAAGCTTTCAAAAAAGCAATACGACTTTTTATTGAATGGAGATGAAAACCGCAAAATTCACTGGGTTTACAAAAAGCAAAGCGGGGAAGGCTATAGCGAATATAATCGTGCCTGGCCTGGTATTATTGCTGATATGAAAAGGCGGCATGCAGAAGCTTGGGGAGAAGCACAACGTGTACGAATTGAAGAAAAGTTTATGTCTGTTTCGCATTGTTCTGCTTGCGACGGTCGTCGTCTTCGCCCTGAAGCACTTGGTGTTACAGTTGGCGGTAAAAATATTTGGGAACTTTCTTCGCTTTCGGTAAATGAATCTGTTGATTTTTTTAAAAATCTTAGTCTTTCTGAAAACGAAGAAAAGATTGCAGAACAAGTTCTAAAGGAAATAAAGAGCCGCTTAAAGTTTTTAAAAGATGTAGGGCTTGATTATCTTACGCTTGAACGTTCTGCAGAAACACTTTCCGGCGGTGAGGCGCAGCGAATAAGGCTTGCAACGCAGATAGGTTCTGCTCTTACTGGAGTTATGTATATTCTTGATGAACCTTCAATTGGACTTCATCAGCGTGATAACCAGCGTTTAATCGATACTCTTTTGTACTTAAAAGAACAGGGAAACACAGTAATTGTTGTAGAGCATGATGAGCAAACTTTGCGTACAGCAGATTTTCTTGTTGATATTGGTCCTGGTGCTGGCGTTCATGGAGGAAATGTTGTTGCTTCAGGTACTGTTCAGGAAGTTATGAAAGTTCCTGAAAGTCTTACAGGTCAATACCTTTCAGGTGCATTAAAAATGGATATTCCATCTGAACGCAGAAAAGGAAATGGTCAAAAAATCGTGCTTTCCGGCGTAACAGAACACAATTTAAAAAACGTTAACGTAGAAATTCCGCTTGGAACTTTTACTTGCATAACTGGCGTTTCAGGCTCTGGAAAATCGACTTTAATGGGCGATGTGCTTTATCCGTCTCTTTCAAACAAAATAATGCACACTTCATATCCTACGGGTTCATTTGAATCTCTTTCCGGTTTTGAGTATATAGACAAAGTAATTAATATAGACCAAAGCCCGATTGGACGAACTCCGCGAAGTAATCCTGCAACGTATGTTGGAGTTTTTGATAACATCCGTGATTTATTTGCCTCTACTCCTGAAGCAAAGGCAAACGGTTATTCAAAAGGGCGTTTTAGTTTTAACGTAAAAGGCGGTCGATGCGAAAACTGTCAGGGAAGCGGGACAATTACAATCGAAATGAATTTTTTGCCGGACGTTTTTATAACATGCGATGTTTGTGGTGGAAAACGATTTAATAAAGAAACGTTAGATGTTTTATACAAAGGAAAAAACATAAATGATGTTCTTAATATGACCATAGAAGAAGCCTGCGATTTTTTTGTTTCGATTCCGCATATTTCAAGAAAATTAGAAACGCTAAAATCTGTTGGTTTAGGTTATATTCAGTTGGGGCAGAGTGCTTTAACACTTTCCGGCGGAGAAGCACAAAGAGTAAAACTTGCAAATGAACTAAGTCGTGTTTCTACAGGAAAAACTCTTTACATAATGGACGAACCTACAACTGGACTTCACTTTGCAGATGTAATGCAGTTAATGGCAGTTATTCAGCGTCTTGTAAATCAAGGCAATACAGTTTTGATGATTGAACATAACCTTGATGTAATATGTCAGGCAGATTATATAATCGATCTTGGACCAGAAGGCGGAACTCGTGGAGGAAATATCATTGCAAAAGGAACGCCTGAAGAAGTTGCAAATGTTTCTGAAAGTTATACAGGTCATTTTATAAAAGAGATGCTTTCCAGATGAAAAAACAAAGATTATTAAAAGTATTGTATTTTCTCTGTGTAATTTTTTCTGCGGAAGTTCTGTTTTCCCAAGAGGCAGAAAGAACTGTTATCAATATAGAAAATGCACGTGCCACAAAATATGAAAAAGATAAGGAAACTGGAAACGATCTTATAATTTTAACAGGAGATGTAAAAATAAGCGTTTCGCGTTCTTCTACAAAGAACGTAATTTCTGCAGATTCAATCCGTTATGATAGAACTAGCGAAATGATTTATGCAGAAGGAAATGTTTCGCTTGAGCAGACAACTGCTAGTGCAGGAAATCAAAATGTAACGGCCAGTTCTCTTATGTTTAACACATCTACGCTGGAAGGCGTTTTTGATGATGGCAGGGTTGTTCAAGTAAAATCGGACGCAATTAACCTTCCTTCAGGTTCAACCCTTATTGTTGCAAGCGATATTTTTGGTCGCAGTGAATCAAATACAATTACTTTTAAAAACGGAGAACTCACGTTTTGCGATGAAGAAGATCCGCACTGGCGTATTAAAGCCAGCCGAATATGGCTTTTGCCCGGCGGGGAATTTGCCTTTTTAAATGCAAGACTTTTTGTAGGACCAGTTCCAATTTTTTATCTTCCGGCGTTTTATTATCCAAAAGATGAACTTGTTTTTAATCCGGTTTTTGGTTATGAAAAACGACGCGGCTATTTTTTGCGGACAACTTCCTATTTATATGGAAGAAAACCTCTTGATACGTCAAGTTCCTCTTCTTCTAGTGATAGTGATAGTTCTGAAAAACTTAAGGCACTTTTTAATTTTGTAAAGCCATCCGTGTTAAAAGACCAGAAACTTGAAGGACTTGTTCTTCATAATTTGGATACGGATTTTACAGGAAACACAACAAATTATTTTAAGATTTTAGGCGATTATTATTCAAATTTAGGTTATCTTGCCGGGATTGAAGGCGTATTTAAGCCAAAAAAATATATTTCCAGCATAGAAATGAATGCAAAACTTGGTTTTTCAAATACGATTTTTACAAGTTCGGGGGAATATGTTCCTTTTTCGCCTGATGGAACAAAAGTTTATGATAGTTCAAACTTTTTAGGTTTTGAGCTTCCTTTTAGGTATTCAGGGAACTTTAAGATGTCAATGTCTTCTCCGTTTACCTTAAATATTTCGCTTCCGCTTTATTCCGACCCATATTTTTATGGAGATTTTATAAATGAACGCACAGAATCAATGGACTGGATAAGTTTTTTAATTGATTCTCAAAATACAGACGATGACACAACTGTATCAACAACCTCATCATTCAGTTGGACTCTTTCTGGCTCTTATTCAGTTCCTTTGCCGTCTTTTTTTAAGCCGTACTTAAATACGCTTTCATTAAGCGTAAACTCTTCTGTATCTTTTTCTTCTGTTACAAATACAAGCCTTGAAAACTCAGATTTAAGTTCAGACTCTTTATCAAAATGGAAGTCTGCAACTCCGGAACGCTACTTCTTTTATCCATCGCAGGTAATTCCTTTAACGCTTTCTGGAACGCTTAGCGGAACTTTAATTGACGTTTCAAGTACAAAAAAAACAACATCAACCGCTAAAAATACGTCTTATACAGTTTCAATGATTCCCCCGGAAGAACTTTCTTCTTCTAAAAATGATAAAAAAACAGATTCTGCTCTAGAAAAAACTGATGAGAAAGCAGAAGAAGTTGAAGACTCTAGTGAGACTAAAAAAGAAGAAACAGAGCCGATTATGCCGTCTTCTGCGTTACCAAAGATTTCTTCCTCTTCTGCATCTATTGTAGATTTTCCTGGCGTAAACTATTCGCTTAAGTATTCAATTAAGCCGTCTTATTCAAGTCAGATTTCATATAATGCTTCAAGTGAAGTTTTAACCAAGCCGGAAGACTTTGACTGGAGTGTTCTAAAATCATATATGTATAAAGTTTCCGTTCCGATTACGCTGGATAACTCTTTTTCTTATTCAGGAAACTTTTTTTCCATAAGTAATTCAAATACGTTTAATCCAGTAAAACAGCGACACCCGTATCTTCATATGAACGGAGAAAACGAGTCCAGCTGGTACACAACTTCGTCGGCAGCCTCAATTAAAAAAGCAGACTACGCAACTGATAAATTAGACCTTACGCAGACAAATTCGGTTTCATTAAAACCGTTTGCCTACATAAAACCAATAAAAGACACAGGAATTACCTGGAGAAACACCCTTAGGCTTGTGCGTACAGAGTTTTTATCTGATGAATATGATGCAGAAGAAGATAATCCTGAGTGGGATTACCATCTTTTAGACTGGTCAGATGATGAAAGCGTTACAACAAATGCTCTTGATTTTACCTTTGCAACAAACCAACGTGATTCCAAATTTACACAGAGTCTTACTCTTTCTACAACGTTAAAGCCACTTGCCGAAAGTTATTATTCAACCTTAAAACTAGGGTTTCCGCTGACAACCCTTTCTTTTGAAACTGGAGTTAAAAAGTCCAGTACGGAAGATGACGCTGAATGGGTTCGTCAGCCATTAAAACAAAGTCTTACCATTTCTGGAAAAGTTTTGGGTAGTTCCATGAGTTTTTCTGAAAGTTACAATTATAATATGGATGAATATCATCATGATTCTATGAAGTTTTCATTAAGTTGGATGAAACTTACGGCTGCCTATCAAATGTCGTACACGTACGGTTATGATATGGAATACGAGGATGGTAGGCCTACTGGCTGGGTAATGCGTACAGGGGATAAAGAATTTCTTCCATATAGTTTTTCTTTTTCGTATGCACCAGGAACAAAAACAATTTACCGTTGGAAGAATCGTGTAAGCATGGGACTGGGGCTTTCTACAAGTATTGTTGCCGATCTTTTAAAGCCTACGAGCAGTTATTTTACATTCACACCGTCGCTTTCGTTTAAAATAAATGAATTTGTAACTTTTTCATTCTCATCGTCTTCTAAGAATTCTGTAATTTATCGCTATTTTGGAAACGATATTGGTCTTTCTGGCGAAGAAAATGTGTTTAAAGATTTACTTAATTCATTCAGATTTGATGATGATTCTCTTCGTAAAGAGTCAGGTTTTAAGCTGAAAAGTCTAAATTTTTCCCTTACCCATGAACTTCACGACTGGGATTTTAATACAACATTTAAGATTGAACCGCGCCTTAATAGTGAAAAAAAAGAGTATGAATTTAATCCGTATATAACAATTAATATTACATGGCGACCAATGAGTGCAATGAAGACTGAAATCGTTGATAATTATGGTGAATGGGAACTTAAATAGTGGCATACTATACGTTTTTTTCTATCCTTTGGCTTTTGACTAAATTCTCAGTGAGTTTTGGGTAAAAAGCCACTGAGTTTTGCCTAAAAAGCCTTTGAGAATTTTTAAAAACTCAGTGGCTTTTTAGGGAAAACTCAGTGAGAATTTACCTAAACCTCACTGAGAATTTACCCCCCACTATACTGAGTTTTATTTCACTATACAAAGAAACTTAAAAACAGTAAAAAGCGAAAAACAGAATTCAATTCGTTCTATTGTCAATTTACATTTGATGTTTTACAATAAAAACAGTGGATTCTGAATATACAATAGTTGTACCTAACTTAGAACTACTTTCGGGTATCTGTGGTACAAATGACAGCAATTTAAAACTCATCGAAGAGCATTTGGGGCTTCCTGTTTTTACGCATGGAAATGAACTTTCCATAAGTACGCCCGACACTTCTGTGCAGGAAAAATTTCGTTATATTGTTGACCGCATTCTTGATGAACTTGAAGATGGTTCAAAAAATTCCAATGACATTATAGCTTCCGTTCTTAATATAGAAAAAAAGTGTGATTTATCTTCTGTTTCGATTGTTATTCCTGGTGCTATAAAAAAAGTTTATCCGCACACTCAGGGGCAGGCGGATTACATAATCTCTATGCGCAATAAAGATATGGTTTTTTGTTCAGGTTCTGCTGGTTCTGGAAAAACTTTTCTTGCAGTTTGCGAAGCACTCAGGCTTTTGCTTTGTCATAAAGTAACGCATATTGTTCTTACTCGCCCTGTTGTAGAGGCTGGGGAAAATCTTGGTTTTTTGCCTGGAGATTTAAGGGAAAAGATTACGCCGTACTTAAGGCCGCTTTATGATTCAATGGAAAACGTTCTTCCAAAAGATACTGTTAAACGTCTTATTGAATCAGAAGTAATAGAAATTGCTCCTCTTGCATATATGAGGGGAAGAACTTTAAATAATAGCGTCATCATTTTAGATGAAGCTCAAAATACAACAAGAGAACAAATGAAAATGTTTCTTACTAGGATGGGGGAAAATTCTAAGATTTTTATTACAGGAGATGAAACTCAGGTGGATCTTTCTAAAAAAGTTCCGTCTGGCTTAACGCACGCTCTTTCTATTCTTAATGGAATTGACGAAATTGGAATTAACCGTCTTACTCCAGAAGATGTTGTGCGTAATCCGCTTGTAAAAAAAATTGTAAAGGTATATGAAAATGACGAAAACAAAGAATAATTTTTTTTCAGAAGCATTAAAAAGTTATTTTAGGGAAGTAAACCTTTTTGTAAAGGCTCATTGGCCGCTTTTACTTTTGGTGATTTTAGGCTTTTTAGCTGTTTCTACAGAGAACTTTTTTAAAGTTTCTTTATCGCAGACAATTTTTTCTTATAAAATGGAAGATTTTGAAATTGGGCAGATTGCAGATAGAACAATCGTTGCACCAAAATCTATTCCAGCAGATGAAATGAATCCTGTTTTTATAGAGGCAGGCGAAAAAATTATTCGTAAAGGCTTTCCGATTACAGAAGAAGCATATTCAAAATTACAGAAAATGGCAGAATCTCCGCATTATATTGATTCCCGCTCGTTTGCTGATTCAGAATTGTTTTTGGCTCTTCTGGCTACAATGTGGATTTTGCTTTTTACATTTGCTCCGTTTGACAGGGAAATTCACCTTCGGGAACTTATTTTTCAGGTTATATGCTTTCTTTTAGTTTATGCTACTGTAGCATTCTGTGCAAAAGTTTCATTTTTTGTTTCTCCGTTTGACATTACAACTATAATTCCGGCATCTCTTTTTATACTAATTATTGCTGTTCTTTATGGTCAGATGAGTGCGATTTTCTGCTCGTTTATTTTTGCTTTTGCAGTTTTAGATGCAAGTTCATATCAACTTGTTCCTTTCCTTTTTACGCTTGCTTCCTGCCTTGCTTCTTCAACAATTGTGCGAAAAATTGAACGCAGAATCGATATGATGTTTGTTTCTTTAATGCTTGCTTTAATTAATGCGGTTTTAGTAATTTTAATTGCAGTTATTTTTAATTACAGTGTTATGGAACTTCCTGTTGTAATCGGGCTTGTTGCTTTGAATGGCTTTCTTTCTGGCGTTCTTGCCTTGGGGCTTATTACTCCAATCGAACTTATTTTAAATACTGCTTCTGTTTTTCGTCTTATGGATTTAAGCGATTCAAATAATTCTATAATGCGAAAACTTCTTCTTACTGCTTCTGGAACGTATCAACATTCGCAAATGGTAGCCCAACTTTCTGAAAGTGCATGCCGTGAAATTGGGGCAAATTCGCTTTTAGCACGTGTTGCAGCGTTTTATCATGACATTGGAAAAATGGATCAAAGCGAATATTTTACAGAAAATGATATGGACGGTCTGCACAAACTTAATGAAATGAAACCTAATCTTGCAGCAACTCTTATAAGAAGTCATGTTAGAAAGGGTATTGAAAAGGCAAGACAACTTCATTTTCCGCAGCAGGTAATAGATATAATTGAACAGCATCACGGAAACAGTGTTATTACATTCTTTTATGAAAAAGCAAAAGAGCAGGATTCCGGCGTAAATATTACAGATTATATGTATCCTGGAAATCCACCGGTTTCTAAAGAATCTGGGGTAGTAATGCTTGCAGATACAGTAGAAGCTGCCTGCAAAAGTATGGATAACCCTACGGAAGAACGCCTTACAAAGTTTATTGATACTCTTGTAAAAGGAAAGATGGATCACGGTCAGTTAGATAATTGTGCCTTAACTTTTGGCGATTTAAAAAAGATAAAAAGTGTTTTTGTAAAAATTCTAACTTCATATTATCATGGAAGAATAAAGTATCCTAACCAAAAAGATCCTGATGAAAAAGAAGTTAAAGGAACAGAAAAGAAGTCAGGAACAAAAACAGAAACTAAACTTGAAATTAAACCGGAGGAAAAATAATGGCAAACAGAGTTTTTGTTTCCGTTCAGGAAAACTTAAAAGAGCCGGAATGGATTGGAAAAATTGAACCTTTTATGCAAAAAGTGCTTTCAAAATTGAATTATGACAATGAAGAGCTTTCAATTATGTTTTGTACGGACGATTTTATTCAGGACTTAAACAAAACTTATCGCGAAATTGATAATCCTACGGATGTGCTTTCTTTTGAAAACGGCGAAAAATATACTGATGAAGAAGGTGAATGGCTTTCTGTAGGGGATATTGTTCTTAGTCTTGAAACGCTTCCAAAGAATGCGGAATATTTTGAAGTTTCAGAAAATTCAGAATTAAAGCGGCTTTTAATTCATGGGCTTCTTCATTTAAACGGTTTTGATCACGGTGAAGAACATATAGAAAAAGGCGTTCAGCCAAAATGTGAAATGCTTATTCTGCAGGAAGATTTGTTAAAAGATTTTGCAGACGAAAAGATTATGGAGTAAAGATGAATTTTCATTTGTTTAAAAAGAAAGATAATAAGCAGAATAATCTTAGCGAAGAACTTACCCCGGAAGAACAGGAAGTTATCAACGAAGAAAAACAGGATATGATTCAAGGAATCGAAGATTTAAGCGAAACAACTGTAAAAGAAGTTATGGTTCCCCGCATTGATGTTGATTTTCTTTCCGTTGATACGCCGTCTGATATTCTTATTCAAAAAATTGCGGAAAGCGGTCATTCGCGTTTTCCTGTATACAGTGAATCAATTGATAATGTTGTAGGCGTTCTTTATGTAAAAGATCTTATTTATAGTTTTAATAAAAAAACGCCGGTTGAACTTCAAAATATAATTCGTAAAGCATATTTTGTTCCAGAAAGCAAAAGAATTGATACTCTTTTAAGGGAATTTAAGCGAAGACATTGTCATATTGCCATTGCAATTGATGAATATGGCGGAATTGCCGGAATCATTACAATGGAAGATATAATCGAAGAAATTGTTGGTGATATTCAGGATGAATTTGATAATGAACGCGAAGATATTCTTACATTAGGAAATAATGTCTGGCTTTGCGATGCCCGAGTTGATCTTGATGACTTAAATGAAACAATAAATGCAAACTTTCCGGCAGAAGATTTTGATTCTTTAGGTGGATTTGTATTTGATCTTTTTGGAAAAATCCCTGTGAAATTTGAAAAAACATCATGGTCTTCTTTTGAGTTTATAGTTCAAGATATGGAAGGGCACAGAATTAATTCAATAAAAGTAATCCGAAAAGACGAAAAGGATTTTCAAGATGAAAAGTCTGAATAAAAAGTCAATTTTTGTATTAGTTTTATTTGTATTTACAAAAATGTTCTTTGCTTCTGATAAAACTGCTTTTCAATATTATGAACTTGGAAAAAAAGCACAGAATGAAGAAAACTGGTATGAAGCCGGAGAATACTACATTGAAGCATTGAATAAAAATCCTTCTTACTTTGAAGCATGGTTTTCTAGTGCGGAATGTTCTTACCAGCTTTCAGAATTTGATCTTACGCTTGAACAATTGGATCATGCGGAAAAATACGCAAAAGACAGTACAGAAATAAATAATCTTCGTGGAATGACTTACATTGCAATGCAGAAGTTTAGCGAAGCACGAAAAATCTTTGAAAAAAATCTTTTAAAAAAGCCGAATGATGTAACTTCTCGTTTTGGTCTTGCTGAACTTGATCTTTTTGAAGGTCGGGTTTCTGGTGCAGAAAAACAATATTCTGAAGCATTAAAGCGTGATATAAAAAACAGAAAAGCACTTTTAAGCCTTGCAGTTGTTTCTTCTCAGTTAGGTAAGTTTGACAATGCAAAAAAGTATATTAGTCAGGCTCTTTCTTTTTATGCAAATGAGGCAGAAGTTCATTATATTGCTTCAATAGTTGCAGCAATGAACGATGACATAAAAAATGCAGAATTACACGCAAAGGTTGCTCTACAAGTTGATGGTAATTTTGAAAAAGCATATCAGTTTCTTGCAAAAATTTATTATCAAAAGCAGCAATATGAAGATGCGGTTTCGCTTTGTGATTTTATAATCGGACGAAACAGAAATGATGTTCTTGCCTGGTATTTAAAAGGTCAGGCTCTTTATGCTCAAAATAAATATGAAGAAGCAATTTCTGTGTGGTCTACGGGGTTAAATATTTTCCCAGAAGATGAAATTATGAGGACAAGCATGGAACTTGCACTTTCAAAAATTGTTCCGCTTGAAGATTCCCGCCGTAAAGACTGGGCTTTGTATCATGTAAAAATGGCTAAGGAATATGCAAAACGTTACGATAGTCAGGGGTCTTCGTATGAATATCAGCGTGCGTTAAAAATCGATCCTTCAAACCAGGAAGCAAGAATGGCTTTTGCAGATATTCTTGAACTTAATGGAATGCACGAACTTTATTTAGAGCAACTTTTGTTCGTTCAAAATACAAAAGAGACTTCTGAAAATAATCATTCTGAAACAGTTATGAATGATAAAATTGAAGCGTATTCAAACTTATTAAGTGATTCTCTTTCTAAAAAATGGAATGTAGAGCCGTTCTTTCTTGATAAAACGAGGTGGTCGCTTGGTCTTTATTTTATTCCGGAAAGTATAAACACACGCCACGTTGAAAATAACAGAATCGCCTGTGAGTTTGCAAGTGACCTTTTTTCAGGTCTTGCGTCTTCTTCTGTAAAAACAAGTGCAGAATCAGTTTCTGGTTTTGCAAACGCATATAAAAAAGCAAGAGAAGGCAAAAAAGATTATTTTATTTTAATTTCGTTTGACGAAGGCGAAAGAAATGTAACGCTTGAATATTCAATGTATTCTGCAAGAACTGGCGTAAAGATTTTGGAACAGTCAGTTTATGGAACTGGAAACAATCGTTATTCAAAGGTGTTCAGGCGTTTTTCTTCGGATGTTTTAACTCATCTTCCAATTAGAGGAAAGATTTTAAGCCGAGATGGAAAAACCTTACTTTCAGATTTAGGTCGTTCAGAAAATGTAATTGAAGGTTCTGTATTTGATATTGTAAAAAAAGGTTCGATTCAAACTTCAAGCACTGGCGGTGGCGTAACGTACAAAGATTCGGATATTTTAGGAACTTTTACGGTTACATATTCAAGTGAAGAAATAAGCGAAGGTCTTTTAGAATATCGAGGTTTTTACGATAGAGTAAATACTGGCGATGAAATTGTTCTTGTTTCTAGACCAAACACAGACGAACAGAATGCACAAGGTACAGGCGAAAATGCTGCGTCATCGGGAATAACTGATGTGCAGCTAAATGCTTCTCCAATGGCAGATATGAACGGTCAAAGTGTTGTAAAAGAAAATAAACCTGGACTTACCGCAGAAGAACTTGGAATTCAAAAAAATCCTGCGTTTATAGATTTAATACGTTCTATATATTAGATGTAAATGTTAAGTTTTAATAAACTTGACTAAAAACGCTTTCAGCGACTTTCCAATTTGCTACAGATGGTTGTGCTCAACCTTCGGTTGAATGGGTTCGGGTTGCTCCGCAACCTTAATCGTTCCCATCGCACAAAATCTTCGCAAATTGTAAAGTCGCTTACGCTTTTATCTATTTGCAAGTAAAAACTTTACATTCACTACACATAGCCGGTCTAGCTTTTAATCTCCAATTTTTCTAAAGAAGCATCAATCCATTTTTTTGCAAGTTGAGGTTCTTTATCGTAACATAAAAGAAAAGTTCGCACTGCACTGCTGTAGTTTCCTGTAAAATATTCTGATTCGCCAAGATAAAAAACTGCTCTTTTCGTTACTTCTTTTGAAAGGTTTGTACCTATAAGTTTTTTTAATTGCTCTGTTGCAGAAGAATACTTTTTTTGAATAAACGTTGTTCGTAAGATTTCAAAAAGAAGAAAATCATCGCCACCATCTGGGGTAATAATATCTTCTTCAAAAATATAAGGTTCCATTGTTTTTACTGTTTTTGTCTGTTCAGTTCTTGACAAAGCTTTTGCAACGTCAAGAGTTTCCTGCTTCATATTTAATGGCTTTTTAGAAAATTGTTCTGTAATATCAAGAAAAGGAAGGGGAGTTTCTCTTTTTCCGTCAGGCGGAACTAGTTTTTCTTTAGAAGATTCTGTTTTTTTTGTATCTGCTTTTTTTTCTGGAAGAATCAGATGCGTTCCGTTTACAGTTGCATTCACACTAGGAAGAATTATGTCGTATATTCCGTTTTCTGTTTGAGCAATAACAGCATAGTAGTAATCGCTGTAATTTTTTAATGTATCAGCATAAGTTTGAACAGACGGTTCAAGTTCTGCAATCTGTTTTGAGGTAGAAACATCATAATAAGTACCAATAGGTTTTGTGTTTCTGTAAATAAAAAGTTTCTTAATTTGAACTTCACAATCTGTAGGCACTTTCCATGTAAGTTGTATTTTATTTGTTTTTAAAGGCTTAGCATCAAGATTTGTAATGATTGGTCTTGATTTTGCAAAGCAATTTAATGCACTAAAAAGTAAGAAAACAGTAAAAAGTTTTTTCATATTTATTATTTTATTCTGATTTTGTATAATTCTCAATATATGAATTACGCAAGAGTATTTTTAAAAGCAAAAGAAGAAAAAGAATTACAGCAGGGTTTTCCTTGGGTTTTCGATAATGAAATATCACATGTAAAATATCGTAAAGATGAAAAAGAAGCATGGCAGGAAACTAGTTTAAGCGAAAGTTTGGTTCCAAACGGAAGTGGCGTTGAAGTTTTTAGTAAAGCCGGCGGTTTTATTGGAACTGGAATAATAAATAAAAAATCAAAAATTACAGTGCGTCTTATTTCGCCTGAGCATGCTGACAAGGTTTTTGCAGATACAAATTCATTTTGGGAAAAACGAGTTTATGATGCAGTAAATATACGTCGCGTTCATTATTCTGAAAATGATTCTTATCGTTTAATTTTTAGCGATGCAGATTTATTTCCTGGCTTTATTTGTGACAGGTTCTGTACAATCGAAAAAAAAGTTTATCTTGTAGTTCAATTTCTTTCGCTTGCAACAGAGCAATTCCGTGACGAAATTCTTAAATCATTAAAAAAAGCATGTAAACCTGATGCAATTTATGAACGAAGTGATGAAGATATAAGTGAAAAAGAAGGCATAACAACTTCATCAGCTTGGCTTGGAAAACCTGGTGAAAATGTTATTACAATAGAAGAAAATGGTATAAAACTTTGCGTGGATATTGTAAATGGTCAAAAAACTGGATATTTCCTTGATCAAAAAGATAACAGAAAGGCAGTTGCTTTTTATTGCCATGGGAAAAATGTGCTTGATACATTTACTCATACAGGGGCATTTGGCTTAAATGCATTTAAGGCAGGGGCAAAAAGTGTAGTTTCTGTAGATATTTCAGAAGAAGCAGTTGAAATGGTCAAAAAAAATATTGAATTAAACAATGCGACTTCTAAAGTTACTGCTCTTTGTGCAGATGTTTTTGATTTATTAAAAAAATACGAAGCAGAAGGCAAAAAGTTTGATGTAATCATTCTTGATCCTCCTGCATTTACAAAAAGTGCGAAAACAATTCAAAAAGCATATGGCGGTTATAAAGAAATAAACCTTAGGGCAATGCGACTTTTAAATGAAGGCGGTATTCTTGTAACGTGTTCATGTTCATATTTTTTTGATTCGCATTATTTTTACGATATGCTTATGCACGCCGCAATGGATAGTCATAAAAAAGTTCAAATTTTAGAAAAACGTGGAGCAGGACCAGACCATCCGGTTCTTTTAGGTTATCCAAAGTCAGAATACTTAAAATGTGCAATTTGCAGGGTAATGTAGTTTTTTATGGGTGAATATAATTGTGTCGTTGTTTTAGGGCCTACAGCAGCGGGAAAAACTTCGATAGGAGTGCAGATTGCATACCATTTTAATGGTGAAATAATTTCTGCAGATTCAAGGCAAACTTATAAAGGATTAGATATTGGTTCTGGAAAAGATTTGCAGGAATACACCATAAATAAAAAAGAAATTCCGTATCATCTTATTGATATTGTAGATTTGGATACTGAATATAATGTTTTTCATTATCAGCAGGATTTTTACAGAGTTTTTGATTCTCTTATTCAAAAAAAAGTTCTTCCAGTTGTTGTTGGTGGAACAGGAATGTACCTTGATGCTGTAATACGCGATTACAATCTTATAGATGTTCCTGAACTTCCAGAAGTACGAAAAGAACTTGAAAATAAATCTTTAAAAGAACTTTCTGAAATTTATCTAAAATTAAAACCAGATCTTCATACAAAAAACGATTTGCTTGAAAGAGAAAGAGTTATTCGTGGAATAGAAATTTATTATGGAACTCATGGAAAAATTGCAGAAAAGCTAAAAAGTTCAATGTATAAAAGACCAGAAATTAAACCTTTAGTTTTAGGAACTACTTTTGACAGGGAAAAATTAAGAGAAAATATTCATAAGCGTCTTATTGAACGCCTTGATTCAGGTATGATAGAAGAAGTTTCTGATTTGCATAAAAAAGGTTATTCATGGGAGCGACTTGAAAAACTTGGACTTGAATATCGTTATTGTGCTCTTTATCTTGAAAATAAACTTACCAAACAAGAAATGACAGAACAACTTTTTATTGCAATCCGACAGTTTGCAAAACGTCAGGAAACTTGGTTTCGTTTTATGGAAAAAAACGGAGTAAAAATAAATTGGCTGCCCCCTGTTCAAGATAAAGAAACTAGAATAAAGGCAGCCATTGATATTGTCGGAAAGTATTTTTAGAGCAAAAATTATGCAGAAATAGCAGAAGAAACAGAAGTTGTTTTTATTTCTGTAAGATAACCAGTTCTAATGCAACATTCAAAAAGTTCTTTGCTTAAAAAATCTTCTTTAACTTCTTCATAACCGTCTAAATCGCGGACAATGCGAATGATATAGCCATCTTCTTCTTCATAAAGAATTGTCATGTAGTCGTTTTTGTTTCCTAAGCTTTTTAATGAATAACTTTTCATAAAATACCTCTGTAACTTTGGTTTTTTGTATGCTCAAAAAAATTATGCTTCTTGTTTTGTACTTATATAGTCGGTATTATTTTTTGGTATGTTAGAAAATTTTTGTTATTGCGATTCTCATTTTCATCTTTCAGAATGTTTAAAAAGAGAAAAGAGCGAAACAATATTAAAAAAAATTGATGAATTTAATGAATATTATGCTTGTACTTGTGCTCATTCAAAAGAAGAATGGTATGAACAACAAAAAGCAATTGAAATAATAAAAGAAAATAACGGTGATAGAAAAAAAGTAAATATTTTTTCTTCGTTTGGTCTTCATCCGCAAAATCCACTTATAGAAAATGCAGATTTTCTTGAATTGCTTTTAAAAAACAATCAGATTTCTTGTGTAGGAGAATCTGGTTTTGACCTTTTTACAAAAGAATTTAGGGAAAATCTTTTGGAACAAAAAAAGGCGTTTTATATACAAGTGGAACTTAGCATAAAATATCAAAAACCGCTTGTTTTGCATGTTAGAAAAGGAAGTGATTTTATTTTTGAAAATTCAAAAATTCTTTCAAAAGTTCCTGTTCTAATTTTTCATTCATTTTATGGCCCATCTTTAGAAGCATTTTCTATTTTAAGAAAACTTCCTTCTTCTTATTTTAGTTTTTCAAAACAGATTTTAAATGGAAATAAAAAAAGTATTTCCTGCATTCAAAATCTTCCACTAGAAAATCTGCTTTTAGAAACCGACGCACCATTTCAAACATTAAAAAATGAGAATTTTACATCTTTTTCTGAAATTAAAAAGATATACGAAAAAGCGTTTTCTTTAAGAAATGAACTTACTCCAGAAAAACTTAAAGAAAACTTTTGCCGTCTTTTTAATTTTTTGTAAAAATATTTTAATCATGTTTATACGGCCGTTTTGCAAACTTAAAAGTTATTGCAGCAACGGTATACGCATCTACAATTTTACTTCCGATTGCCTGTGCTTTCCATTTTGCACGTAAAATTGCTGTGTGCTTTTTTCTAAATGCTCTTTTTAAGCAGTGTCGGACTGTTTTTTCAGAAGAAAAACCGTGCAGAACTTCTTTTCTTGCTCCATTTGAAGCAACATTTGCAAATTCTGTGCTTACTGAACCTGGACACAATGCACAAACACTGATTTTTCTTCCCTTTAATTCTGCTGCAAGGGCAAAGCTAAAACTTAGAACAAATGCTTTTGTTGCTCCGTAAACTGCAAAATTACCCAATGGTGCAAAAGATGCCATACTTGCTGTATTTATAATAAAAGAGTTTTCTTTCATATATGGAAGTGAATAGCCTGTAATTCCTGTAAGAGCAGTACAGTTTGTGTCAATCATTTGAAGTTCTTTTTCTATTGGAGTTGATTCAAAAGGACCGTAAGTTCCAAAACCAGCATTATTAATAAGAACTGAAATTTCAAAATCACCAGATTTTTTTTTGTTTTCTAAAAGAGTTTTGTAGTTCATTGCACCGCTAGAGCCTGAAATATCTAATTCAATAGGACAAGGACAAGGTGCATTTTCTATTGATTTAATTTCATTTGCAACTTCATTAAGTTTTTCTTTTCTGCGGGCAATAAGCCATATTTCATCTAAACCTAAACTTTGATAGTCTTTTGCAAGCTGGAGGGCAAAATCTTTTCCCATTCCACTAGAAGAACCAGTTATAACAGCGATTTTTTTCATACAAACATTATAACATATTTGTGATATAATATTAGATATAAAATATTTTTTTGGAGTAAATTATGAAAAAAGATTTAGGTGCAAAGGCATTGCTTTATCCTATGCCAGTTCTTATGATTGCAACTTATGACGAAAATAAAAATCCAGATGTTATGAATGCAGCCTGGGGCGGAATTGCAGATGATACAAAAATTAACATTTGTTTAAGTCCTGAACATAAAACTGTAAAAAACATTCAGGCAGGAAGTGATTTTACTGTTAGTATGGCAACTGCAAAAACTGTTGTAGCCTGCGACTTTGTTGGAATTGTTTCTGCAAATAAAGACAGCGAAAAAGTAAAAAAATCAGGCTTTCATTTTACGCAGAGTTCAAAAGTAAATGCTCCTTGTGTAGATGAACTTCCTTTGGTTTTAGAATGTCGTACAATTAGTTACAATGCAGAAGAATGCAGACTTTTAGGTGAAATTGTAAATGTTTGTGCAGATGAACAAATCCTTGTCGATGGAAAAATCAATGTAAAAAAACTTGATCCAATAACCTATGACCCGCAAAATCATAAGTACATTAGATTAGGCGAAGTTGTTGGGGACGCATTTAAGATTGGTCTTTCATTAAAATAATGCGATTAAAATAACTCGATTGCAAATCTGTGATTACTGAATTAAAATTAGCGTATGGAATGCACAAAAAAAAATGGGCTTACTTATACGGGTAATTTTAAGGTAATTGTTGCCTTAGATTCAGAAAACACAGATTTTAATGGAACAATTCCAAATGGATCTTATGAAATAAAAGAAAAAGCATTTTATAATTGTTCATTAAAAAAGATTTTTGTACCAGATTCGGTAAAGATTTTAGGTGAAAGATGTTTTAGCTCTTCTTTATTTTTACAAGAAGTGCGTTTGCCGTTGGAATTAAAAAAAATACCTTCTTATTGTTTTTCAGGCTGTTCAGCACTAAAAAAGGTTGTAATGCCACTTGAAGTTGAAGATTTTTCCGAAGGACTTTTTGAAGGTTGTTCTTCTTTAGAAGAAATTCCTTTTAGGGCAGGAATAAAAACATTACCAAAAAATGTTTTTGCTTTTTGTTCTTCATTAAAAAGTATTGTGATTCCGCCGTCGGTTACAAAAATTTGTAGTGGTTCTCTTGCATCTTGCAAAAGTCTTACAACGCTTGTTCTTCCTGAAAAACTTGAAATTCTTGAAGACGGTTGGATTTCGGATTGTCCTTTGCTAAGGCATATACGAATAAGTGAAGAAAATCCTTTTTTTAAGACAAACGAAGAAAATTCGGTGCTTTATAAAATTGAAAACGGAAATGAAATTCCAGTTTTATCGCTTGAAAATACAAAAAACTCTGAAATTCCAGGATTAAAGGAGCCTGATACGGAAAACTCAATCATAACTTTTGAAGATACAGATGACGCTTTGGAATACGAAGATGATATTCTAAATCCTGAAAATAAAGAAAAAGATAAAATCGATATTGAAGTTGATGAAAAAACTTTTATGCAAAATCTGTTTTTTGAAACACAAAAGGTGGTTCAGCAGAATACAGAAAATAATGGAGAAAAACGAATTCTTTTTGTTTTTGCAGAAAATATAGTTCAAACTCCGCTTGGACAAAAGTTTTCTAAAAAATTAACGGATTGTTGCATTCGCCTTTCTAAAATTCATAATTTTTCAAGTATTTTTTATTTTTATGGAACAAGGCTTGATAACGAAAAGTTTAAAACTCAGTTTATAAACTTTATGAAAGAAAAAGATATTGTTTTTGCAAGTAATGCAGAAAATCTTAGCGAACTTTCAGAAAATCAGGTTACTTTGTGTTCATATTTAAATATTTCTTTATTAAAAAAAGACATTTTAACAGAAGGCGAAAGGGCAAAAAATCCTAATGTAAAACCTTTAAAGCTCTTAATAAATGACGTTACAGAGTCGCTTTAAAACATACTGGAGTAAAAATGGCATACGTAAAAAATCTTTTTGATCAAAATTTTATTCAATATGCAAGTTATGTAATTCGCGACAGGGCTATTCCTGAACTTGTAGACGGGTTAAAACCTGTTCAAAGGCGAATCTTACATACTCTTCTTGTGACGGATGATGGGCGTTTTCATAAAGTTGCCGGAGTTGTTGGCGATTGCATGAAGTTTCATCCGCATGGTGATGCTTCTATTTATACCGCATTAGTTAATCTTTCTAACAAAGAACTTTTTATAGATAAGCAGGGAAATTACGGAAATATTTTTACAGGCCACCCGGCGGCTGCTCCGCGTTATATTGAATGTCGCATAAGACAAGTTACAAAAGATATTCTTGTTACAAATCCAGCAATTACAGAATATGCAGATAGTTACGATGGACGAAATAAAGAACCGGTTATGTTTCAGGCAAAACTTCCAGTTGTGCTTATTACAGGAGCCGAAGGTATTGCGGTTGGAATGAGTACGCAGATTATGAGCCATAATGTTCATGAAGTAATCGAAGCAGAAAAAAAATGTCTTAAAGGGGAAAGTTTTCAGTTGTTCCCTGATTTTCAAACTGGCGGACTTATTGACTGTTCTGAATATAAAGATGGACTTGGAAAACTTATTACGCGTGCAAAAATCGATTATTCTGATGATAAAAAAATTGTAATTACAGAACTTCCATACGGTTCAACAACAGAATCGTTAATTGAATCAATTGAAAAAGCCAGTAAAAATGGAAAAGTAAAAATTGCGTCTATAAATGATTTTACGGCACAAAATGTAAATATAGAAATAAAACTTCCACGCGGAGTTTATGCAAAAGATGTAATTGATTCGCTTTACGCCTTTACGGACTGCGAAAAAACGGTTTACTGCAATCTTCTTGTAATAAAAGATAATATGCCGGTTCAAATGACTGTTACAGAAGTTATAAAATTTCATGCAAAACAGTTAACCCGGGTTTTAAAAGAAGAACTTGAATTTGAAAAACAGCAACTTTTAGAAAAACTTCACCTTCGTACTTTGGAACGAATCTTTATAGAAGAGCGGATATATAAAGAAATTGAACAGATGAAAACTGAAGATAGTGTCATCAAGGCTGTAAAAAACGGTTTTATTCCTTTTAAGGAAGAGCTTTTGCGTGATGTTACCGATGAAGATGTAGATCATCTTTTAAAAATCCCTATTCGACGCATTTCTTTGTACGATATAAACAAAAATAAAAAAGAAGTGCAGGCAATAAATGCAAGAATAAAAGAAATTAATAAACTTTTAAAAAATCTTACGGATTATGCAATAAGTTATCTTAATAGTGTTGAACAAAAACTTGACCCAAAAACACTTGAAAGACGAACAACTATTACAAATATTAAAACAGTAGATGTAAAAACTGTTGTTCGCCGTGATACGCCGTTAAAATACAACGCAGAAACAGGTTACCTTGGAACTTCCGTTTCGGGTGGGGAAGAAATATTAAAAATTACGCCGTTTGATAGAGTTTTATATGTAAGAAAAAGTGGAATTTATACGGTTACCGAAGCACCGTCAAAAGTTTTTACTGGTCCAGAACTTCGTTACTGTGGGCTTGCAGATAAAGAAAGTCTTTCAAAAGTGCTTTTTACAATAATTTATCGTGACCCAAAAACACAATATGTGTATATAAAACGCTGTAAAGTTTCAGGGTATATTATGAACCGCGATTATTTTTTTGCTCCAGATGGAATGGAAGTTCTTGCTGTTGAAACAAAAAAAGATTTTAAGTTCACTTTGCATTTTGTAAAAAAGCCTCGTGTAAAGATTCTTTCTGAAACATATGATGTTTCAAACTATGCAGAAAAAGGCTTAAAAGCACAGGGAATCCGCGTGGTCTCTAAAGAAGTTCAATCTATACAAGTGGAAAAATAGTGAAAATTCTTTTAAAACAAGTTCAAACTGAATTTTCTGTAAAGGGGTCAAAGTTTCTTTCTGAGCTTATTCCGTGTGATAATCAAACGGAAGTAAAAAATATTTTAAAGTCTCAAAAGTTAAAGTATAAAGATGCAACACATGTTGTTCACGCTTTTATTCTTGGTCTTTCATCAGAAATTATGGGACTTAGCGACGATGGCGAACCTTCTGGTACGGCAGGTAGGCCTATGCTTGATGTTTTAAAAGGTAGCGGTGCAACAAATCTTATTCTTACCGTAACACGCTGGTTTGGCGGCACATTGCTTGGAACAGGCGGACTTGTAAAAGCGTATGGCGATTCTGCAAAATCAGTTCTTTTAAAGGCGGTGCAAGAAAACGCATTTGAAGATTATGTTTGTAAAAAAAACTTTTCATTTTCTGTTGATTATGGCTTTTATAAAATTATTAAAAAACTTTTAGCAGATTTTAATATTTATAACCTTGTAGAAAATTTTGATTCCAGTGTAAACGTTTCAGGTCAAATTAAAGAAGAAGAATTTTCTGTTTTTAAAGAACAAATAAAAAACGCAACAAATGGAAATGTCATTCTGTAATTTTTTTTAATCGTAGTCAGTACGAAACGCTGAAAGCGTTTTTTTTGGGGGTAATTAAAATTTGCAGACATTCCCATTTTGTATATCTTCTGTTTTTTCTGCTCTTTTAAAAATGTACTTAAACGGATGCAAATCAAATGCATTTACTGACCAGCCGGCAATTTCATTTAAATTAATTATGTTCACACTTACCGGATGTTGAATTGGAAAAATCACCGCTTCATCAAGAAGCAGCTGCTCTGCCTTTGAAAGTAACTTGTTGTGGTTTTCATCAGTGTAAAGGGCGGCTTCGTCCAAAAGACTATCAAATTCTTCGTTGTGCCAGTTTGTAACATTTAATGTGGAATTTCCACGGAAAAGTTCAAGGAACGCAAGCGGGTCGGCAAAATCGCCAATCCAGTTATAAGTAAAAAGTTCTGCATCTGTCTTTTGAATATTTGAAAGATATGCAAATTCCGAAAAAAGAATAGTTTCTAGTTCTACGCCAAGACTTTCCCAAGCGTCTTTTAAAACCTTTGCTTTTTCTTTCATATAATCAGAATCTGTGATTGCAAAACGAATCGTAATTTTTTCGTCTTCAGAAAGATTTAATTCTTTTCTTGCTTGTTTCATAAGAAGTTTTGCTTCAAAATCGTCGGTAAACGAATATCCTTCTGGGGTAGGGTAACCATTTAATGAATAAATTAAAGTTTTTGCCTGAACGTATGTATTTGCCCTTAATTTATCCCACGGAGTCGCTTCCATTAAGGCTTTTCTTAAATTAAGATTATTAAAAACAGAGTCTTTTGAAAATTTAAAGAAAAAATATTGAGTTGCAAATTCAGCACTTACCTGGATTGCATTTTTTTCTATTAAAGTTTTTTCTTCAAAAGAAGAGGCAATCCAATCTATTGTGCCATTGTTGAAACCGTAAACATTTTCTTTTTCATCACTGGAAAGTAAGATTGTAATTTTGTCTAATTTTGTATTTTTTAAGTCCCAGTAATTTTGGTTTTTTAATAAAATGATTTTATCTTCACTTTGTTCACTAATGCAAAACGGCCCTGAAAAAAGCGAAAGATTTTCGTCTGTTACAGAAAAACACGGCATACATAAAAGGCGAGGTAAATGCGATGCAGGTGTTTTTAAGTAAAAAGAAATTGTTTTTTCATCAACTGCATATATTCCAAGATTTTCTTCTGCAGTTAAAAGATTTTGAAAATCATCAAAAGTAATTTCTGCGGCTAAAGTTCTAAGTTCCTGAGCACCCTGAATAATATCCAAAAGCGAAGAATATGGAGCAGATGGCGTTTCTAATACTTTTATAAAACTATTTCTTACAGTTTCTGCCGTTATTTTGCTTCCATCGCTAAATTTTAAATCGTCTTTTAGAACAAAAGTCCAGCGTTTTTTATCCCGAGCAATTCTATAACTTTCTGCCATTGCATAAAGTGGTTCCAATGTTACAGGGTCGTAAGAAAATAAACCTTCATAAAGGCCGGTTAATATCTGGGCTTCTGTTGCGTAAGTTGCTGTTCTTGGATTTAAGTTGTAGTTATGCTTTGATTCTGCAATTACAATACTTTCCTGTGAAAAGGCAAAAAATGTGTTGCTGCACATAAAAAACGCAAAGGCAATTTTTTTTATAAAATTAAAATCCATTATCAATTCCAAGTTTTTTCATTTGTTCTTGTTCTTCAATACAAGTTGCATATTCAGATCTTTTTTGAACTGCTTTTACGATGATATTTTTTACGGAAATAAGATCCATTTTTAAGCCCTTAATTTTGTAGCGTTCAAAAGTTGAAACATTCTTTTTAAAATATTCATCGGCGGCACTTAAAAGCGTTAGAATTTCCTGATTTTCGGCTATGGTTTTATTAAGATAGTCCAAAATATTCTGTTCAGGATAACCCTTAATCTTAATAAATTCCGGGCTTTTCGTATTTGCCAAAGGAGTATAAAAACTTGCTTTTTTTGCAATTGCAGAAATAAAAATTGAAATATCAACATTTCTATGCGATTTTGTGTCTTTTTTTGGGTCTACAATTATAAAGTCATAAATTAATGGCGGATCTTTTAATTTAAAAGCATTTCTGAACGCCTTTCTTAAACGTGTAAAAAATGAATTCTTTTGATTTTCAAGAACGTTTACATTGAATTGCAACTTTTCTGCAATCGAAGTGTAAAGTTCACCAAGTGAAGCAATCGTATGCAGGCAGTCTAAAAGATACACTTTGTAATCGACAGAAACTTTCTTTGTTTTTTCTGCTTTTGTTTTTACTGCAAGTTTTGCAAGCGTTTGTTCCCTGATTTGATTTGCATTTTGCGAAAGGTCTTCCGAAACAATTTCCTGAATAAGTTCCGTATAATAAGGAAATTTTCCCATTATTGAAGGAATGTTTTTCTTTATTTCTGAAATTTCATCAGATTGCGAACGATATGCTTTTTGTTTATCGAACTTTGGATGTTCTGTAACGTCGAGTCGAATTCTTATTTTGTAGGCTTCTTTTTGAAAAACCATCAGTTCTTTTAAAATGTCATTTATTTCTTTTATTGCATCAGCACTTTTTTGAATGGAATCATTTAAAAGGCTTGCTGTAATTTGTTGTGAACTTTGTTTTGCTTCCTGAATTAAAAGTGCTAAACCTCTGGTATTTGTTCTGGAACTATTTGTTGACATTGCGTTCCACTGAAAAACATTATTAAGGTCAAGCAATTTTTTAATATAGGGAATCGTTATAAAATCCGTTGAAAACTTTACATATGTGCACACGTAATCTAGCATGCTTTCATAAATGGAAAAGCGGGAACCCATAATCATTGCACGGTCGTTATCAGAAAAATGCGAATCATCAGGGAGTATAATATCTGTAATCTTTGTTTCAAGTTTGTATGGGTCAGGAATTATAAGGCTTCTTTTTAAAAGAGTGTCATAGATGTTGTGAACACAAGTGTGCAAAAGCCTGTACTGGTCTAACATTTTTGGAAGCATTTCTGCATTTAACCAGTCAGAACGAGTTTTTATTGCTATTTTAAGTTTTTCTATAAAATCAGCAGATACAGCCATATATAATATTATCGTTATTTTTTTTCAAAAACGCCACAATTTTTTTTAGTTTAATATTTTGGGCAAATTGTAAAGCCGCTTACGCTTTTATGGGATTTCTAAAAGCGAGCGATAATGCCCATTGAAATCATTGCGGAGTTCATACCGTTTCCACAAGCAAGAGAGCCTATAGGAAGATAAAAATGTGTTTCCGGCCCGGCACTAATTTTTTCTGAAAATTTATAAAGATATGATGAATACATATTTATAAAAAGAAAAGATGCATTGTTCCAAAAGGCTTCGTTAATTTTTGAAACATCATCTGATGCTGTATTATCGCCGTATCCACTGTCACTTCCGCTTACAGCATGCGAAAGAAAAGCAAATCGGGCAAGAATAGAAGGACCTGTACCAAGCGTTATTTTATGTTTTTCGCCAGGAGTAAATGTAAAACCTATAGGTAAATCAATTAAAAAAGAAAAAGCAGTTGCTGTTCTGTTTTCTATTTCTGCAGGGTAGGCACCTTTTCCGTTCCAAAGATAATAATTTGTAAAAAATGAAATACGAGGTTGAAACGAAATTAAAGTTTCTTTAGGGAAAATTACACCAAAAGAAAGTGGATACACAACAGGAGAAGGGGCACTATCTTCAGGCTTATCTGTATTTATAATTAAAGTTGGTTCAAAAGTTACAGTAAAATCAACAGGTTTTTCAGCAAAAAAAGGAAGAGTTAGACAAAATAAAACAAAATAAAGCAAAAGATTTTTTTTCATATTTTTACCAATTGAATTTATTTTTATATAAGATTTCATTTAAATCTACACAAATAAAACCACTTCGTGCAGTTTTATAAAATGAAGATTCTTCCCAAGAAGCATAAAGATAATTTTTAGAAATTGCAAAATCGCCATAATAAAATCCGGCAGGAAGTTTAGGCAGTTTTAATGCAATATTTTTTCCGTGATTTAAGATTCGGTTTTCAAAAAGAGCACCATTAAAATAGAAAGAACCGTCGGAAAAAAGTGAAGCACACCATGTATCAGAAAGAAGTGCATAAGCATTTAATGAGGTTGTATTTTCAGCATTTTCATTTTTTTGAAAGTATCTTGGACTGTGACCAGAAGCATTTTTTACTTTAATAGAAAAAGAAACGTTTTTTGGAACAGAAGAAATAAGATTTTTAAGCCTTTCTGGTGAATTTGAAAAATCCAGCGGAGTTTTTGCAGAACGAAAATCATTTTCCTGTGCATTTGTTATAAAAATAAGATTTTCTGCATTTTCAGGATTTACAGTTCTTATATCAGTTTTACCTTGAACAGAAAGATAAGAAAAATTGATTTTTTCAGAACCGTTTCCTGAATCTTTTATGCAGAAAAGCCATATTTTTCCGTTCCAAATGTAATCTGTAACTTCAGAAGCAGTAGTTAGGCCAAGATTTTCTGTTGAAAGAACCGGGTAACTCATATTTTGCTCTGTATTAAATTGAAAAAGAAACGGATGACCTAATTTTGAAGTTTTTTTTGTATTAAAAAAATCACTTTGGTAAGAATAAAAGAAAGGCGTATCGTTATAAAAAACAATATTTCCCTGAGTTCCATTTAAAAATATTTCTGAATCCTTAAAAAGATTAATTTCATCAGAAGAAAAACAAAGAATGCCAACTCGGTTAACAACAGCGTAAGCCTTTGGATTTTCATTAAATGCAGAAGATTGAACTGAAATGTCTGAAATTCTTTCTGCTTCAGTCCATGCCTTAAAAGGAACGGCTGGAACAGAAGAAATTTCGTTTGCTTTTATAAAATCTCCATTTAAAAAATAATACCATGAATGAAATGATTTATTTTGTTCAGAGTTTAGTTCAATGTTTGATACTTCCTGCTTTTTACACGAAATAAAAGAAAAAAGCAGCAAAATAACGATTTTAAAAGCAATTTTATTCATATAAAAAGTTTATATCGGTAGTGAATTTATCGCAAGCGAAAAACTTGTTTTGCTTTCACCTTGTGCAGTTATTAATTTAAAATCTTGTAACGAAGAATCTGCGTAAAGAAACTTATTAATCTTTTCTTTTGAAAAAGTAATACCATTTGTTTTACAAAAATAGTTTTCAATAACATAGTCCGAAAGCACATTTTTGTAATTTGGAAAAAGTTCATCATAATTAATGGAAAAAACTTTTTTCATCTTTAGGGCTGTTAGTGTAAAATCTTTTTCAAAAATTAAATTAATAAGATCCGCCTGGTTTATTTTCCACGGATTATAAAATAATTCTTCTTTGCTAGATTTTGCCTCATCAGATTTTTCGTGAACGCTTAAAATCATCTTTTGCCAGTTAAATCTTTGTGCATATTCTTTTACACTTTGACTTGAATTTTCTTTTTTGGCTTTAAGATAAAACATCTTTAAGCAGTCGGCACAAAAACCACTTTCCCACGAAAAAGAAGTTTCAAATGGAAATATAAGACCTGCTGGCTTAAAAAAATAAATACCGTTTGTTTTTGGCTGTACTGTAACAGAAATGGGTTCAAATCCGTTTGTTTTAATTTTTACGCTTTTTTCATTTTCTGAAACTTCAATTGTTTCTGAACTTTCAGAAGTAGTTAGAGTTAAAAGCCACATTTCGTTTTTGGGCCAAATTAACTCATTTTCTAATGATAAATCGTACTCACTTTGTTCTGGCGGCCATATTGGAAGTTGAATTTCACATTCATCTAATTCTTCTTGACTGCAAGAAGAAAGACAAACCATCTTAAAAATAATAAAAAACGCATTAAAGATAAAATATTTAATTTTCATACATCTTTAACGCGATTTTTTTTCAATTTTGGAAGTGTTTTTTAATTTCTTTTTGACAAAGTTCATCACAAATTTCGTTATATTCTATTCCAGCATGTCCTTTTACCCAATTCCATTTTACGTTTAGCGACGAATTTAATTCATCTAATAAAATCCATAAATCTTGATTTTTTACAGGTTTTTTATCAGCAGTTTTCCAGCCTTTCTGCTTCCAGTTTTTAATCCACAAAGTGATTCCGTTTTTTACATATTGACTGTCAATATTAACCGTTATGTTAAGACCTGAAAATGCCGGAGTATTTTTTACAACCGAAAGAGCATTTATTGCGGCCATAAGTTCCATTCTGTTGTTTGTGGTAAAATTTTCTCCACCTGAAAGCTGTTTTGCTTCTCCATTAAAAATAACTACGACGCCCCAGCCGCCAGGTCCGGGATTTCCTGAACATCCACCATCTGTGTAAATTGTAACTTCATTCATAATAAAATCATAATATTGAATCTTTAAAATAAAATCACTATTATTTAAACGTTACTTTTGTCGCAAGGTTAGAGCCGGGTTCGGCTTAGCGGCACAATTCCACTATTAAAGGACAAACAAATGATCAAAACAGTTAAAGATGTAGATCTTAAAGGCAAACGCATTATCATGCGCGTAGATTTTAACGTTCCAATGAAGGACGGAGTTGTTCAGGACGACACACGAATTATGGCAGCTCTTCCTACTATTAAATATATTCTTGAACAGAGCCCTCGTTCGCTCGTTTTGATGAGCCACCTTGGCGACCCTAAAAAAGATGTTAAAAAGGCTCAGGAAAAAGCTGAAAAAGCCGGAAAAACTTGGACTGACGCTGACGCAGAAAAATTCATCAACGGTAAAAACAGAATGAAGCCAGTTGTTGAATATTTTGCTTCAAAACTTGGAAAACCAGTTACTTTCCTTCCAGATGCTCTTGGACAGAAGGCTGCAATCGACGCTCTTCCAAATGGAGCTGTTGCAATGCTTGAAAATGTTCGTTTCCACAAAGAAGAAACTTCAAAAGATTCTGCTGAACGCGATGTTATGGCAAAAGAACTTGCTACATACGGCGATATTTTCGTAAACGACGCATTCGGAACTGCTCATCGTGATCAGGCTTCTACTGCTTCAATCGCTAAATTTATGGGTTGTGAAAGCGTTGGCGGATTCCTTATGGAAAAAGAAGTTAAATACATTCAGCCAATGGTAGAAAATCCTCCAAAACCACAGGTTGCAATTATTGGTGGAGCAAAAGTTTCTTCAAAAATCGCAGTTTTGGAATCACTTCTTAAAAATGCTTCTGCCCTTGTAATTGGTGGCGGTATGGCATACACATTCTTAAAGGCACAGGGACACAGCGTTGGTATTTCTTTGGTAGAAGATGATTTTATCGATACTGCAAAAAAATTGCTTTCTGACGCAGAAGCTAAAGGCGTAAAAATCGTTTTGCCAGTTGACCATGTTGCAGCAGACAAATTCGATGCAAACGCAACTCCTGTAGCTGTAGACGGCGTTGATATTCCTGCAAATCTTATGGCAATGGATGTAGGTCCTAAAACAATCGCACTTTACAAAGAAGTTCTTTCAACTGCAAAATCTGTTGTATGGAACGGACCTGTCGGCGTATTTGAATTTGACGCATTCGCAAAGGGAACTGCAACTGTAGCTCAGTTAGTAGCAGACGCAACTGGCCGCGGTGCAATGACTGTAGTTGGCGGTGGAGATTCTGTTGCAGCAGTTAACAAATTCCATCTTGCAGACAAAATGAGCCACGTTTCAACTGGTGGTGGTGCTTCCCTTGAATTCCTTGAAGGAAAAACACTCCCTGGTATTGCTATTCTTGCAACAAAATAAAACTTATGTCATGCTGAATTTAATTCAGCATCTATTGCAATGAGCTTCCGAAATGAATTCGGAATGACAAAGAATAGATTTAGAATGACAAGTCTTGAATGATTAAAGGCGTCACCTTCTTTTTAGGGGGTGGCGTTTTTTTTTATTTTTTTAAGGAATTTTATTATAGCATTAAAAACAAGGGGCTTTTTTTATAGTTTTATTATTCTTCACACTTTTTTGCTGATTTTAACTGAAAACTTAATGTATTTCTTTCCCAAAATACGCCGTCTGAGTAACCTTGAATTGTTTTATCTGTATCTGCCATTTTAAGACGTTTTTCTGCTAGCATACTGTATTCTTCGTTTAACTCAATTCCGCAGTAGTTTCGGTTAAGTTTTTTTGCGACAACACTGGTTGTGCCACTGCCCAAAAATGGATCAAATACAACATCGCCTTCTTTAGAAGAGGCTAAAATCAGTTTTGCATAAAGTTTTTCGCTTTTTTGTGTAGGGTGTTCTGTGTTTTCTGGCATTGACCAAAAGGGGATTGAAATATCGTCCCAAAAGTTAGAAGGATAAGTTAGTCTAAAGTTTCCGTCTTCGCTTTTATTCCAATCTTTAGGATTTCCGTTTTCTTTGTAAGGAGCCAAAACTCTGCGTTTCATCATTACAGATTCAACATTAAAGTAATAATCATCCGGGTTTTTTACGGCAAACCAAATATCTTCCATTCCGTTCTTCCAATTTGCCTTTGCTCCGCGACCTTTTTCACGTTGCCATGTAATTCTGTTTAAAATTGTAAGATGTTTTTCTATTGCCCTTTGTAATGATGAGGTACACTTCCAGTCTCCGCACATATATAATGTACCGTTGGGTTTTAGTTTTTTACAAACTTCAGGAAACCATGAATCTAAGTATTCATCGTAATTACTGTCTGACCGTGAATTAAACTTCATTCCATTAAAGTTTTTGGTAAGATTGTACGGTGGGTCTATTATAATTAAGTTTGCAAATTCATCAGGTATGTACTTTAGCATTTTAAGTACGTCGCCATTGATTGTTTTATTTATTAAGTCTTTTGTGTTTTCTATATTATTTTGAGTGATTAAGTTTTTTCTTAAAGATTCAATTTCGTTTGGCATTAAGGTTAGAGTTCTATTGTTGCCGGCTTTTTCTTTTTTTTCCATATACTCTATCGCAAAAAACAGTAAAATAAAAAAGCAGATGACGGGAGTCGAACCCGCGCGCCAACCTTGGGAAGGTCGTATACTACCGTTATATTACATCTGCACGAATGTAAAAATTATAATGACTTTCATTTTTTGATTCAAGTTTTGCTTTTATTTGCTTTTACTCATTAAATGGGTAGTCTTTTGTGTTTCCCTGCCATTTTATTTTTCCTTTTTCAAGTACGATGATTCTATCGCTT
>CAYZXM010000006.1:6637-53778 GCA_964482455.1 uncultured Treponema sp. | reverse complement strand
AATAAAAAACGTTCTTTTGTAAACGCTCTTTAAAAGCAAAAAGGCTTTTCCAAAAACGGAAAAGCCTTTTTTATTTACTCTGAACTTTCAGATTTTATGTCATCATCTGATGATGAATCGGTATCATTATTAAAATTTTCATCTACAAACTGAAAGAATGAATCCTTTAGTTTGTTTCCTGTATCAGTTGCTTTTTCTGCAATTTTCTTAGTCTTTTTTTCTACTTTTTTAGAAGTAGATTTTATTTCCTTTTTTGTTGAATCAACCTTTTTCTTAAGTTTTGCCTTTGTTTCGCTTACAAGCCATGCATTGTACTCGTCGTGAGCCTTTCTACATTTTTCTGGTGTAGGAACATCAGTGTAGTCTGAACATTCCTTTATCTTGTGAGTTAGCGAATTATACTTACACGCAAAAGAAGAAAAACCAACGAATATAAAAACAGTTAAAATAAAAAAAATCTTCTTACACATAAAAACCTCAGTAAAAATAGTATCATAAAATTATTTTTCTGCAACAGTAAGATTTACAAGCCAGCGTTCTTTTTTTAGCCAAATATGAGCAATTACAGTTTTTGCAACGTCACTTAATTTTACAATTGCATACATTTCTATCGGGCCTAACTTTGTAAGGAACGTTAAAAGAAGCATTCCGCCAATAAAAAGCACATTTGCAACAGTATCACAAATAACGCCCATAGTTGTGTCTCCACCAGTTCTAGAAACTGCATACTGAGCATTTAAGAAGGCCCAAAGCGGAAGGTAAACTGCTGCAACTATAATAAGGTGTTTTGCTATAGTTTGTGCATCAACAGTAAGATTTTTAAATACAAACGGCACAAGGATTGTTGTTCCAAAACCAATAAGCATAAAAATAAGACCAAAAATTATAGAGCCTGACAAAACCCAGTTTTTACATTTTCTTGCTTCTTCAATTTTTCCGGCACCAAGTTCCTGACCAAGAATAACATTTACACTTGTTACAATTCCACTGCAGCAAAGAAGGAACAGGTTTGCAACGGCAAAACCACCTGCCATTCCACTTACAATTTCTGCTCCTCCACGAGTATTGTACAGTGCATTTGAAAGTGTTTCTGAAATTGCCCAAAAAAGTTCTGAATATAAAATCATTAAAGATTTTGAAAAAATATTTGCAAAAAGTCTGACTTTTACAAAGAAAAGCTTAAATGGATTAAACATAAACGGTGGTCTTTTTACAACACAATACACAACGAACAAAATAAGTTCTGTTCCGCGTGCAATAACAGTGGCGTAACCTGCACCTGCAACTTCTAAACGTGGAGCACCAAGATTTCCGTAAATTAAAAGCCAGTTAAAAAATGTATTTACAAGCGTTGCAATAGAAGAAATTATAAGCGGAACTTTTACATTTTCAATTTCACGCAAGGAAGAAGCAAGGGCTTGCGAAAAAACCATAAAAAACCAGGATAAAGCTACAGCCCTTGAATAAATCTGTGCCTGATCCAAAATCTGCGGAGCATCGGTATTTATTGTTACCATGATGTTAAAAAGATTTCGCGGTGCAATAAAAGAAACAATTGTATAAATAAGACCAAAAATACCGGCTACAATAATTTTAAAGCGTAAGGTTTGCTGCATTCCTTCTTTATCGTTAGCACCTTTATACTGGCTCATAAAAATACCAGCAGAAAGACAGACCGTATTTATAAGAATAAGAAAAATAAAATTAATCTGACCGGCAACATTTACACCACTCATTTTTATGTCGCCAAGCCCCGCGACCATAAAATTATCAATAAGCGAAACTAAATTCTGAATTAAAAGTTGAAGCATTACAGGTATGGCAATCATAACTGCTCTTTTATAAAATGCAGCGGTACCTAAATATTTATTTGTCATAAAAGAATTCTCCTTATTTTAATCTTTTATATTTTAATTTTAATTTTCATCCGTAAAATCATCTAAAAGATTTTGCTGGTCGTTTTTTTTATTCGCTTCCGGCAAAATATCCACTTTTGTAAGTTTTTTTTCTATTTGACGGCTGCGGGTTTCCGCTTTTTCAATTTCTGATGTTGCAGATTCAAGTTTCTTTTTAGTTGCAGCCAAAACATCACCAAATTTAGTAAACTCTGATTTTACAGAACCTAGTAAATCCCATACTTTTGATGTTTCTTTTTGAATGGCAAGAGTACGGAATCCCATCTGAAGACTATTTAAAAATGCCCCAAGAGTTGTAGGTCCTGCAATCGTAACTTTAAAATCATCCTGAATCTGCTGAAAAAGACCTGGAATACGCATAACTTCTGCAAAAAGACCTTCAAATGGCAAAAATAAAAGCCCAAAATCCGTGGTAAATGGAACTTCAATATATTTTTCCTTAATATCTTTTGCCATTTTTTTAATATCCGCAACAAGAGCTTTTTTCTGTGCTTCAATTTCATCTTTATCTGCATTTTCGTAGGCAATAGTAAGTTTATCCCAAACGGCTGCCGGATACTTTGAATCGACTGGCAAAAGCACAAAATCGCCATCCGAAGTCTTTGAAGGAATTTTTACTGCAAATTCAACAACTTTTTTTGCATTAGATGGATTCGGATGTGCATTTTTTACAAACTGTTCAGGCGAAAGCATTTGCGAAAGTAGTGCTTCAAGTTGAACTTCGCCCATTCCGCCCGCTGTTTTTACATTTGTAAGAGCCCGCTTTAAGCCGCCTACATCGCTTGCAAGATTTTGCATTTCGCCAAGTCCTTTTTGAACTGCTTCAAGTTGTTTTGTAACAATTTCAAAAGAACCGGTAAGGCGTTTTTCTAATGTAGACTGAAGTTTTTCGTCTACAGTTACACGCATTTCTTCAAGTTTTTTTTCGTTACTATCCTGAATCGATTTTAAACTTGTTTGAACAACTTCTCTTTGCCTATTTAATGTATCTTGCGTTGTTTTTGTAAGAGAATCTACTCTTTGTGATAAAAGAGCCATGAACTTTGTAAGATTATTTGTCATTGATTCATGGGTATTTTTTGTTAAAACGTCGAATTTTCCGTTTATTGAATTTTGAAATTTCATAAGAGTTTCTGTGTTTTCTTTTCTGGAAGAAGAAATTGTTTGTGCAGTTTCCTTACGATTTCGCTCAAATTCGTCTTTTAAGTTTCTTTCATAATCAGAAAACTTTTGCAGCAACAAAGTGGTAGAATTTTTTGAACATTTTACAAGCGTAACTATCGAAATAATTAAACTTGTAAAAGTAAAAAAAGCGATTCCTGAAAGAAAAATGATTAAAACATTAATTTGCATTTTTTTCTCCGTAATAATTATTTTATTTGATTATTCTAAAAGACCACCAAATTTTATATTGTTTTGATTACAAAAAGATATATACCGTTCTGTGTCATTATATTCAGTAAAACCTGTAACATAAAGATAAGAACTTACATCTTTTGTTAAAGAAAGATTTTCTTTTGAAACAACGTCAAAGGCATGCCGGGTAACGCCATCCCGCGAATCTATTACTGTTATGTTTTTTCCAGCGGCAACCTTTATTTCTTCTGCCATATTCAAAAAATGAGTACAGGCAAGAACTATAACATCGCATCCTTTTTCTACAAAAAAAGAACAATATTTTTTTGCTTCACAAACTCGTTCTTCAAAAGTGGAATTATAATATTTATGTTCAATAAAACTTATTAATTCTGGTGCCCCTAATGGAAAAACCTTGCAATCTGAGGCAAAATCGCTAATAAGTTTTTTTGTATACGGATTATTTACAGTTGCATTTGTAGCTAAAAGTCCAATTTTTTTTGTTTTTGTAAGTTTTGCGGCAGGTTTTATAGCAGGAACTGTTCCTACAAAAGGAATATTTGGAAATTCTTTTCTAAAATCTTCTAATGCAGTAACAGAAATAGTATTGCATGCTACAACAATCGCTTTTGGAGACCATTTTTTAATTATTTTGCTTACGCACAAAAGAGATTTTTCTATAATTTCTTCCCTGGATTTTTCTCCATAGGGGAAATTTTTAGTATCTCCCACGTAAACACAGGAAACTTCTGGCATAAAAGACTTAAGATATTTTAAATACGGTAATCCGCCAGTTCCTGAATCAAGAAAAGCAAAAGTTGTGCTCATAAAACAAATAATAAAGATTTGACTAAATATCTGCAATCCTTTAACATTTTTTTATGTTTTCTTTAAACAAATGTCTTGCACGTGCTTGTCACCATATAGCAGTTTCTAGTTTTGACGAAAATGGTAATATAATCGACAAAAAGAGTTACTGCATTGACCATTCGCCTGACCCGCAAAAAATTCATCAGGATGTAATTAATTACATTGCAACCCACGATAAAATCGTAGGTCTTTGTGCAAATGGTTTAACTTTTTCTAACATTGATTTTTCTGGCAAAAAATTCTACGGCTGTAGTTTTCAAGGCTGTACTTTTACAAACATTCACTCCAAAGATTTAAGAAGCCGTATGAGCGTTTTTGATTTTGCCGTTTTTACCGATTGCAACATAATTGAAAGCAATATTCATTTTACTTCTTTTTCTGGGTGTACTTTTTCAAGAACGCTTTTTACTTCCAGTGAATTACTTCAAAATAATTACAATGGAATTAATGCTGTTCAATCTTCTTTTGATGATTCAGATTTGTATAATTCTCGTTTTATAAATTCAACGCTTGTAAATATTTCTTTTAGAAACTGCAACTTAAAAAAAGTTCTTTTTAATGGCGTAAAACAGGAAAATGTTTCATTTAAAATGAGTAACACAAGGGAAGCGGTTTTCGATTCTGATGGAAGTGAACTTTTAAAAGACATAGGCTCGACTAGCGAAAATCAAATGATTGGGGATGTTTTATGAAAATCTACTTTAATTTGAATATTGCAGGCTACGCAAATACATACATTGTCGCAAACGAAAAAACAAGCGAAGCAATCATTGTTGACCCTGGAAAACTTTCGGAAGAAATAATAAAAAAAATCGAAGAAAATAATTTAAAACTTACCGCAATTCTTATTACGCATAACCATAAAAGTCATGTTGAAGCACTAAAAACTCTTTTAAAAATTTATACGCCCGAAATTTACAGTGCCGACCTTGAAATTGCCGGAAAAAAAACAAAAGTAATTACAGGCGATGGCTCGTTACATCTTGCAGGTCTTTTGGTACGCTATATGAATCTGCCGGGTCATTCGTCTGATTCGATGATTTTTCAAATAGGAAACGTAATTTTTACAGGAGATACAATTTCTGCCGGAAAAGTTGGTTCTACAAACTCAAGTTATTCAAAACATCTTTTAAGGCGAAATATCGAAGAAAAAATCCTTTCGCAACAAGAAAATACAATTCTTTTACCAGGACACGGTCCGCCAACAACAGTAAATGCGGAAAAGATTTTTAATATCGATTTATAATTTTTTGCATTATTCCCGAACAATAAGGGAAACTCTTCCACAGGCAAGCGACCATCTGTCTTGCACATAAGAATCTAAAACGCGGGCTGCATCTTCAAAAGTTTGTGCATTCGTATTTTTTACCCAATCGCACAAATCTTTTTGATACGCCATAACGGAACCTCGGTTTGCAACATGAATAAAATACTTTGAAACCCCAGAAAGCGGCTGCTGCATAAGGTATGCCATAAATTCGTTTTGCATAAGATATTCATCGTTTTGGTCGTAGCCCAAGCCTTTTTGGCTTTTCCAATAACCTTTCATAAAGGAAAGAGTTTTTTCATCTACCGTATAATAAACGGCAGCAACCGTATTTCTAAAATCTTCATCAGTAAAATAAAGACCATGCCATGCTTCATGCGAAGTAAGCGAATTACGTAAATACGAAGGAGATTCCCTAGAAATAGAAATAACAGCCCCTTTTCCTGCTTTAAAACTTCCGTTTTCGTATAGAATCACATTATTTTTTAAAAGGATTTCCTTTAAAAGCAACTCATTTTTACCAAGCGGAAAGTTTTTTTGCAATGCAGCATTAAAAAAATCAGCAAGACTTTCTGCACGATAATCATGTGCATTATAACCGTGCATATCCCCTAATTCTTCATCTGTAAGAAGACGACCTTTAAAACCTTCTTTTTCAACAAAAAACGCAATTCGCCTTAAAAAAGAATCTTGAACAGAATAATCTAGAAAATCAAAAAAAAGAATTCCAGGAAAATTATTCCATTCATAAAGTTCATAATCGTTTATTCGCCAGTTAGATTTTTTGCTTGAAAGCACAAGACCAATATCTGTTTTTAACGGAAAAATAACTTTTGCGTCTTTTGTAGGAAGAAGCGAAGAATCGTTTTGAACCATTAAAAGTTTTAAAACTGAACAGGAATCTTCTGTAATTTCATACTGACTGAACGGAAAAATTAATGTAGATGTTTGAATTTCTGTTTGAACATTGTCTTTTATATTTTTTACAGAAAAAATGTCGCCACCGGCATTAATCCGCACTGAATTTGGATAAGTTTTTTCTTTGTTTGATTGCACAGAAAACTCAATTTTTGGCATAATAGAAGTTCGTGTATTTTCAACTGGAAAAACCTGCTGTGCACCAGAAAAATCAAATGAAGATGAAAAAGGCGTAAAACTTCCGCCATTACTTGAAACTCCATAAAATGGGATTTCTTTTGTTCTATCAAAACCAACTTTTGCCCTTAAAACAAGAAAATCCACAATATTTAAAGGATAATCCGAATAAACGGCAAGTCCGCAGGGAAGTTCCTCTGGTTTTAGATTTTTTTCTACTGCAAGAGCATTGTCAAAACAAGAGTAACCTTTTTCGTTTTTTATAAATGACCTTAAATCGCACCCGGAATAAACTTTTTTTTCAGATGGTAAAAATTTTCCTTTTTTTGAAAAATCACTTTTATACAAAAAGCCAAAATAAAAAAACGAAGGATTTTCTATTGCTTTTTCATATTTTTTTCCATGAACATTTTTTACCGCCGAACGAACAGAAACGCTTATAGAACCATTTTTTAAATAATAATCATAAAAAAAGTCCTGAATTTCTGGAGTAAACTTATAATACGCCCAACCAGATTTTTTTATTCTTGAATGTCGCGAATTATTATTAAGATTTTTTAATTTTCCCAAAAATGTAGTGTTTTCAAAAGAAATTTGAGTTTTAGAGTTTATTTTCCCCGTTAAATTCAATAAAACAAGAATAATATCACACAAAATAAACAGCAAAATAACCAAAATCAAGATTTTCTGTTTGTTCGTAAATTTTACATTCATATTCAGATACTACATTTTTTCTTAAAAAAATACTATATTTTGCCTATGAATCTGGTATTACGATTAAATAAAGATGACGAACTTTTTCTTATAAATGAACAAAAAAAGATTTTAAAAAATATCAATCTAAAAGAAGAAAAAAACATTGCTTTTCCATTTTTTCCACTACTTTGCAATTTAAAAAATGACTATTTTATAAACAAAAGCATTTCAGATTTAAAAAAAGCTTTTTACACCATTCAACTAAAAAATGCAGTTCTTAGCGAACAAAAAATCATCATTCCAGTTCTTATAAAAACAAACGAGAATTTTGAAATTAGTGAAGAACTTGTAATTGGAACTTTAAAAAAAGATGCACAAAACTATTCTTCAAATAAAGATGAAAAAAATAGCGAAAATATATTAAAAAATATACGAGTTTTTATTCTTGCAAATGCACAAAAAAATAAAAACATTACAGAACTAAAAGATGCAACATTTTGCCGTTGCACGTTTAGTGCATAACTTCTTCGCCTCTATCCATAGCAGTTAAACCTGTTTTTACGTATTCAAGAATTCCAAACGGTTCTAAAAGACGGATAAGACTTTCGATTTTTTCTTCGCTACCAGTAGCTTCTACAATTACACTATCAGGAGCAACATCAATAATATGGGCACGATAAATATCACATGTACCAATTATGATAGCCCGCTTTTCACCAGGAGCATTTACTTTTATTAAAGCCATTTCTCGCTGAGTTGTTTTGTTTTTTTCACATTTTTTTATTGAAATAACTTCTACAAGTTTAGAAAGCTGCTTTTCAATCTGTTCAAGAATGTATGAGTCACCATTTACAACAATCGTCATACGGGACTGACCAGGATTTCCTGTTTCGCAAACGGTTAAAGAATCAATATTATATCCTCTGCGACTGAATAAACCAGAAACACGGCTTAAAACACCAGCGTGATTTTCTACCAATACACTTAAAACAAATTTTTCCATATCTTCACGCCCCCTTTGCGTTAAATGCTATTTCCTGTTTCAGAGTAAACACCCAAAAGTCTTACAAATTCAACATTTTTCTTAAATTCAGCCATAAAATCTTGAATCCAAGTTTTATTTTGAATGACATCTGCATTTAGTTCAATATCAACATAAAACCAATAATGCCACGGCTGCCCGATAATCGGACGACTTTCCAGTCTTGTTAAACTCAACTTGTTTTTTTGAAATACGCCTAAAGCATTATACAACGCTCCAGTTTCATTTTCAATGCAAAATACAAATGAGGCAACATTCGGCTTTTTTGAGTTTTCTTTAAGTTTATTTTCAATGTGATTTGCCGCAATAACTACAAAACGAGTGTAATCACGCGGATCATCTTGAATATCTTCCCTCAGAATCTCTAAATTATAATATTTTGCAGTAATCATACTTGCAATTGCAGCAGAATCATTTGAAGCAGATTCAGAAACCATTTTTGCGGCATTTGCAGTAGAAGAAACCGAAATCTTTTCCCACTTTTCTTCTTCAATAAGTTTTGAACACTGAGCAAAACCTTGTGGATGAGAATAAATTCTTTTTATAGAAGCAAAATCCGTTCCTTTTTTTGCTAAAAGAGCATGCTGAATTCTTAAATGAAGTGCCCCTACAATAGAAACATCTTCAAAAGAAACAAGGTTATCATAATTATCATAAACAGAACCGCCAAGAGAATTTTCAATCGGAATCATTCCGTAATCTGCCTGCCCATTTACAACAGCATTAAAAACTTCTCTAAACGAAGTTTTACCTACAGCAGTTACCGCACCATCAAAATAACGTTCAACTGCCTGCTCGGCATAAGTTCCGCGAATTCCGTTATAAGCACAAATAGGCTTTTTTAAATCTTTTTTATTTACAGTACCTTGAGCATTATTTTTTACATCTTCATTTTTACCACGAATATGCACAACTGTTTTTTCTATAACAGGAGCAAATGCTTCTATATCGTGCATTAATTTATCAAAAACTAACGGTAAAAGAGCCTGCTGCCCATTGCTTAATGCTTTTTCAGGTTCATCATGAACTTCAAGTGAAATTCCATCTGCACCGCTAGCAATAGAAGCAAGTGCCATCTGTGGAATTTTTGAACTTAAACCAACTGCATTAGACGGATCAACAATAATAGGAAGATGAGTCATCGACCTTAAAACTGGAATTGCAGATAAATCAAGGGTGTTCTTTGTTGCCGTTTCAAAAGTGCGGATTCCTCTTTCACACAGAACAACTTGATTTGCTCCTTCTGAAAGAAGATATTCCGCCGACATAAGAAGTTCTTCTAAAGTTGCACTTATTCCTCTTTTTAAAATAACAGGAAGACCTGACTTTCCGGCAGCTTTTAACAAATCGTAATTTTGCATATTGGGTGAACCAATTACTAAACCGTTCACACCATATTTTTTCATTATTTTTATGTGTTCAGCACACATAATTTCTGAAAACACAGGAAGAGCTTCTAAATCTCCTGCTTTTTTTAGTATTTTTATACCTTCTTCACCAAGACCCGGAAAAGAATACGGACTTGTACGCGGCTTAAAAGCACTTCCTTTTAAAATACTTGCACCACTCTTTCGCACAGAATGAGCAATACGATTCATTCGCTCTTGATTTTCAATAACATCAGGACCAGCGATAGCAACAATTCGCTTTCCGCCAATCCTGATTTTTTGATTAAAAATATTTTCTATTTCAACAATAGTGTTTTCAGGCTTAAACTCACGGCTTGCAAGTTTATACGGCTTACTTATTGGAATAACTTTTTCAACACCTGGTAAAAGTTTTACATCTTCAGGCGAAATTACAAGTTTTCCAACCGCCGCAATAATCGACTGTTCATCGCCACAAACTTCGTTTATTTTAAAGTCTTTATTGTTCAAAAACGATTTTATACGACTTTTATCTTCTTCACAAATATCATGTTTTAGAACAATAACCACTTTGCTGCCTCAAAACGCTTTATTTTTACTCTTCGTTAGAAAGATTAAAAGAAACGGTACGCATAATATCGCCAAAAACACCAGCAGCAGTAACGCCAGCACCAGCACCATAACCACGTACAGTAAGCGGAATCGGTTTATAACGTTCAGTGTAGAAAACAAAAGCATTTTCACCACCTTTTACGCTATAAAGAGGATTTTCAGGACCAACTTCCATCATTCCAACAGAAACTTTTCCATCTTTTATGGTTGCACCCATTCTTAAAACTTTGTTTTCTTTTTTAAGAGCAGCAATCTTTTCTGCAAAATATTCATCAACTTCAGGAAGTTTTTTTAGGAATTCTTCTACCGTTCCAGAAGGATCAAAGAAATCCGGGAAAACCTTATACATTGTAATATCTTCAAGTTCTAGGCTATAACCAGACTCTCTTGCAATAATAAGACCTTTTCGTGCAACGTCCATACCGTTTAAATCATCGCGAGGATCAGGCTCTGTATAGCGAAGTTCTTTTGCTTCAAGAACGGCTTTACTAAATGGAACACCTTCATCAAGTTTTCCAAAAATATAAGAAAGCGAACCTGACATAATGCCATTGAAACTTTCAAGTTTATCGCCAGATTTATAAAGATTTTGCAAAGTATCAATAATTGGAAGTCCTGCACCAACATTTGTTTCATACAAAAAGCGAGCGTGATGCTTATTTGCAACGGTACGCAAATCTCTATAGAACTGCATACTCATAGAGTTTGCTCTTTTATTAGGAGTTGCAATCGACATTCCTGCTTCAAGAATATCAAGATAGCGTTCCGGTAAATCATAAGAAGCAGTACAGTCAACAAAAACAGGATTAAGAGGTTTTGTGTCCTTTACAAATTTTATAATGTCATCAACATTAGTTGGACCAAATTTGTACATTGGTTTTTTCATATCATTTCGCCAATTAGACAAATCAAGTCCGTTTTCATTCAAGTTCATTCCATCAATCGTAGTAATAGCCATAACCCGAATGTCAATTTTCTGCTTTAAAAGTTTATCGTGCTGCTGATAAATTTGGTCTATCATTGTACCACCAATAGTTCCAGCACCAAATGCAAACACTTCAATTGTCTGACAGGTATTAAAGAAGAACTGATGAACCGCCTTAACAGCCTTGTCTGCAAATTTTCCATTTATTACAGCCGAAATACAGCGTTCAGAAGACCCCTGTGCAAGAGCCTTAATATTAATATCTTGAGAAGCAAGTGCATTTGTAAAACTAGAAGCAACACCGCGGTTACGAATCATTCCATCACCAACAACGGAAATAATTGCACATTCAGTTTTTACACCGATTTCATCAATAATTTTTTCACGAATCTCAAGTTCAAATTCTTTAGAAAGAGCATCTCGAACAATGTCTGCCTCAGAATCGCGAACGCAGAAAGAAATTGTATATTCAGAAGAAGACTGAGTAATAAGAAGAACCGAAATACCGTTAGAAGAAACCGTATTAAATACTCTACCGGCCATACCAGAACGACCACGCATTCCAGTACCGCTTACAGAAATCATTGAAACTTTTTTAAGAGCCGAAATACCACAAATAGAAGATTTTGAACGACTTTCAAAAGGACCCTTTCCAATTCGTGTACCACGAACCGAAGGATTTAAACTATTTAAGCTCCATGCTTCAATTCCTTTTGCCTGCAAAGGAGCAAGAGTTTTAGGATGCAAAACTTTTGAACCAAAGAACGAAAGTTCCATTGCTTCTTCATAAGTCATATCATCAACAAGAATTGCATCATGAACAACACGAGGATCTGCGGTAAAAACGCCATCAACATCTGTCCAAAATTCAACACGCTTTACACCAAGAGCAGAACCAAGAATTGCAGCAGAAAAATCAGAACCATTTCTGCCTAAAAGCCCCATACAAGGCTCAGAACCGCTACCTTTAGTCCATGAACATACAAATCCAGGAAAAAGAAGAATATGCGTCTGGCTTTTATCTTCGCCATCACGATAAGGCTTGCATGCCTGCGAAGTTTTTACATAATCTGCTTCGCCTTCTGCCTGATTACCAGTTGTATAAATAAAATTTCTTGAATCAAGAAAAATAACACTCTGTTTTTTTGCACGAAGAACTGCTTCCATAATTGGTGCAGAAATAAGTTCGCCCATTCCCATAATGCGACAGTAAACTGTCTGCGGACATTCACCAAAAGATGCAACACCAGCAAGAAGTTTTTCTAATTCTTCAAAACGAGGAGCAACAGATTTTAAAACCTGTTCTGCATTAAAACCATCGCATTTTGCCTGAAGTTCTCTACAAATCTCTTCGTGAGTCTTTTTAAGTTCTGCAACAAAAGTGCCGGTGGTTCCCTTTACACTACTGTCGATTGCAGCCTGAAGAGCATTTGAAACCCCAGCTACAGCAGAAACAACAACGCTAAGCCTATCTTCTTTTGCTCTTGAAACAATAATATCTGCAGAAGCAAGAATACGACAGGCGTTTCCCATAGAAGTACCGCCAAATTTTAATGTAAGCATAAAACCACCATTTCCTTAAATAATCTTTTATTCATTCTATAAAATTGACGCACAAATTACAATTGAGTAAACAAAATTAAAACAAATAAAAGCGTAAGTAGCTTTTGTAGTTTTTTCTAAAACTCTAGAATCTTGGGCTAATTATCTTCTACTGATGCATTTATTTTCACAGACCCAAGATATAAAACGTTACTGTAATAAGTTGTAAGAGAACTGTCTTGACCTGCTGCAACCGCGTAAAGAGTTACATAATAAATATTTTCTTCACTTGCAGTTGAACTATAATAAACATCGCTATCGGTACTTTCAGGTTTATCATAATCGCCTTTTGAATTTTTACGCCCAAAATCAAAATTCTTGTTACCTTCATACCTTAGCGGTTCATATTCAGTACTACCTTCTAAAACAGTTCCATTGTCGCCAGCACCTATAACAATTTTGGCAGTAAAATATTCTTTGTAATTTGTAAGACGTATGTAAATACGCTGACCGCTTCCACTAGGCTCTATAGTTAACCGTTCCGCCCTTCCGGAACTGCTTTTTGCAACAAGCTGTTTATATCCATAAGATTCAAGTTTTGGAAACGCTTCGCTAGAATTTGTATTATTGGAAATATTACTTACAACACTAATGTGATTATTCATATCAGAATAATTGTTGTATATTTTATAATAGACAAGTGTTCCTATGTATTTAAAATCACCACCAAGCTCATTGTCATCATTTGTTCTAAAATCAAAATAAGATTGCGAATATTCAGAATCCTGTCCTGTATCTGGAATACTAGGCTCATGATATATATCTGTAGGTCTATTAAGAACGTAATATGTATCAAGACCACAAGAGTTAAATAAATAAAGACAGACAAAAGAAAAATAAATTCCTAAAAACTTTATCTTTAACATTGTCTGCCTTTTTGAAAAATAGAATTATTTTTTATCTGCATTTTCAAGACTAATAAGTCTTGATTCTGCAAGTTTAGCCCAAGAATCTTCTGGAACAGAACCATAAAGATCAGAATATACTTCGATTGCACCTGCAACATCGCCTTTAGTTTCTTTTATACGACCAAGACTGAATTTTGCATGAGAAATCTGATCAAAATCCTTGTATTCAACTGCTTTTTGATAGCATTTTTCAGCATTATCAAGTTTAGAAGCATTTTCAAAAGCAACACCAGCATTAAAATAGCACAAAGGTGCTGTATAAGCTTTTTTGCCTTTTTCTGCAGCAGCCATCCAAAATGAAGCTGCTTCTTCGTTTAATGAAGCAGAATATTTTATTTCCGCCGAAAGCATATTTGCTCTTACACCAACAACGCCAAAAGCCTTATTGTATTCAACAAGACTTTTTAATGCAGTTTCACGGCGTTCTGCAAGAGCATTTTCATCAAGGGAAGCAGAATCTTTAGTAAGGTTATATACAATTGAATCTATGTCTTCTATACCTTTTTTGCTTGAACTAGAAGTTACAGAACAAGTAATTCCATAACCTAAAACAAAAACAACAAGTACAGCAAGAATAGCAACCAAGATTTTTCTGTATGAAACAAAAAAGCCTGCAAACTTTTCACTAACTGATGACTTTTCAACTTCAAATTTCATAATTTCTCCAAAAAGTTTTTATAACAAAACTTTTATAAACTTAATTTTTATCACGAATCTTAAGTTCATTCATAAGACGAGAAACATAAGTTCGCTGAATTTTTAGCACTTTCCCTGCTTTTGTTTGATTCCATCCGCATTCGTCAAGAATCTTCAAAAGATACTGCCTTTTAAAGCCATTAATTGCAGATTTCAAGCTCTTATCTTTTTTACTAGATACGGCAAATGTTTCCATATCATCTGCAGAAACATCACAAGAAATATGCAAATCTTCTGTAGTTATTTCGTTAAAGTGACACAAAAGTACACTTCTTGAAACAACATCTTTAAGTTCAAGAATGTTTCCCGGCCAAGTATAATCAGAAAGCAGTTTAACAGAACCTTCAGAAAATCCAGTTATTATTTTTGAATATCTTTTAGAAAAAACATTCAAAAAATGCTCCGCCAAAGGAATAATATCCTCTTTTCGAACCTTTAACGATGGAATACGAACAGGAAAAACATTCAGCCTAAAAAAAAGCTCTTCTAAAAAAACTCCTTTCTGAACAAAATCACTAAGACTCTTTACAGTAGATGCAACAATTTTTACATCAGCCTTATTTTTTATCAGTTTAAGAAGTTCCCTTTGAAGTTCGCTAGACAAACACTCTATTTCTTCAAAAAAAATACAACCATTTTCCAAACTAACTTTTTCAAGATTTAATAAAACTTCGGATTTACAGTTATAATAAAAAAACGGCAAAGAACTATTTTTACAATTTTTATGAATTATTCTTGCAAACGCCTTTTTACCACAACCAAGTTCGCCCATTAAAAGAATAGGAGAACTATTCGCAGAAGCTTTTTTTACAATCTCAAGCAAATCCTTAGTTACAGGACTTACCGCAATAAAAGTTTCGTCCATAAAATGATTTTTTAACAACAAAAGCACTGCACAAGAAAATCAAGTGCAATGCTTTTATTAAAGAATTAAAAACTATCTGTTACCAGCGTTTTTATCATTAATCATATCTCGCAAAGTATATCCACCCTGATCATCATTGTTTGAACCAGTCATATACTGAGAGATTTCATCACGCTGCATCTTTCGCTTATATTCACGAACAGAAAAACCAGCACGCTCTTTATCAACATTTACATCAACAACGAAAACATTGATTTTATCACCTACTTTGTAATTCTTAACAGCTTCTTCAAAAGGAGTATCGCGATCTTCGCTAAGGTTAGCCTTATTTACAAGACCTTCAATTCCGTTTGGAGCTTTTACAAAAACACCAAAATCATTAATTGCTGTAATTTCACCTTCAAAAGTTGTTCCCGGTTTGTGTTCTTCAGCAAACTGTTTCCAAGGATTTTCTGAAAGCTGTTTTACACCAACTCTAATATGATGTCCTTCTGAATCACATTCCAAAACAATAACTTCAAGTTCCTGATCAACAGAAAGTTCGCTACCAATGTGCTTAACTTTCTTTGTCCAAGAAAGGTCATCACCATGAAGGAATCCGTCAACACCTTCTTCAAGCTGAACAAAAGCACCTTTATTTGTAAGTTTTACAACTTTGCCATTAACTTTTGTTCCAACAGGATATTTTTCCTGAACAGAATCCCAAGGATTTGCAGTAACCTGTTTAATTCCCAAAGAAACACGACCAGCCTGAATGTCGTAACCCAAAATCATTGCTTCAACTTCGTCACCAACTTTAAGCATATCAGATGGCTTATTGATTTTCTTTGTCCAAGAGAATTCACTTACATGAACAAGACCTTCAATTCCTTCTTCAAGTTCGATGAATGCACCAAAGTCTGTAAGTTTTGTAACTTTACCTTTTACAATGTCATCAACATGGTATTTTTCTTCAAAATGAATCCATGGATCTTCTGTAAAATGCTTTAATGAAAGATTAATTCTCTTTTCTTCAGGATCAAGACGAATAACTTTAAGTTCAATTTCCTGACCTTTCTTTACAAAATCTTTTGGACGAGCAACATGACCCCAACTCATATCATTGATATGAAGAAGACCATCAAAACCACCCAAATCAATGAATGCACCAAAACTTGTAAAACTCTTTACAGTTCCCTTTACAGTGTCACCAATTTTTACTTCATTAAAGAAAGCATCTCGTTTTTCGTCAACTTCTTCTTCAATATATTTTCTACGGTTTACAACCACATTTGTCTTATTATCAGAATACAAACGTTCAATATAAAACTTTGATTTTACGTTTAACAAAGTTTCAGCTTTTTCAACTTTCTGAGTATCTGACTGGCTGATTGGCAAAAATGCACGAATGTCGCCACCAAGTACTACTTCGTAGCCACCCTTAACGATTTTTGTAATTACGCCATCAACTGGAGTTTTATCCTTAAACGCCTGAGTAATTTCTTTCCACATACGTTTTGAATCTGCTCTAGTTTTTGAAATTTCCGGACCATACTTACCAAATACTTTAGCCAAGAATACTGAAACCTTATCCCCTACTTTTGGCAGTTCACCTGCAAACTCCTGTACGGGAATTCTACCCTCTGACTTACATCCTACATCAAGAAAAACATAATCATCAGATACCGAAATAACTTCACCTTCTACAATCTGACCTTCTTCCGGATTAGCAAGATTATTCAGAGACTCTTCTAATTGTGTCTGGATAGCGCTCTTGGAGTTCTGAGCTTCTTCCTTTTCCACTTCCATTTCTTCCATTTTGAACCCTTGTTTGTTGATTTTGCCTAGTATTATTTCACAAACATTGTCAATGGTCAAGGCTGATGTATCAATATAAAAAGCATCAGGAGAACGTTTTAAAGCTCCTTCGGCTTTATTTTTATCAATTTCGTCACGTTTTTTAATTGACTCTTTAATTTCTTCTAAAGTCATATTGCTAACACCCTGATCAAAACGTCGCTGAGCCTGAACATCAAGGGAAGCATCAAGATAAAACTTATATTCTGCATTTGGAAATACAACGGTTGTCATATCGCGGCCTTCGCAAACAATATCAAGGCTTTTGGTAATTTGCTGCATAAGGTCATTAACAAGATGACGGATTGGTATAATAGAAGAAATTTGAGCAACATTTGCACTAACCTTATCATCATGCAACATAGATTCAACATCTTTTCCATTTAAAATAAGATGAGATTTTTGATATTCCAACTTTTGTTTTTTACAGAATTCTACAACTTTTTCTTCATCCTTAAAATCAATTCCTGAATCAAGAAGTGAAAGTGTAAGTGCTCTATAAAAACTTCCACTGTTTAAATATGTAATACCAAGTTTTTTTGCAATAATCGAAGCAATTGTACTCTTTCCCGTTCCAGCCGGACCGTCCATAGCTATAATCATATTATCCTCTTTTACTTTTATTTATTTGAATGGCAAAGCTTTAAAAGACCAGAAACTTCTTTTTCGGAAAGTTCCCTGAACTCCCCTGGCTTTAATCCATTTAGTTCAATATTTCCAATTCTTACACGCATCAATTTTTTTATTCCAATTTTTTTAGAAGCAAAAACATTTCTAATTTCCCGATTTTTTCCTTCTATAAGAACGATTTTTATTTTGCGTGCATTAAGTTCAATTGCAGATTTACATTTATAAAAAACTCCATCAACGCGGATTCCTTTTTCAAACTCTTCTGCAAGAGTTCGTGGAAGTGGCATTGATGTTTCTACAACGTATTCTTTTTCAATTTCAGCAGAAGGGTGCGAAAGTTTCGCAGCAAAGTTTCCATCATTTGTAAAAATGATAAGCCCCGAACTAAACATATCAAGGCGACCGACATTATAAAGCCGTTCTGAATAAGCCTCTTTTAAAAGGGAAGAAGCAACTGGCCTATCTTTTTCGTCGGCAAGGGAACAAACATAGCCAGAAGGTTTATTCAAAAGTACATAACGTTTTTTTTCTTCAATAGAAATCTTTTTTCCATCAACGCAAATATTATCTTTTTCAGAAACTTTTATTCCCATTTCTGTTTCAACAACGCCATTTACGCTAACTCGACCTTCTGCAATAATTTTTTCTGCAGCACGACGACTACAAACTCCGCTATGTGCAAGAAAAACTTGAAGTCGTATCTGCGTTTCATCTTTTTTATTTTGGTTATCGGGCAAGTTCAAATCTTTGTTCCTCATCTTCATCAAGTTTTGGAAGATCTGCAATGCTATTTAAGTGGAAGAATTTAAGAAAATCCTTTGTTGTTCCATATTGAGAAGGTTTTCCCGGAGCATCGCTTTTTCCAACCTCTTTTATAAAATTGCGTTCAATTAAAAGTCGAATCATATTATCAACGCTAACACCACGAATCTGTTCAACTTCGCTTCTTGTAACCGGCTGCTTATAGGCAATGATAGAAAGAGTTTCCAACGCAGATTTAGAAAGGCGACCGCTATTTTTTTCGCCATAACGTTCAGAAAGAACACCCCAAAATTCTTTTTTAGGAACAAGACTCCATCCGCCTGTAATAACAACAAGTTCTATTCCAGAATTTTCTTCTTTATATTTTTCAATAAGATTTTCAATGCAATGCTTTACAACTTCTTCTGAAAGTTGGGCAATGTTTGAAATCTGTTTTTCTGTAACCGGCTCACTTTCCAAAAACAAAACTGTTTCTACAAGTGCCGTTTCTTTTTCTAGTTCCATTTTTCCAACCAAATCAATTTAACTCATCCTTAAATGATTTTACAGTTTTTATTATTTTTCTTCATCAGATTTTTCAATTTTATCTATCGTAATTTCAAAATTGGTAAAACTTTCATGACAGTCTGGTCTATGGCATATTTTTATATCACCAAAAAGTCTGTTCTGCATAATCGTAATCATCTTAAACTTTACCGCTTCAAGAATCGCCATAAATGCACAAATTATATCCATTTCGTTTCCAGGTCTGGTAATAAGATCAGAGAACATACATTCATTGTTTTTTTCAAAAAGTTCGTTCATCAATGTAATCTTTTCATTTACAGAAATTTCTTCGTACATATTAAGAATCTTTTCGTTTGAATAACGGCTGACCATATTCTTAAAAAGTTTCTGCATCTGAACCAAAAGTTCCCAAGTGTCAACTTCTTTCCATTCGTTTTCTTTTTCTTCAAACGGAAGAACTCTTTGGATTTTTGAACGTTCATAAGTCCAATCTGAATTATCTTCTTTTTCTTCCATAAGAACGGAAAGTTTTTTAAATTTTTGGTATTCAATAAGTTTTTCAACAAGTTCTTCGCGGGGGTCTTCAACTTCTTCATCGTTATAATTAATTTCAACTGGAAGAAGCATTTTGCTTTTCATATTTAAAAGCATTGCAGCCCATTTATAAAACTCACTTAAATCACCAAGATCTGTTTTTACGGCATAATCAAGATATTCAAGATACTGCTCAGTTATATTTGCGATTGGAATATCATAAATGTTAATTTCGCTTTTATGTATAAGATACCATAATAAATCAAGCGGACCTTCAAACTGTCCTGCAATGAATTTTCTTTTTGTTTTTTCTTCTGCCTCAGGTTCAGCAAAAGCCACGTTACCATTAGTTACTTGATTCTGTTCCATACAATTCCACCTGAAAAAGCGTTCAAACAAGATTTGAACTGTTCTTGTATTTTTTCAGAACATTTTTTTACATCCTGAAAAGAAAGGGCAGACGCATAATCTTTAAACTTTGCCCTTAATTTTTCATCGGCAGAATCAATTAAAATCTCAAGAAAAGGAATTAAAACAAAACCTCTTTCAAAAAGACGTGGATGGGGCAAAATAAGTTCGGGCGGATTATCAATAGAAAGACCGCAAAAATCTTCTATATCAATATCCAAAGAACGCGGACCAAAGCGAATTTCTTTACTTCGGTCACGCCCATATTTTTGTTCAATTAAATGAATCTTTTTTAAAAGTGTATATGGATTTTCAGAATCTTCCACAAAACCTTTTACAGCCATATTAAAAAAAGTTTCCTGATTTTCCACATACATTGGCCTTGATTCATAAACGCTGGAAAATACCGGCGAATGCATAATCCTAGATAATTCTCCAGAGGCGTTTGCTAAAAGCTCAACAGAATCATTACCCGAAAAACTTAAATTAGAACCAAGACCAAGTAAAACAGACTTCAATTAAAACAAACCATCCTGAATAGGAATTTCCGTTTTTTCTGCGGATAAAGTTTTTGCATCATCTTTTTTTGCAGACTTCTTTTTTTCATCCTTTTTTATAGGATTTCCATCTTTATCCCTTATTACAAGGTTTGGAAAAAGTTGAGAACGCAAAGATTCTTCCAATTCATTTGCAAAGTCTGGATTATTTTCTACAAATGCAACAGCATTCTCATGACCCTGACCAACTTTTATATCGCCTTTTGTAAACCATGCACCTTTTTTATCAACAAGACCATGCTTTACGGCAGAATCCAAAAGAGAGGCATAACGGTTAATTCCCTTTCCAAAATAAATATCAAGTTCAACTTTTCTGAATGGAGGAGCAACTTTGTTTTTAACAACCTTTACGCGAACTCTGTTTCCAATTGCTTCTTCATCACCTTTTCCATCGATTGTTTCTACACGCCTGATTTCAAGACGAACAGAAGAATAGAATTTAAGAGCATTTCCACCAGTAGTTGTTTCAGGATTTCCAAACATTACGCCAATTTTCATACGAATCTGATTAATGAAAATTACAATACATTTGCTTTTTCCAACAATTGCAGTAAGTTTACGCAACGCCTGACTCATAAGACGAGCCTGCAAGCCCATAACAGAATCGCCCATTTCTCCTTCAATTTCCTTTTGAGGAGTAAGTGCTGCAACAGAGTCAATTACAATAATATCAACAGCACCCGAACGAACAAGATTTTCCGTAATTTCAAGAGCCTGCTCACCGCAATCTGGCTGCGATACCCATAAATTATCAATATCAACGCCAAGATTCTTTGCATAAACAGGATCCAACGCATGTTCTGCGTCAACAAACGCTGCAATTCCACCAAGTTTTTGCGATTCTGCGATTGCATGTAAAGCAAGTGTTGTTTTACCCGAAGATTCAGGACCATACATTTCTATGATTCTTCCCTTAGGGTAACCGCCAATTCCTAACGCTTCGTCCAAAAGAATAGAACCGGAAGGAATAACTTCTATCCCTTCCATATTATTCTGAGCACCAAGCCTCATTAAAGAATTCTGACCATACTGCTTTTCAATCTGCAAGCGTGCCGCTTCTAATGCCTTTAATTTTTCAGACATATCTTTTACTTCTGCCATATCGCCTCCATTACCTCCCTTAAATTTATAGGCGTTAATTGTGTATTTTCGGAAGTGAATTACACAAAAAAATTAAAAAAAATTACACTTTTTGATAAACCGCTTTTCCTAAAAGCCCAAGTTTTCCATTTTCCGAAACGATTTTTGCAAGCACCGTAACAGGTTTTTCATTTTCCAGCACAGGCGGAACAGAAAACTTTAATGGAACAATTCCGTCAACTTTTTCCATAGTTTCATAGCCTACAAGTAAATCGCAGGTATAACTCGTTTCAGTTTGTACAACATTAGAAATACGCCCCGACCATGTAACCCAGCAGTCAAGATATAAAGCAGGCTCTTTTTGAACGTCACGGTATTGCGGAACATCTTTTATTGAATCAAAAGAAGGTTCCTGTAAATACGACATTAAAAGCATCGCCTTTCTTTTTACTGCCAAAGAAGCATTAGAGTTCAAAATCCTGTTTATTTCTATTTGACTAAGATTATCCCTGTATTTTTGAAAGAACATCTTTGCTTTTTCGTAACATTCATTTATCTGAGCAGAAGAAAGTATATACAAAAACGAACCGCTTGAAAGATCAGTTTCCTGAATATTCTTACGCTCATCAAGCGAAAGCATAAGAGCAGTTAAATCCGCCCTTTCCCCATTTTCAACTTTTTTAATCGGAAAAAAGTTTATCGCAACAAAAACCCCAAGAATACAAGCCAAAACAGGAACAACAATTCCGCAAACTTTATAAGGATTTACACCCAAAGGTGGATAAAACTGTTCAATTTCACCAGTATCCATCCATTTGCAAATCGTATTATAGTCGCCCTTTGTTCTAATGAACTCCAAAGCCTTTTGTGCCGTCTTGTTTCCAGGCTCAAACTCCAAAACGTCCAAATAATATTGAACTGCTCTGCTTGTGTCCCCACGCCTTAAAAAAATAGCAGCCTGCGATAAAAGCAATGTCGTATCAGTAACACGAATCTTTCTGGCTTTTTGAAAATAAACAGAAGCAGTACCAACATCTCCAGAATAAAGACAGCAAAGACCAAAAAGAAGATAATATTCAAAATTGTTCTCGTACAGTTCTGAACGGCTTTGAAGAATCGTTATTGCTTTATCAAAGTGCCGCCGCTTCATCATCTTTTTTGCAGCGTTAAGAACATCAAGTGCCATTATCCGCTAGCTCTCCAGATTCTTTATTGCTCTATCAAGTTCTTCATTTAATTGCTGAAGAGTTTCCGCATTAACACCTTCGCCGTCGTCTGTAAGTTCCTGAATTTTATCAATAAGAGCCTGAATATATTCTTTATTATACTTTTCAGGTCTTGGTGGAAGTCCTGGAATATTTAATAAATTTCCAGCAGAACCTGCATTTTCTTCCTGTTTAGTTTCTAAAGTTTTTTCATTCTGTGCACTTTCATTTTGTGCATTTTCAGTTTCTGACGGAACTTCTTTTTTCTCTTCAAGAACATCAGGTTTTACATATACATTCTCAGATTTTAAGCCAAGTTTTTCTTCTATCATCTTTTTTAAATTGAAAATACGAAGAGTTTGGTTTTCCGGGCTTTTCCAACCGTCGCAAACAACCTTGTATGCTTCCCTGTACTTAGAAGCAGCATAAAGTTCCGATGCTTTAGTGTAGATTTCACTTTCCGTGTGAACGTCTTCCAAAGTTTCAAAATTGCCGTTCAAAGTCTTTAATTTATCTTTATTTTTTGTAAGCAAATCCAAAAATCTTTCGCCATCAAGCGGAAGCCCATTTGAAGAAACAGCAATATAAAAAGAAATTTCATAATTTTCTTCTGGAGAAAGCCATTTTTCAGGCCAGTTTATACACACAGCAGAATTATCATAAGAAAGCACAGAATCAAAAGTTCTTGACGCAATTACCTGCGGAACCCACTTTTGCATTGCAAGCAAATCTTTATTACTTAAAGTAACAACTTCCGGAGTTGTAATGCCTTCGCCACAAATCAAAAATTGAATACCTGCTTTTAAATTGGAACTAGAAATCCATTGAAGAGAATCAAAACGTCTGTATTGCCTTTCGTTATTAATTGAAATTTCATCGCTTGTTATAAAATGAGGTCCTGAATGTTCGCCTAAAACAGTATCAAAAACTTCTTTAAAAGCAAAAGTATCAGTTCTTTTTCCTTTGTTTGTAATTGTAAAAGTCGCCTTAATTATCTCTGAATCAATAAGATTTCTATTTACGTTTACATTTTCAAAAGAAAGAAGAACACGAGCAACATCAGGAACGATGTATAACATTTGAACGCCATTTTCAATTTTTTTTGTTCCAATAATAATTCCAATGTTATTTGTAAGCCTGTACTCACGATTTCCAACTTTTAAAGAAACAAAAGAAGAAGTAAATTCATCGTAGCCGGCAAGAAGCGGGATTTGAGAGCCGTTCTTACCCATTGCATAAAACTGAAAACTTCCAACTTTTCCCTTTAAAAGATACTTTACAGTTCCAACCACAGATTCAAGCGTTCTAGTTCTAAAAATCTCTTTTTTTTCTTTTTTATTAGTTTTTGTTTTTTTGTCTTTCTTATTTTTTTTGTCTTTTTTTGCTTTTTTATTATTTTTACTTTCAGATTTTTCATCTGATTTTTCATCTGCTTTTTCTAAATCGGAACTGTCTTCCTGTGCAACCTCAACCTTCGCAGTTTCGTTTAACTTTTTTGTTTTTGAAGCAGCCGAAAGTGGAAATAAAAAAATACCAGCAATAAAAAACAGTGCGATTGCACCAAAAATCTTCTTATTTAGTAGTTTCATTTACCTTCCTCCGAGCTATTTTCTGCAGCCTTTTCTGCTTCTTTTTCATCCAAAAGATTTTGAGCCTGCATAGCCTTCCTTTTTAATTCAAGAATAAACTGATTACTTTTTTGCCTTCGCTCTTCTTCTTCAGAAAGTTTTGCAGCAAGTTTTGTGTTAAGTTCATCATTATTTTTTTGCAAATCCTGAACTTTTTTTTCTAATTCAGCATTGCTTTTTTGTAAATCAAGCAAACGCCGTCTTGTATCCGCAGAGTTTTCTGCACCAACATATTTTAATTGCCTTTCGTATTCTTCTTTAGCAGCAAGATATTCTTCACCAGTTTCTTTTAGTAAATACAAAAGTTTTTCTTCCCTAGATTTTTGCTCAATGGTATCAATTCTATAGCGAGCCGCATTCGCTTTTGCATCCGAAGGATATTCGTTTAACACAGTTTCATAAAGAACTTTAGCTTCTTCGTAGTGATAACCGGCAAAAAATGATTCAGCAATCCAGTACAATGCGGCAGCATACATATCATGTTCCGGGTACTGATGACAAAAATCACTTAAAACTTGAACTGACCTTTCGTATTCACCAAGGCAAAATAACGCCCTGCCTTTATGATAAAGAACGTGCGAAATATATTCGCTTTCTGGAAATTCTTTTAGGTAAAACTCCGAATCCTGAAAAGCATTTTTATATTCACCAGCATACATTTCTGAAGCAATCAGCATATACCAGGTACCATCGTTATTATTTTCAGGATAAGTAACCGCCTTTCTTAACTGAAAAACAGCAGAAACCCATTCCCCAGAACGCAATGCTTTTGCACCTTGAACAAACACTTCAGAGGCAACTCCAGAGTCTGTTGCCGACGCAAAAAAAGAAAAAAAGAAAATAATTACTGCAAAAATCGGACGAAAAACATTCTTTTTCATAATTACTTCTCCATAAACGCAGTTTTTGATTCATTCCAGCCAAGTTTACCGCTAAAGAATGCCGAACCTGAAACAACAATATCCGCACCAGCATTCAAAACATAAGGCAAAGTTTCGCCGTTCACACCGCCATCAACAGAAATCTTAAAGTTATAGCCGCATTCCTCGCGAAGTTTTACAAGTTCCTGAATCTTTTTAACGCATGACATAATCAGTTTTTGACCGCCAAAACCAGGATTTACCGTCATAACAAGAACAATATCGGCATATTCAAGCAATTCTTTTATTGTTAATACCGAAGTTGAAGGCACAATCGAAATGCCGGCTTTTTTTCCCATTGAATGAATTTTTTCTATTAAACGATGAGAATGAACAGATGCTTCATAATGAAATGTAATCCAATCTGCACCCGATTCTGCAAAAGATTCCACCTGCTCTTCAGGCTTTTCCGTCATAAGATGAACGTCGAACGGCAAATCGCTCAAAGGACGCAAACACTTAACAACTGGCTGGCCATAAGAAATTTCAGGAACGAAACGTCCGTCCATAACATCAATATGCACGGCACCTGCACCGTTTTCTTCTACAATTTTAAGAGCATTTTTTAAATCTGATAAATCTGCACTAAGCAAAGATGGCGAAAGAATTACGTTTTTCATTTGCTTTCTATATTAGCATACACAAAAAGTTCTGACAACAAACCGAATTGAATTCTGTTTTTTCGTTTTTTAGAGTTTTTAAGATTCTTTGTATAGTGGAATAAAAACCCAGTATAGTAGGGGGTAAATTCTCAGTGAGAATTTAGTCAAAAGCCAAAGGATAGAAAAAAACGTATAGTGGCTCGTTTTTATAACAATTTTTATTTTTTTATTTTTTTTCTGTCATTTTCTATTGACATATAGTTAATTCTACTGTATAAACTTTACTTCATTTTTTGTATTTTTTAATATTTTCATTGACTATTTTTTTCATTCCGATATAATAAAACTTACCGTCTATGGATATTCAAACTGAACAAGGTCTAAAAGAAGCGTTCACTTTTCTTGAAGCTGGAAATCCCAGCCAGGCAAGCAAGATAATTCAGGAATGTTTCATTTATGATTCAACGTCCTCAGAATTGGTTTTTACATCAAACTGCTGTAACCGCTGGATTGATAACATTCAGAATGTAATATCTTTAGAAAGTCCACTTGAACGTGGGGAAACGCTTTTAAACGATTGGAAAAACTTTTTGTACTATATTGAAGCACAGGAAAATGTTTATATGCCGGCCGTTCATGCACTTTCCCGCGGAGTTTTTTCGCTTGCACTCAGAAATTTTAACCAGCTTCTGAACGAAAAAGACCACACGATAAAAGCGGATATTTATAGAAAAACCGGGCTTTGTTACAAAAAACTTGGTGAGTTTGACAATGCAAGACTGTGTCTTACTCAGGCAAATACGCTTTTGCCGGGACAAGCTCCTGTTCTTGCAGAATTAGCCGACTGCTTTGCTCTTTGCGGCGAAGATAAGTATGCAAAGGTTTTATTTAGGGAAGCATTCTATATTGAACCAAAGAAAATCGATTTAGATTATCTTGATTCGCCTTTAATAAAGAATCTTATTAAAAAAACCGCAGAAAAAGGCTATTCAGGCGAAACTCTTCTTGCATGGATTCCAGTTTATGGTGTTCTGTGGGGTGTGTTTTCAATCCGCAGGAACTTAAAGCCGCAGGAAGTTGCACGGTTAAGACAGGAAATTTACGCTATGGAAAATGAACACAAAGATCCTTCAAGGGATTCTGAAATTCTAATTCCACGGCTTATAAATAAATATTTTTGGCTCGTTGATTATTGCCAAACTGTAAATGATTCACGACTAATCAGCGAAATTTTGCTTAAAATAAAAATTCTGGACACTGACATATACAATATGTATGTGCGGTAAAACAGAAAATGGCAGGGGTTTAAAAAAGTCAGGTAAAATAAAATTAGTCTGACTTAAACAACAAAAAGGGGTCTTTTATGGCAGAACTTATCAATTCCGTACAGGAAATGTTAAAAGAAGAAACATGGACACGTGCCGCAATTACTAATTACACAAAAGAAAAACTTGCTGAACTTTCGGCCATTGTAGAAAAAGCATGCGAAGAAAACTGTCTTGCAGAACTTAAAGAAATCTGTGATGAGCAGCTTTCTCATTCACGCGAAAGTATCATTGCCCTTTATATTTCCGGAATGGTTTCCCTGCACGAAGGAATTCTTGATGAATCGTCTTTGCAGGAAGTTGTAGACATTTTCCAAAAGAACCACAAAGAATCTGTAGTTGAGTACATCTGCCAGACAATCATAAACGAAGATGAAAATAATATTTTTGCATTAAGAACCCTTGCCGAAGCATACCGGGCAGAAAACAAAGAAGAAGTTTGGGATTTATACAAGAAAATCGTAAAACTCGACTTTGAAGAAGCTGATCTTGCAAAGGCTCTTGGTGAACATTTTGAATCTTCAGACAGTGAACTTGCTGTTGAATATTACAAAAAGGCTATTCTTCGTTACACAAACGCAAAAAATATTAATGCTATAAAAGAACTTTGGTCAAAACTTGTTAGTCTTATTCCAGAAGAAGTTGAGTTCTTTCAGCTTGCAAAACGAAAGATTGCAAAGACTCTTGGCGAAAGCAAAACTGCTGTTCTTCTTCAGGAACTTTATACGAAATATAAAGAAATGGCCTCTACAGATGAAAAATACTGGGATATTTCAATTAATTTGTTAAAAGAAATTCTCCATATTGATAACGCAGATGTTTGGGCTCGCCGCGAACTTATAGACTGCTACAAAAATAAATATGCTGGCCACAGTCATTTAGACGACTATATCCGCTCTTCTAATCTTATGGCTAATTACAGAAATGTTTTTGAAGCTATTAACGATTTTGAAAAGCATATCGCTTTTGACGAAAAGAGTTACGTTTTCCATAAAACTTGGGGCGTTGGCCAGATTGGTAAAGTTAGCGATGATAATCTTTTTATATGGTTTGGAAAAACTGCACCTTCTAAAAAAGATCCTTCTAAAAAGACAAAAGTTTACGACACAATGTCTTTAAAAATGGCTGTAAGTGCATTAACTCCACTTTCAAATGATCATATTTGGGTTCTTAAAGCTAAAAAAGTTGTTGAAGAAAGAAATCAGAACGGAGAACCTGTTCTTGACGGAAAGACTGGAAAAGTTCTTACAACTCCATTAAAAGAAAAAGTAAAGAACGACAAGGCTTGGACATTAAAGACAATCATTAAGAGTTTTGGAAACTATTGCGATTTAAAAAAGATTAAGGCTGAATTAGTTCCTTCTGTTCTTTCTGCTAGCGAATGGACTTCTTGGAATACTGCTGCAAAACGAATTCTTGAAACTGATTCTTCTTTTGGAATAAATCCAAATGATATTACTCAGTATACAATCGTAAATGATATTACTCCTGAACAGAAACTTGCAAATGAGTTTAAGGCTCAAAAACAGTTCTTTGCTAGAATCGATATTATTATGAAGTACGTAAACAAAGAAGAAACTGACAAAACCAGCGATTTATTCGTAGAAATGTTCAATTACTTTACGGCTTACGTAAAAACTTTGGAATCAGAAGATATTTTCCCTAAGATTAATGAACAGATTGTTGCTTCTTATCTTGTTGTTCAGAACATTTCTGCACAGATTAAAGAGGTTGCATATAAAACTTCTGTTACTTTTGAATCTATTTATTCAAAGATTGAAGACCCACGCGAAATGTATCTTTCTTTAAAAGACACAAAAAATACATCTTTACGCCACGATTTTATTGCAAATATAAAAATGCTTCCTAACTGGGCAGATGAATATATTAGACTCTTCCCTACTGTTCTTTCTGGCGAAATGATTACTTACCTTTTAAATAACGGTCAGGAAGAAAAACTTAAATCACTCGTTGTAACTGCTTTTGCAAATTGCCGCGACTACAGAAATGCTGTTATTTACTTTGTTCGTGAATGCCAGGATTCTGAATGGTTTAAGAATGCAGGCGTTTCTTACGAAAGACAGATTATTGCCCTTGTTCAGCTTATTGAACTTTCATACCGCGAAATTAACAATCATGTTAATTCAACAGAAAACAAAAAGATTAATGACAATGCAACTACACTTATTTTTGCAAAAGATAAGTTATTCAACTATATGTTCTCTAATGGTGAAGAAACAGTTAAACGCATTTACACATTAATCGATGATGCAGACGGTATGGAATCTAGTTACAAGGCTCTTATGCGAAACAAGATTCTTGAAAAATACCCTAACTTTAAGTTCCACGTTACAGAAGAAAAAGCTGCTGCACCTAAAGGAATGCTTGTTACAAGTGCCAAACTTGAAGAAAAGAAAGCACTTCTTGAAGACCTTCAGACAGTTCAGATTCCTCAGAATGCAACTGAAATTGATGAAGCCCGTGCAAAAGGCGACTTAAAAGAAAACGCAGAATATAAGGCTGCAAAAGAACATCAGCACTACCTTAACACTCAGGTTGCAAAACTTACTTCTGAGCTTAACCGTGCAGTTATCTTTGACCCTACAACAATTACTACGGCAATTGTTTCTTTTGCAACTGTTGTAACATTGCATAACAATAAAGAAGACAAAGATGAAACTTACACTGTTCTTGGTCCTTGGGAATCTGATCCAGATAATGGCGTAATTTCTTATATGGCTCCATTTGGAAATGCAATTATGAATGCAAAAGTTGGTGAAAATCTTAAGTTCAATATTAATGAATACACTTATGATTACACTGTAAAACAGATTAAAGCTGCAAAAATCTAAAATCTAAGAATACACTGAATAGGTGGTTATTTACAAAAAAATCCCCTGACTTTTAAGGATTACTTAAAAATCAGGGGATTTTTATTTATAGCAACTAAAATAAAAACTTATAAAATTATTTTACAAGTCCAATAAAATACTTTTTCTTACCTCTACGGATAATTAAAAGTTTATCTTCTATTGCCATTGATTTTGTTATCATTGCATTTTCATCGGTAAGAACTTTGCCATTTACGCTTACGGCATTTGCACCAATAAACTCACGGGCTTCGCGTCTTGATTGTGCAATTTTATTATTTACAAGCACATCGATTAATGGTTCATCTTTTTCAAAATTGAATGAAGGAACGCCTTTCATACCCGACATAATGTCTTTTGCAGAAAGACCTGTAAAATCACCTGCAAAAAGCTTTCCACTAATGTTTACAGCGTTATCTGCTTCTTCTTTTCCGTGAATATCTTTTACAACTTCCCATGCAAGAGTTTTTTGTGCAATTCTAGTTTCAGGATGTTCTTTCTGATTGCTAATTATTTCTTCTATCTGTTCTTTTGTAAGGAATGTAAATACTTTTAAATATTCGCAAACTTTTGCATCATCTGTATTTATAAGATACTGATAAATTTCATATGCAGATGTTTTTTCTTTATTAAGCCAAAGTGCATTTCCTTCTGATTTTCCAAACTTTTTACCAGTTGAATCAAGTATAAGCGGCATTGTAAATGCGTATGCAGTCTTATCAAGCATTTTACGAATTAAGTCAACACCAGTTGTAATGTTTCCCCATTGGTCACTTCCGGCAACTTCCATAATACAGTTCTTTTCTTTAAAAAGATGAACAAAGTCGTATCCTTGCATAAGCATATAAGAAAATTCTGCGTATGTAATTCCTGAATCAAGGCGACGCTGAATTATATCTTTAGAAAGCATATAATTTACATTTATATATTTACCAATGTCCCTTAAGAAATTTAAGAATGAATAATCTTTTAGCCAGTCGTAATTATCTACAAGTTCGGCATTAGGAACAAGAGCAGAAACTTGAGCTCTAATTCCTTCGATATTGTGATTAACTGCTTCTTCGGAAATAATTTCTCGTTCCGCAGTAGGACGAGGGTCTCCAATTCTACCTGTTGCACCACCACAAAGAAGAACAGGATGATGGCCTGCATTTGCAAGTCGCTTTGCCATACAAAGAGAAGAATAATGGCCAAGATGAAGACTATCTGCTGTTGGGTCAGTTCCCCAATAAAAACTGAACGGTTTTCCGTCTAAAACTTTCTGAAGTTCACTTTCTTCACCGGCAACATCTTTTATAAGACCACGCCATTTTAAATCTTCAAACAATGACATACACTTTTCCTTTTTATTTTTTTTAGTTAAAGTATAATAATTTACATTAAATTATGAAAGACAGATTAAATAAAAAGCATATTCTTATAATATTTGCACTGATTTTAAGCACAAAAGTTTTTTCTTTGGGGATTGGTTTTACAGGAAATTTTACCCCGACACTTTACGAAAATAAAACAACTTTGCAATCTGGGATTACCTGTTCAATAAAAACGGATAATATTCCCCTTTCTTTTGGAATTGCAACCGACTGGAATTTTACCGAAAATTATTTTTCTTTTTATACTTCGTGCGACTGGTGGCTTTTTTTAGCAGAAGTAAATCCGTTTATTACTTTCTTTTGTGGTCCTGGTCTTGCTGTTGAAACTGATTTTTTTGACTTTTTTAAAAGTCAAAATGATTTTTTACTTTGTCCGCGTTTTGTTACCGGCTTAAGCCATATTTTTTATGATGGATTTTTAGAAACATTCTTTCAAGTAGCATTTGAGCCATCTTTTAATTTAATTAATGCAAACGACTTTTCTTTTAAAGTTCCATGCAATGTTGGCGTTCGCTTTTATTTTTAAAAAACGCCTTTTATTTTACGTTTTATAGCATTTCTACTTTGTAAGAAGCGTTTCCATCTCTTCCTAAAGTTTTACAAAGATACGGTAAAATCTGTTCTAAATATTCTTTTAAATGCCAGCATGGTTTTACTATGAACATTCCACTACCGTAAAGGCGAGGTTTTTCGCTTCCGATAGATTCTTGTAATGTTGTTTCAATGTGGCTGTCTTCTTTATCAATCAAAAGAGTTGCATCTAAAACTTCCGTATGTTCATCCTGATTTTTTACTGTGCTTAAAATCTGCTGCTTCATATTTTCAATTTCTTCTTCTTTATTCTTTAAAAGCGGATACCACAGCATAATAATGGCAGCATTCCATTTTTTATGAAGAGAAGAAAGTTTTTCGCCGGCATTATAATAGTCAGATTTTTCTTCATAACTTGGGTCGCATAAAACTGCACCACGTTTTATAAGCGGCGGAACATTGTTTTTTAACGTATCCCAGCCTGATGTATTAAAAATCTTTACCGTACAAGTTTTTTTTATTTTATCTACATTAGTTTTAAGATTTTCAAACTCTTTTTTATGAAGTTCATTAAGATTTACAACAGAACCTTTTTTAGAAAAAGAGATTTCAAAGATTGGACTACCGGGATAAATATCAGATTTAATAAAACTTTTTACAAAATTTATATAAGATAAAAAAGAAGAAGGTACTTCACTCGGATTTTGTTTTTCCTGTTCTAAAAGATGAAGGATTCCTTTTTCTGCTTCTTTTGTTTTTAATGAGTTTTCACTTTTTAAATTATATAAACCACTTCCAGCGTGCGTGTCAAAGAATGAATACGGCGTGTCTTTTTTATTTAAATATTCCAAAACATAAAAGAGTGTTGCGTGTTTTAAAATATCTGCATGATTTCCTGCATGAAAACTGTGTAAATATGAAAGCATTTTTATTTTAACCTATCGATTTCTTCAAGCCAAATTGCAGAACTTGCATCACTTGGCATACGCCAATCACCACGAGGCGAAAGATTTATACTTCCAACTTTTGCACCATCTGGCATACAACTGCGTTTAAACTGCTGACTAAAAAATCGTTTATAAAAAATACGAAGCCATTTAAGTTTTACATCGTGGTTATAAGGTAGATTAGACGCATCTGCAAGGTACAAAATTTTTGCAGGACTAAAACCAAAACGCAAAAGATAATAAAGAAAAAAATCGTGCAATTCATAAGGGCCAACAAGTTCTTCTGTCTTTTGTGCTATTTTTCCGTCTTTTGGTGGCAAAAGTTCAGGACTTACAGGAGTTTCAAGAATATCTTTTAAAACATTTGAAAGTTCAACATTATCCGTTTCTATAGAAAACCATTCAACAAGGTAACGAACAAGAGTTTTTGGAACAGAAGAATTTACACCATACATACTCATCTGGTCTGCATTGTAAGTACACCAGCCAAGTGCAAGTTCACTTAAATCGCCTGTTCCAATTACAATTCCACCAGTTTTATTTGCAATATCCATAAGAACTTGCGTTCGTTCCCTTGCCTGTGCATTTTCATAAGTTACATCATGGTTTTCTTCTGAATGACCAATATCCTTAAAATGCTGACGCACACTTTCCTTTATATCAACTTCGATAAGTGTTGCTCCGCACTTTTGTGCAAGTAGACACGCATTTTTATAAGTTCTATCGGTTGTGCCAAAACAAGGCATTGTAACAGCAGAAATTCCTTTTTTTTCAAAACCGCAAATATCAAAAGCACGCAAAGTAACCAGCAGAGCCAAAGTTGAATCAAGCCCTCCAGAAAGACCTAAAACGCACGAAGATGAATGAAGATGCTTTAATCGCTTAGCAAGTGCTTCCGCCTGAAGTTGAATTACACTTGAACAGCGTTCTGTACGAAGTTCTTTTTCCGACGGAACAAAAGGATAAGAATCAATTTTGCGTTCTAATTCTTTTGAAGTGATAACTTTTTCCCTTAAATCAATATATATTTTACGAGTTGATTTTTTTTGCAAAGAATTTGCACATTGCGAAAAAGTTGACATCTTTTTTCGTTCCTGAACAAGACGTTCAACATCAATATCAGAATAAATTATCTCTTTTTTAAAAAGTTTACTTTCGGCAAGAATTGTTCCATTTTCACAAATTAACGAATGTCCCGAAAAAACCATATCCTGCGTCGATTCACCGTTACCAGCATTCGCATAAAGATAGGCACAAACAAGTTTTGCCGACTGCATTTTTACAAGATTTCTGCGATATTCCGCCTTTCCAATAATTTCGTTAGAAGCACTTAAATTTGCAATTACGGTCGCCCCAGAAAGACTTAAATTAAGAGACGGAGAATATGGAACCCATAAATCTTCGCAAAGTTCAAAAGCAAGCACAAAATCAGGATTTTTAGAATCACAAATAAGAATATCAGAGCCAAACGGAACTTCAGGATTTTTTTCTGAAAGATAAACAGTTTTAGAAAGATTTTCAGAGACTGGCGAAAACCAGCGTCTTTCATAAAATTCAGCATAAGTTGGAATAAATGTCTTTGGAATTACACAAAGAATTTTTCCCTTAAACAAAACTGCGGCACAATTATATAAGGCATTTTCTACAAAAAAAGGAAAACCTACCGCAATAATACAGTCAAAAGATGAAGTTTTTTTTGCAATTCGTTCAAGTTCCCGTATAGCAGAGTCCTGCAATGTTTTTTGAAGGAATAAATCTGCACAAGTGTAGCCAGTTATACAAAGTTCTGGAAAAACTATAAGACTCGCTTTTTTTTCGTACGCTTCCCGAACAAAATCAATAATACGCTCTGCATTATATGAACAATCTGCAACAACTAAATCAGGAGAAGCACACGCAACTCTAAAAAAACCGTAATTCATAAAAAAAGTTTAACATTTTTTTATTTTTATTTCATTAGTGCAAAGTAAAAAATCAAAAAGAATTATTTTACCGGTGGCGTAGATTCTTTTTTTACATTGCAAAAATATCCGCCGTCTTCAAGATAACGCCTGCGGGTCATAATAAGTGTAATTAATTCGTGGTACATATTAAAATCGACTTCCAACGCCATCGGAAGAAGGAAATATTCTGTTTCGTCGCAATACCGTTCAATAAACTTAGGGTCTGTAACATATCCAAGCGAAATCATATTTGAGATTCTATCAGCACATTTTAAAATCTTTGCACGCTGACTTCCAGTATCCAAAATACGCTTTAAAAACTGCCGTTTATCTTCATCTTCACGCCGAGTAACTTCAAGAACAAGATTTAAAACGTTTTCGCCTTCTTCATCAGCATTTAATATAAGATTTTTATCAAAACCTGGAATATCTTCTACAGTATCATGAATTATCGAGGCTTTTAATAAAACAGAATCGATATAACCATAATCGATAAGAATAGCAAGAGTGTCCATTTGATGACGGAACATATTGCCACCGGCATGACGGGCTTTACCAATCAAACCAGTAGCAATCTGCATAAAAGGTGCTAAATGCATATCGCTTAGTTTTTGCATTTCTGTTGAGTTCATATTCAAAGAACGTTCAACTTTCATTTCATACTTTGCTTTTTTCATTTGCCACCTCTTTTTTACTATTACTTTTATCCGCCTTATAGACACTCACCTTTAATAAAAAAAAGATTTTAAAGACTCTGTAAATATGAATTAAGCTTTTCAATTGCCCTTAAACTTTCGTTCATTCTGTCTTTTTCCTGTTGAACAAGTTCCGGTTTTGCATGCTGAGCAAAACTTCCATTCAATTTTGCCTGGCTGCGACGAACATATTCAGTTTCAGTTGCAATCTGTTTACTAAATCTTACCTTTAAAGATTCAGTATCAATATTTTCGTCAACCATAATAAATGCTTCAAAACCAGTTCCAACAGTTCCAATTGCTTTTTCAGGCTTTGCAGTAACAAAATCAGTTTTAGATGCACCAGACAAAAGTTCAATCATATCAACTTTTTCTTTTGTAACTTCTGCTTCTGAACCAGGCGTTACAAGAAGAGCAATATGAATCTTACTTGCCGGGTCCAAACCACATTCAACGCGCAAAGCACGAAGTTTTCCAATAAGATCCTTTAGAACATCAAAACGAGCAATAACATTTTTATTTTCACGTTCGCTAGAATATTCAGGATAAGGAGCATTTATAATCATTCCAGAATACAAAGAATCAGAAACAACTTTACCAGAACCAGCAAGTTTTCTAGATTCAACAATATCTTTAACAGGAAGTTTTGAATAAATTTCTTCTGTAACAAAAGGAAGATATGGATGCAAAAGTCTTAAACTTTCTTCCAAAAGATTTAACAAAACAGAGGCCTGTCTGTCTTTTTCTGCATTGTCACCATTTTTAAATGAAAGTTTAGATGCTTCAACGTACCAGTCACAGAACTCGTTCCAGAAATATTCCATAATTGCACTTGCAGCATCATTATAACGGTACGATTCCAAAGCATCACGAACATTTTTTGCAGCCTTGTTCAAGCAGGAATAAATCCACAAATCAAGTTCAGTAAGGTCAGAATCTTTAACTGGAACAATATTACGTCCGTCAAGATTTCCTAAAAGATAGCGGCTTGCATTCCATACTTTATTACAAAAACGAGAACCAAGTTTAAACGAATCTTTATCAATAAGAATATCCTGACCTTGTGCACACATAAATGCAAGTGTGAACTTCAAAGCATCGGAACCATAAATATCAATAATTTCAAGCGGGTCAATACCATTTCCAAGACTTTTAGACATCTTTCGACCTTGCTTATCGCGAACAAGACCATGTATGTAAATGTCATGGAATGGAGCTTTTCCTGTAAATTCAAGAGAAGCCATAATCATGCGACTAACCCAAAAGAAAATAATGTCGTATGCAGTAACCAATGCTGAAGTTGGAAAGAAATTCTTAAAGTCAGAAGTTTCTTCCGGCCAGCCAAGAGTAGAAAATGGCCATAACCACGAAGAAAACCACGTATCCAAAACATCAGGATCCTGTTCAAGTTTTTCTTTACCAGCATTACATTTTGGACATTTACAAGGGTCTGTGCGGCTAACAATTGTTTCACCACAAGACTGGCAATACCAAACAGGAATTCTGTGTCCCCACCACAATTGTCTGGAAATACACCAGTCACGGATTGTAGTAAGCCAATGTTCATAAGTATTTTCCCACTTTTTAGGGAAGAATTGAATTTCGCCGTCTTTCCATGCTTTTAAGGCTTTATCTGCAAGTGGCTGCATTTTTACAAACCACTGGTAAGAAAGATATGGTTCAACTACAGTATTACAACGATAACAATGACCTACTGAGTGAGTAATCTTTTCTTCTTCCTTAAAAAGACCTGCATCCATTAAATCCTGAATAATAATTGCCCGTGCTTTTTCACAAGTAAGACCACGATATTTTTCAGGACAATTTTCGTTTAAAGTTCCATCAGGATTTAAAAGATTAATAACTTCAAGATTATTTCTTTGAGCAACCTGCCAGTCATTCGGGTCATGTGCAGGAGTAATTTTTACCATACCCGTACCAAATTCTTTATCAACGTAAGAATCGGCAATAATTGGAATAACTCTATTGGTTAATGGAAGTTTTAACTTTTTACCTACAATATTTTTATATCTTTCATCTGTTGGATTTACCGCAACCGCAGTATCGCCAAGCAAAGTTTCTGGACGTGTAGTTGCAACTTCTATACGAGTAGAACCATCTGGAGCAGGTCCATCAGCATATTCATACCAAATATGATACATTGCACCAGCAGTATCTTTATGATCAACTTCATCATCAGCAAGAGCCGTTCCACAACGCGGACACCAATTTACAAGATAATGACCTTTATAAATTAAACCGCGTTCATACAAAGTAACAAAAACATCACGAACTGCTTTAGAAAGCCCTTCATCCATTGTAAAGCGTTCGCGTTCCCAATCAGTAGAATTTCCAAGTTTTCTCTGCTGTTTTACAATTATATCGTGATGTGCATTCTTTACCTGCCATGTGCGTTCAAGAAAAGCCTCACGACCTAAATCATTTCGGGATTTTCCTTCTTTTTTAAGTTGACGTTCAACAACATTCTGAGTTGCAATTCCAGCATGGTCTGTACCAGTAACCCACAAAGTATTATCGCCCTTCATTCTATGATAGCGGACAACAATATCCTGAAGAGTGTTATTTAAGCCGTGCCCCATATGAAGCACACCTGTAACATTAGGCGGAGGTATAACCACTGAATAAACACCAGTTTTTCCGCCACATTCTTTACAGTTGCATTTTTTTACAAATTCTTCATGTACAGGCGATTTTTCATCACTGGCTGGTTTAAAATAGCCATTTTTTTCCCATTCGCCATAAATTCTGTCTTCAAAATCTTTAGGATTATATGCTTTTTCTAACTCAATTGCTTTCATAAAAAAGCATTTTAATGAATTAAGGCGTTATTTTCAATTAAATATTTTAGAAAATCGTTCCACATAACTTCATTCCAATGAAACTCTTTCATAAATTTATTTTCTAACATTCCAAAGCCATGCTTTCCCCAATCGTAAACAGCAAGTTTTGAAGGAATATTATTTTTTTGCAATGAATCAAAAAGAGCAAAACTATTTCTATAATCAACAACAGGATCATCAAGGCACACAACAACATACGTTGGCGGCATATTTTTGGGAATCTGGTTTTCCATGGAAAACTCGTTTTTCATTTCTTTAGTGGGATTTTTTCCTAAAAGACTTTTACGACTCCAGCGATGTGCAAGTGTATCATTCATACTTACTACAGGATAAACTGGAATGCAAAAATCCGGGCGAAGACTTACAGTATGATTAATTCCAAGTTTTTTAAGTTCGTCATGCGTTTCAAAAAATGCACCTGCCATAGTAACAAGATGCCCCCCAGCAGAATACCCGATAACTCCAACTTTATTTACATCAATTCCATATTCACTGGCATTTTCACGCACAATCTGAATTGCTCTTTGAATATCTTGCAGCATAGCCGGGTGATTAAAACCATTTTCTGCAGTTCTATACTTTAAAGTAAAAGACGTAACGCCTTTTTTACAAAACCATTCAGAAGTTTTATAACCTTCATTGTAAAGTCCCAAATGATGATAACTTCCACCAGGACAAACAATTACCGCTGCCCCTAAATTGTTTTCTTTGGCTTTATGAACATACAAAGTTGATTTATATTTTTTCATTTTAGGAATGTCGTTCCAAATCTTAATAACTTTGTCAGTCTTTGCAAAAACAAAGGAAGAAAAGAACAACATAATAAAAAATAAAATTTTCTTTTTCATAAAGACCTCATTTTTGGCACATTGTTTTTAGCATAGCAATTCCATAAAGAATTCTTTCCATTAAAACAAAACTTTCTTCGGTTAAAGACAAAATATTATCCTCAGTTGAATGAAATTTTTTCCATGTTAATGGCAAAAGTTTTGCTAAATCTTCCACTTTTACATTTTTTGGAACTCTGTGATTTATAACAAAATCTTCTAAACACGGAACTCTCATAAGATTGTACATATATTCGTTCACTTCGTTTTCAGGAAGAATTGTAATTGCACACGAAGCAATTCCATGTGCTAAAAAACCAGCATTATCACTGTAAGGAATCGGAAGCCTTACAAAACGCCCACCGCAAGAAGAACGCAAAATACCTTCAAGCCTGGACTCAAGACCGTAAAAGTTCTTTTTAAACTTTGAAGATACTTTTAACGGTAAAACACTTCGTGAAAGAATAGGAATTGTTCCTCGCCCAACGCAGTCAAAAACAAAAACATCATCATCAGTAATGTTCAGTCTTTTAAAAACATCTGCAAGGGCAAAAGAACCTTGAAGAGCAATTCCCTTTTCTTTTATTTCCTGTGCAGATTTTTCGGCCATTTCTTCGCCATCTGTAAAAATAAGACGGATATTGTGCTTAAAACCGCACCTGTAAAGCCATACCGCCCAAACCATAAGCGAAAAAACAGAAGAAGTGTTATCGTTTGCACCAGGACTTCCAGGAAAAACATCATAATGAGCAATTACCGTTTTTATTTTAAAAAGCGGATTGTATGCTTCTTTAGGAAAAACCACAAGGATATGATCAAACCCATCGACTGGCATAACAACGGCTTTTACGCCATTATTTTTAAGCCATTCAATAATAAAATCCCTGCGATTTTTTCCAGATTCAATAAATTGTTTATAATCAGAAGAAATATACATACGGTAAACTATGCATCAATTTCAGACGCTAGGTGATGAACAATAAAATCACGGCGTTCCGGGGTATTCTTTCCCATATAAAACTCCAAAACTTTTGGCACATTCTTTAAGGTTTGCACCGTTACCGGAGTTAAATGCATTCCTACATCTTCACTTTCGCCGTCTTTTCTTTCGCGAATGAACATACCAAATTCATCGCCATTGATTTCTCCAAGACCTTTAAAGCGTGTAGTTTCAGATTCTTTTCCTAACGCTTTTTGAGCTTTATCACGACTTTCTTCGGAGTAGCAGTAAATCGTTTTTTTCTTATTTCTTACTCTGAATAATGGAGTTTCAAGAATATAAACGTGACCTGTAAGCACAAGTTCTTCAAAATAAAGCAAAAGATATGTCATCACAAGATTTCTGATGTGAAAACCATCATTATCCGCATCAGTTGCAATTATAATTTTATTGTAACGCAAATCATCAACATCTTTTTGAACACCAAGACTAAGCGTAAGATTTTTAAGTTCTTCGTTTTCAAATAAGGCTGTTTTTTTACGACCGAACATATTTTCAGGCTTTCCGCGCAAACTAAAAATTGCCTGAGTACTAACATCACGCGAATTAACCATTGAACCAGTTGCAGAATCTCCTTCCGTAATAAAAATCATTGAATTTGCACCCTTTTCGCCATCCTGTAAATGATAGCGGCAGTCCAAAAGTTTATGAATTTTTAAGGTAGCCGAACGTTCCGCATCGCGAATTTGTTTTGCAGTAACATTATTTATTTCATCGCGTGCCTTCATATTGCGGATTATCTTTTCTTCCAAAGCATTTGCAACATCAGGATTATGACGAAGCCAATCGTCAACGGCACTTTGAACTTCCTGAATAATCGGCTGCCGGATTTCTACATTACCAAGTTTATTTTTTGTTTGGCTTGTAAACATAGGATTATCAATGCCGATTTTTAACGCAACCATTAAACCGCATGAAACATCTTTTTCATCATATTCTTTTTTAAAAAACGAATTTACACCACGCGTAAAACCATCTAAAAACGAAGTAACATGTGTTCCACCGTCTTCTGTTGACTGTCCGTTTACAAACGAATAAATTACTTTATCAAGACTTGCCGTATGCGTTAAAACAAAATCAATTTTTTCACCCTTGTAATTTAAGAGTTTATACAAAGATTTTTCTGCACCATCCATTTCATGAACAATCAAATCCTCAAGGCCATTTTCACTTACAAAAATGTTTCCATTAAAGCAAATCTTTAAGCCAGGATTTAAATAAGCATAATTCCAAAGACGCTTTTCAACCATTTCAAAGTTAAAAGAAAACTTTCCAAACATTTCTACATCTGGAACGAATTCCAAATAAGTTCCATTTTTTACGCCAGGTTTTGCTGCACAAGTTTTAGAAGATTTTTTTACGCCACGTTCGTATTCAACAACTGCCATTTTTCCGTCACGCACAGAAGCAGCCCTAAAATAAGAAGAAAGAGCATTTGTTGCTTTAATACCAACGCCGTTCATTCCAATTGCCTGCTTAAAAACAGAATTGTTGTACTTTGCACCGGTATTTACATCGCTTACACATTGCTCAAGTTTTCCTAAAGGAATACCACGTCCAAAATCGCGAATTTTTACTCGGCCGTCTTCTGCAATTTGAATATCAATTCTATCGCCAAAACCTTGGGAAAATTCATCGACTGCGTTATCGATTCCTTCTTTTAAAAGAATGTAAATTCCGTCATTTTCGTTTGTTCCGTCCCCTAAAGAACCGATGTACATTCCTGGTCTTAATCGAATATGCTCTAAGCCTTCTAAGTGCAAAATACTGTTTTCGTCGTAAACAACAGTTTCTTTTGATGTCTTTTTCTTTGCAGATGTTTTAGTAATTTCAACTTTTTCAAGTGTCTTTTTATTTTCTTCCTGACTCATATATTTAGAATAATTGAACAATGCTCTTTTTACAAGATTTAATATTTGAATAGTAAAAAAGAAAACGCTTTCAGCGGCTTTCCAATTTGCTACAGATGGTTGTGCTCAACCTTCGGTTGAATGGGTTCGGGTTGCTCCGCAACTTAAACGTGTTCAATCGCACAAAATCTTCGCAAATTGTAAAGCCACTTCCGCTTTTATTGTTTTGCTAAAGACAATAAAAATGCCTTTTTAATTTACGAAAATCCGCAAACTAAAAAGGCATTTGTTTTTTTTATTTATTTTAGTTTATTTTGCAAATGTTGCAATGAATACACCGGCTGCAATTGCGGTTCCAATTACGCCAGAAACGTTTGGTCCCATTGCATGCATCAACAAGAAGTTCATTGGATCGTATTCCTGACCTACTTTATTAGAAACACGAGCGGCCATAGGCACAGCAGAAACACCGGCAGAACCAATAAGAGGATTTATCTTCTTTCCTTTTGGTAAGAAAAGGTTCATAAGTTTTGCCATAAGAACGCCACCTGCAGTAGCAACTGCAAAAGCCACAAGACCAAGAACGATAATTCCGAGTGAACGTCCGTTTATGATTTTTTCAGGTGTCATCTGACTACCAACACCAAGAGAAAGCAAAATTGAAACAATGTTCATCAATTCGTTTTCCATAGTTTTAGAAAGTCTATCTACAACACCACATTCTTTTACAAAGTTACCAAAAGCAAGCATACCGATAAGAGGGGCAGCAGCAGGAAGTAAAAGGAATGTTACAACCAAAAGAACCAATGGGAAAAGCATTTTTTCCTTTTTAGAAACAGGACGAAGCTGTTCCATGCGGATTTCTCTTTCGTGTTTTGTTGTAAGAGCCTTCATAATCGGTGGCTGAATCATAGGAACAAGTGCCATATAAGAGTAAGCAGCAACCGCAATTACCGCCATAAGTTCAGGAGCAAGTTTTCCAGAAACATAAATAGAAGTAGGACCATCTGCTCCACCAATAATAGCAATTGCACAAGCCTGAAGAATATTGTAATCAAAAACACCAGGAACAAGATTCAAAAGCGAAACACCGAACAACGTAAAGAAAACACCAAGCTGAGCGGCCCCGCCAAGCAATGCAGTTTTAGGGTTTGCAATAAGCGGACCAAAATCCGTCATTGCACCAATTCCCATAAAAATCAACATTGGAAAGAATTCGTTTCCTACACCAGCTCTGTAAATAATGTTCAGCATACCGTCTGGAGCATCCCCCATTCCAGCACCCGGAATATTTACCAGAATCGTTCCAAATCCAATTGGAATAAGCAAAAGCGGCTCAAAACCTCGTCCTGCACCAAGGTAAACAATTAAAAAACCAACAGCAATCATCAAAAGATACTGCCAGCCTGGTGCACTAGAAGCAAAAGCACTGTCGCCAGAAGCCTTTTTTGCTTCCTGCACTGCTTTTTCAGCCTGTGCAGCAGCAATTTCTTCTGGAGTTTCAGTGTGAATTATTTTGTAAATTCCAGTTGTGTGCCACAAATTCTTAAAGAACGAACCAACCGAAATATCATATTTTCCATTCCAGTCTTCTGTACCTGGAATAACTCTGTTCATGCCAGTAGTTTCAGCAGCGGCTTCAACTTTCTGTGTTGTTACGGAATCCTGAGCAAAAGCCTTTGTTCCAATAGACACAACAAAAGCGGCTGCCATAATTATAAGCATGACAAAAGCAATTTTTCTTACATCTGTCTTTGAACTATTAAGCATTATTTTCCTCGCGACTTCTACTGAACTTCTGCAAGAGTTTCGCCACTTGCAACCTGAGAGCCTGTTGCTGCAGCAAAATGAATCTTTCCTGCAGCAGGTGCTTTTACTTCAAGTTCCATTTTCATAGATTCAAGAATAACAACTGTATCCCCTTTATTTACAGATGAACCTTCTGCAACAGCATATTTTAATAAAGTTCCAGCTACAGGAGATGTAACAGGAGTTCCGCTACCAGAAACTGAAGGAGAAGCAGCCTCTGCCTTTGGCTTTTCACTAGGCTTTGCCTTTGGAGTAGCAGGAGCCTGTACAGCACCGCCAATTGAACCAAGAACCTGACCTGCAGAAACCTGAGTTCCCGGCTGAACAGCAAAACTAACAACACCATCGTTACTAGCCTTTACTTCAAGTTCCATTTTCATAGATTCAAGAATGATAACTGTGTCGCCACGTTTTACAGAACTTCCAGAATCAACTGCATAACGCAAAAGAGTTCCAGCTACAGGAGAAGTTATATCTACTCCGCCTGTAACAACAGGAGCAGATGCTGCAGGTGCAGCAGTAGTAGAACTAGCAGAACCAGCGGCAGCAGTTCCAAATGCAACTTTATAACCTGTTCCGTTTACATTAATATTTCCGTTTCCGTCAGAAGTTACATTGTAACTTGTTCCGTTTACAGTAATTGAATAAGAACCGCCTTTCTTGCTTTCTGATTTTGGAGCAGATTCTTCTTTTTTTGCACCAAAAGCAGTTTCTGCATCGATTGGTCCTTTAGCTCTTTCAGCAAAGAATTTAGGAGCAACATTAGGGAACATTGCATAAGTAAGAGCATCTTCATCAGAACCGTCACCACCGTTCTTTTTAGATTCTTCGAGCATTTTGTCCCATTCAGGTTCAAGAAGATCTGCTGGTCGGCAAGTAACAACCTGTTCCATTTTGTTCTGTTCAAGTGCTTTTTTAACAAGATCAGCATTTGCATCAGCAGGAAGTTTTCCGAATCTACCAGTAATAAGATTTCTAAAATCCTGAGTCATTGTTGTATAACGACCCATAAGAACATTCATTACAGCCTGTGTTCCTACAATCTGAGAAGTAGGAGTTACAAGTGGAACATAGCCAGCATCTTTGTGAACACGTGGAAGTTCAGCAAGAACTTCATCCATTTTGTCGCCAGCACCCTGCTGTTTAAGCTGACTTTCAAGATTAGAAAGCATACCGCCAGGTACCTGTGAAACAAGGATACGAGTATCTGCTCCAAGGAATTTAGATTCAAGAGAAGCATAATGCTTTCGGATTTCGCGGAAATATGCAGCAACTTCAAGAAGAGCCTTTGTATCAAGTTCTGTGTCAAATTCAGTACCTTTAAGCATTTCTACAACAGTTTCAGTTGGAGAATGGCTTGTACCCATAGACATAGAAGAAATTGCAGTATCAAGAATATCTGCTCCTGCTTCTGATGCTTTAAGCAAAGTCGCAACAGAAAGACCAGTTGTTGCATGCGAGTGGATTTCTACTGGTAAATCAACCTTAGCTTTGATTGCTTTTACCAAATCATAAGCAACATATGGCTTTAAAAGACCAGACATATCTTTAATACAAATTGAATCAGCACCAAAATCTGCATAAGTTTTTGCAAGTTCAGCATATTTTTCAATTGTATGATATGGAGTTACAGCATAAGAAATTGCCATCTGAACGTGCTTACCAGTCTTTTTTGCAGCCTTTGTTGCACATTCCATATTTCTAGGGTCATTACAAGCATCAAAAATTCTAAAAACATCAATACCATTTTTTGCAGCAGTTTCAACGAACTTTTGAACAACGTCATCAGCATAGTGACGGTAACCTAAAAGATTCTGAGCACGCAAAAGCATCATAATCTTATTATTAGGAAGTGCTGCATGAAGTTTTCTAAGACGATCCCATGGATCTTCATTTAAAAAGCGAATACAAGAATCATAAGTTGCTCCGCCCCAACCTTCAATAAATTTATATCCTATTTTATCAAGCATCGGACATGCAGGAAGCATATCTTTTGTTGTCATACGTGTAGCGTGAAGCGACTGATGTGCATCACGAATTGCAAGTTCTGTAATTCCTACTTTTGCCATTTATTTTACCTCTTAACTAGTTATTTTCCTTTTCGTAAACAGCCGCACAAATTGCAGCTATTATAGCCTTTTGTTCCACCGCTTTATTTGTAGCAGGAACTGAACTAGGTTTAGAAATCACCTTTTTTACAGGTTTTACTTCTTCTTTGTCCATCTTTAAGGCGTGTAATACCACATGAAGTAAATTCATGCAGATTGTAAGGACAATAATAAAAGCAAATACAACAGCCATACCCAGCAAAGTCAAAAGACCGCTCTGCCCAAGCATCTGAGAGATTGTCATATATCCTCCATTCAAATAGAAAAACGTCCTAAAAAAACAGAACGTCCAATAAAATTATAGAAGAATATAATCTATTTTTCAACAAAACCGTGTTATAATCATTTATCAAATTATGAGTATTTTTAACATTTTATTTTTAGTCTTTTCATTTTTGTTTATTGTAAGTGCTGTATTAGAGATTATTGCCTATCACAAAAAAATCTCTTTAATGGAATACATTGCAAAACCTTGTATGTATGTTTTTCTTATTTCTGGTTTTGTTATGCTTCTTATTCCGTTCGTTCCAGATTCACTTAATATAATTGTCTGGAATTCTACCGCATTAGTCTTTGCCCTTATTGGTTCATGCCTTCAGTTTTTTCCTAAAAAAAGAAAGATAATCATAATAAGTTCACTTTTATTTGTTGCAAGTTTTTTATGCTACACTGCATTAATCTTTCCGTCATTCAGACTGTTTTCAATTCCGTTATTTATTTCAATATTGATTTTTGTCTTATATCTTACGCTCTTTGTTCTTTATTATCTTTTTATAATTGGAAAGCGAAACATTATAAAAACCGTATCCATAGCAATTTTTATGATACCGCTTATGATTTTACATTACGGTTCAATTTTAACCCTTTGCGGGCAGCCTAAAATCTATTCTCTGCTTTTATTTATCGGATGTACGATTTTTATAGCATCCCAAGCAATGATTGTAAAAGGATTTTTTATAAAAGCCACTCCTTTTTACAGGCTTTTACGAATGATTTTATACATTGCAGGCCAGTTTTTTGTAACAGCAGGCTTTTCTTTAATGGTAATCTAAAACATACGGCTATATTACAATCGTAATATAGCCTAGATTACGACACTCATCCGTCTATATTACG
>CAYZXM010000006.1:0-6537 GCA_964482455.1 uncultured Treponema sp. | reverse complement strand
ATTACGATGCTCATTCGCCTATATTACGATGCTCATCCGATTATATTACGACACTAGTACTTACTATGTTACAACGCTGGGACTTACTATATTACGATACTAGGACTTACTATATTACGATTGCAATATAGTAAGTAATTCAATTTAGATATGATTAGTTCTTCTTTAATAAAGAAGCAAAGGCGTGAATATAATCAATAAAAGAAATATAACTTAATAGAACACAAATGCTAAACATTACAGTTGCAATAATATGAAGTGTTCCAATATAGTCAAAAACAGAGGAAATATTTAATCTGACTAAAGATTCTACTGCCAGCATAAAAAAGCCGGAAGCAATATAAAAAACAGTTTTAAGTTTTCCGCCTTTTCTTGCAGCAATTGCAGTTCCACGGCTAACAGCAACCATACGGATAAAGTTCATTGTAAACTCACGATATAAAATCAAAACAAAGCATACAACCGGCATATATCCATTAGGAGATAAGTTACTATTAAAAGAATGGCAGGCACATACAAAAAGAGTAAGATTCAGCATTACGTCTGCAAAAGGATCAAAAAGCTTTCCAAAATCGCTTACTTCACCATTTTTACGAGCATAATGACCATCAAAATAATCAGTAATTTGTGCAAGTGCAAGAAGTGGAATCATTATGTAAGCAGAGATTTTTGCAAACAAAAGATTTCCCGTCCAAACAGGAATAAAATACATAAAGAAAAATACTGGTGCAAAACAAACTCTAGCCAAAGTAAATTTATTAGAAGTTTTCATAATAACCTAAATATTCCAATTTATATGGTTTAATGTCAAGTTTATAGGTTTACAATTACCAAAAAACTTAAACATTAAACCGACATACAAAATTATAAACTATAAGTGAGTCTTAAAATCCTGAACTACACTGATTGCAGAAGTTACATTATAACCAGGAAGTTCAACAGAACTTATTTTTACAGCACGTTCAACAAGAACAGAAGAATCTGCAACCCCCTGCAACGTAAGCGTCTTTCCATTAATTACAGCCCTAAGGAATTCAATATTCAATTTATATTCAAAAATCAGTTTATTCACAAGGTGCTGACAATTAATAAGTTCCTGAAGTTTTTCTTTTCCTTCTTTTTCACGCTGTTCTGTAATGGTAGTTTTTACAATTGCCGCTATAGTATCAGAAGCAGTTTCTACATCAAAAACGCCGGTATTCAAAACCATTAAAAAGTGTTCTGGGTCTTCAATATCTACATTAAAGAAACTTTTATGAAAACCTTTGCGGTTAGTATCACTTTCTGTAATACGCTGAATTGCCTGTTTTTCGTTCCAATCGTGTTCTTTCATCAATCGGTCAATGCGAACAGAATCTTTTGCAACAAACCTTAAAGAAACAAGACTCGGAAGATTTTCCAAAATAAGAAACGAACCTCGCCCAAGCAAAATACAATTACCTTCTGCAGCAGCATCAAGAACGGCCGTCTGCAAATAATTTAAGTATTCGTCTCGGTCTTTTACAAGAGAAGCAAAAAATCCTGGTTTTTTTTCATCATATTTTTTTAATTTATCAGCAGAAAAACCAAGTTCAACAATTCGATTTTCAAGTTCTTTTCTATCTATGAATCTATAACCAAGTTTTTGTGCAAGAGATTTTGAAATCTCGTCCCCCAACGCTGCCACCTGTCTTGAAATTGCAATAATAGCCATGATGTACCTCCAAAGATTCAAAATATCTTTTCGCTTAAAACAATGATAAGTCGTTTTATTCAAGATGTCAAAAAATACTTTTAATAACTTTTCTAAAGGGCGTTTATGGCAGAGTTAAGCCATTCAATTCTTGCATTTACCCATTCAAGAAAGAAATCTTTTTCCGAAAGGTATGTTGTGCGGCTTTCGTAGCCGGCCGGGCTTTTCCACACTGCTTCGCCCAATATTTCGTAGCGGGCAAAGTTCAAAGCAGAATCAGGTTCTATTTTATTGTAGTTTTGTTCAAATGCACTGGAAGCAGAAAAATAATCTTGTACCAATGGCTTTACTTCGTTCCAGCGTGATTTTACTTTTTCTTTAAAGGCAGAATCTTCTAAAAGACGCAAAATCCAGTTTGAGCAAACTTTTCCGTCTGTACTTTTTGATACTTCTTCAGCCTTTAAATCAGAATAAGATTCTTCTAGCGAATTGTACGAATTAATATTTCCAAAACCTAAATCAAAATCCCAAACCGGCCCCATAAAAAACTTTTTTTCACTAGGATTGTAGTACATGTAGCAACTTGAAAAAAAGTTTGAATCCGTATTTTTTGCAAGTTCTTCCAAAAGCCACCAATCCACAAAAGAAGAAGAATCAAGATAATTTTCGTAATAATTTTCAGAAGAAGAATCGTTAAAGTCGTCGGAATAAAGTTTATCTTCTATTGAATTAACTTTTTCCTCTATTTTTGTTTTAACGCTTTCCTGAATATCTTCTTTTAAATCTTCAATGTCAGGCTCTTTTAAATTAAACGGAACATTTTTTGGACTGAACCAGTTAAGATTTTCTTCCATTCGCTCATCAATTTCTAATATATAACCGTAATTTTCAAAGTCTTCTGCATTTTCGCAGTCGGAAATATCTTTTATATCCACTCGCTTTGACCCGATTTTTATAGTTTCTGTAACGCCATAAAGACCGGAATAAACGCCGTTTATAAAAAGATGAGCAGATTTTACGTTCGGTGCCCACGCCATATTTGTAAAAACCGTATTTGCTAGTTCGTACGCAGTAATATTTCGCAAAAGAGATTTATCAAAATAATTTGCAACAAGTGCAAACGATTTATTTTCATTAAAATCTAAAAGTGCCTGCTTTTTAGAAAACTTAAGCGTATACGATTTTTTTGGAGCATTAAGCCAGCTAGAATTTCCACGTGCTTTTACAGTTAAGCCTACCCCCTGTATACTTGTGCCATCATAATTTTTTACTGTAAGAGTTGAATCAATCTTTTTTTTATTTTTGAACTTTTCTATATTCTCGTCTGTTGTTTCGTATTCAATATTTATAATCGGAAGCGTTGCTTTTTTTGGCTCTATTGTAAAACTTTCCGTTTCTACATTTTCAGAAGTTAAAAGACGCACATCAAGCGAACTGTACTCACCTTCAACTACAATAGAATAATACTTTTGATAAGTTTTAGTCGAATCTTCCTGAACATCGGCAGAAATTACTTCATAAAACGGAACAAGAGATTCTTTGTATTCTGAATCACTTATTTTTTCGCCTGCAATAGTGTAAACATTTACTTTTGAAAAATTAGTTTCTCCACTTTCTCCATTTAAAAATTCTGGAAGAGTAAAATTAATATATGTGTTTCCACTTTGATAAATCGCAATTTTACGAGCAGCATTCGCTTCAACTTTTTGTGGTGTAACTTTAGCCTGTTTTATAAATTTTTGGTTTTCAATGTAACCGGTAAACGTAAAATTATATTCTTTTTGATTTTCAAGATTAGTAATAATTTTCTGCTTTGTTTTTAAAGGATTTTCTATAGTTATGGTTTTACTTTCACCATCGGTAAGACCATAGTCAATTTCTATCTTTTCAAAATCTTTTGCAGTAGAATCAGTTTTTACTTTTCCCCACGAAATAAACGCTACTTCGTTTCGGGCGTAAACATTCAGCGTAAAATCTAAACTAGAAAGTTCATATTCATCTGAATCCGAAGAAGAATCACACGAAAAAAGAACAAAACTTAAAAAACAAACCAACAAAACTTCAACGACTTTTTTAAACATTTCTATTCCTATTTACTAACCTTTTAATTTATTAACAACTTTTTCAATTTCAGTTTGAGTTAATGTTCCCGCAGAAATAAAATAATTTTGAACTTCATTTTGTAAATTGGTATTTTCATCAAGTTGAATACCAAGCATTGTTTCAAGAGAATATTTTAAAACCGCTGAATCACGGAACTCGCAAATTCCAAGATTGTTAGATTTTTCGTAATCGGCTTTTACCTCGCTCCAGCTAGCACCACACATTGAGGCTAAAATCGCACTGAAAACGCCAGTTCGGTCAACGCCAATTTCGCAGTGAATTAGGAACGGAGCTGAATGTTTTTCATCAATTATAAAATCGCAAATCTGCTTAACCCACTCTTTCATCAAATCTGAACTAGAATAATAGTAAACAAGATTTCCACTTGGAACTATGCCACTTTCGCTTTTTACATACAAAACGCTGTTTAAATCAATTATATTTTTGTAATAATCTGGAATTTCTACTGTGTAATTAACATCATTTACCTTATACGACATTCCAACAGTTTCCGTGCGGTCGTTACAAAGATTTATGTCAGATTTAATTCCAACGCTTTCCATCAAACTTTGAACAGTTTCAAGGCGAACGCGTTCTGTAGGAGTCGTTTCATGGCTTGGGTAGAACGGATGATAAGAACGGTAAAGTTTTGTTGTTCCAGGAACACTTCTAAAGTTTGAAATATTCTGCTTTCCTTCATCTGTCGTTGTGTCAAAATCAGTAAGAGCTTTTACCGTGATTGCGTCGCTTGAGTTTTGTGCTACAGTTGCTTTTCGTTCAGCACTGTCACTTTCAAAGAAAATAATCATCGTTTTATCGGAACTAGATTTATTGAACAAATATTCACTTGGCACAGAAGACGCGATTGCTACAGGACTTCCATTTTTGTAGAATCTGTATTCCGGCTGCCCGCTGTATCCCGGTCGGTTAATTTTTTCATACGGAAGGGTTAGCGAATACCAATCATAAGTTTTATCGTAAGAAAGCGTAAAAGATTCTTCATCTTCCTGCCATCGTTTTTTCTGAAGATTGTAAACCGTTGTAAACGAACCGCGCACCGTAAGCGTCTGAATGGAATCCACAGAATCGTCCCAAGTGCCCAAATCGTAAACAATCGTTATAGTTTTTGCATCAGTGTCTTCATAGTAACATTTATTTTTATTTTCATCACTGTTTAGCGGAACGGTAGAAGACCTTTTTACCTTTAGCGTAAAACTTTCGCTGTTTCCGTCTTTTGCATTAACCGTAATCGTAAATTCCGCAGAATCGCCAACTTCAATATTTAAAGAAGTCGATGGAGAAACCTCAACTTTTGCACCCGAATAATTTGGAGTAACACTAACAGCAGCCGTTTCTGTATCGTACGGAATCGTGTAGAACATTCGTTTTGCAAGATAAACCGAAGAACCGTTCACCGTAACAGAAGAGAGCGTTGTATCGTTGCTAGAAGAATCCATCGTGATATTTGCATAAATTGAATCAACAAGGGCATCGCCATGGTCAACATAACTCCATGTAACGTCAGAATTATTCCAGCCGTTTATCGAAATTGTATTTGCCGCAACACTTTCGCCGTTTACCATTACAGTTGCAGAAGAAGACAAATCCGCAGTTTTATTCCACAAAAGATTTAAGCCATTCCAAGTTGTATAATCATTAAGAGATTTTCCGCGGGCAATGAGCATTTTTTGTGCCCCACTCGGAATTTCTAGTCTGTAATATTTTTCATCAAATTTTGTAAACTCATACCAGCCGCTGCTTAAACCTGTTCCCCACATCCAAGCGGCAACCGCAGCATTCTGATAGGCATAATTTACTTCATAATCAGACTTACCACTTTTTGAACAGTCAAGATAAATGTAATTATTCTGAGCGATTTTTTTAATAACTTCAAAGTTTGCATAAGAACTGTATCGTTTTTCGTTAGAATCCGTAAATTCTGCACGGAATTTTGTTGTTCCTTCGTTTAAAAGCGTAACTTTTCCGTTTTCTACAGTTAAAATAGAAGAATCTTCAACATTATAAACAGCATTTTCTGTAACATCTTTTGAAGAACCGTCTGAATAAATTGCCGAAACCATAAAAATCGGATTTTCCTGAGTCGAACTTACATCTTGAGTAAGCGTAATTCGCTTTAAATACGGCGTATCCGGCAAAAGATAATCGCTGATATTTTCACTAAGCGAAGAAGATTGAAAATCCTCAACAATCAAAGAATAATTAATTCGCGTAAGGTTTGAAGAACAGTCCGCAAGGGAAGGAATTATCGCATCTAGTGATTTTTTTTGATTTTCTGAAAGGTCAAGGCTGATTTCTTTTTCAAGCAGAGCAGAATATATAAATCCCTTTACGGAAGTCTCGCGGGTAATCTTTTCAAGAGTGTTTTCACCAGCATTAATGTCAACAACAGCCTTTAAAACCGCCTCGTGAACTTCTTCACCGTTTTCATCGTAGCCCTGAACAGTTACAATTCTATTTTTTCCAATCGGAATTTTTTTAATCGTAAATGAACCAAATCCGTTTTCTACATTTTCACAAATAACATAAGGCTCTTCCGTAATTCCAGTGCCAGAAACGGAAACTTTTGCAGTTTTAATGTCTTCAATGTCTAAGTTGTTGTAATTTACACTTCTTTCACTAGAGCCGAACACCAAAGTTCCGTAATTTTCATCAATAGAAGAAGATTCTTCAAGACCGAGTGCACAACTTACAAAAAGAGAACTGATTAAAAGTAATGCAGAAAAACTTTTTATTTTCATTTT
>CAYZXM010000005.1:0-55108 GCA_964482455.1 uncultured Treponema sp. | reverse complement strand
TGCATAAGCCTTTGTTTTGCTTTTGCCGTCAATTGTTTCATCGCTATAACTGAACGCCGCAACCTGCGGTTGCTTCCCGAGTTTTCTATCGAAAACTCGCATATCGTTTTTATGAAACTTATTGTTAGGGAAGTTTTTTGCAAGCTCAATTACCTGATTGTAATCCATTACATTTGAAAGGCGTCTTTTTCCGTCAGGTGCAGTAAGTTTGAACTGGGTAGTAACACTACCCAGTTGATTATTTACCTACCTTCCGCCGTTTAAAAGCCTGAACAAAGGCGGACAGATTTTTTTCAGTAAGATTCCACAGCCAGTTCCAATCACAATTATTAAAATGCTAACGCCAAAATATTCTGCCATGCAATAAAAAGTGTTTGTCATTGGGAGCATTTTTCGCCATAAACTTTGTACGCAATTTAATAAAACCGGCATATGAATTGCAAAAAGCCAGAACGAATAACCTGCAAAATATTTTGAAACGGCAAATACCTTGTCATTTTTTATGATGAATTTTGAAAACTTTAGCATTATTAAAGATGCAAGTAAAACCATGAACCAATATGAACATGAATATTCTCCGCATATTTTCAAAGTTATAAACCACGCAAAAAGATACAATGGTAAAAGTGCTTTCCATTTTATTTTGTCGGCAAATGCAAAAAAATCAAAGTCAAACTCTGCAAAATAAAGCCCTAGCGAATAATAGAATAAGGCCTGTGCAGCAACAAAAAACGGACGCATATCAGAAAAATAAAAGAATGAAATTGCAAGCATAAAGCACACAGGAAACTTTTTTACAAGGATTTTTAAAAGTGGCGAAAATAAAATCAATATAAAAAGGTCTCGTATGAACCAAAATTGTATTAAATAGCCGCCGAAAACTCTGTCTTCTTCTGTCATATTTTCATACCCAAAAAACGCATGAAACCATTCTTTTATTCCCCAGCCAGATGTTGCAAAAGAATCTTTGTTTTGAACTATACTAGGAACGAAAGTTAGAGCTAAAGTTTTTAATCCTACATAAAGAGCAATATTTAAAAGTGGCCACAAAAAGAATGGAATTACAAGCGATTTCGTTTTTTTCTTTAAAAGAGTTGAATAAGAATCGTTTTTCATAAATTGAAGATATGCGGCAAACATAAAAAATAAAGGCACGGCACAACGAGCAATTCCATCAGAAATAAAAAACTGCACCCACTGACCAAAAACATTATTTGCGTAGGCGTATGGCTCTACTCCATTTTTTAATGCATCTTTAATGATATTTTCAATTCTTAAATTATTGTGAATAAAAACTACAAATATCATTAAAAGAAATCTAAGCGAAGTTATTCGTTTTGATATTTCTTCAGGGATTATTTTTCGTTCTGACAGTTTGGATAAATTTTCTTCTTTTGAAAACATTGGATTATTCTCCGTAGAATTGATAGATAAAAGTTTATTGTTCCTTGTATAAAATAAACTATTTTCCATTTATAACATTTAAATAAACTAAATTCCATAATTAAATGAAAAATAGCAAAAATTCCACAATGATAAAAATATGAATTCTTTTTGGGATAATGTTGCTCAAGAACTTGAATATCTTGGAATGACAAACAAGGCACTCGCCGAAAAAGTCGGGATTACCGCTTCTAATATTGGAAAGGGGCAAAAGCAAGGTTCAAGTCCATCAGTTGAAACAGCGGTAAAAATTGCGGAAGTTCTTGGTGTTTCTGTTGAATATCTTGTAACAGGGTGCAAAAATGACGGCAAACAGAATTCTATAAATTCAAATAATTTACCTTTTCATCTTTATCATAAATATCAGGATTTAATTGAAAAGTGCGAAACTTTACCAAAGGAAAAAGTTAAACTTCTTTCTGAAGTTGCATCGGGCTTTCAAAATAATTCCAACGCCTGACAATTAAAAATAATTTTTTTACAGCATTTTGTTGTATAATAAAAGGCATTAAATAATCTTTTTTAAATAAAGGAAAATATATGCTTCAAGAAAATGCTTGTGATGCAAAAAAAAGTAATATAATAGAAGAAACATTATTAAATCATATTGCAGACCTAACGTCTTTTTTTGTTTTTCCAACACAGACTGCCTGCGACCTTTGGTTAGATAGAATAATTACAATCAGCAATACAAAAGCCGTTGCAATGGAACGTTTTATAACATGGGACACGTTCAAAAGTTCGTCCATAAAAAGCCGCCAAAAAGGTAAAGTTTCAATTCCTACGGCAATGAGGTCGATTTTTGTTTCAAACTTGATTCATCAAAATGCACAAAATCCTTTTTTTAAAAATCTTATTGTTCCTGAATATGCCAAAAGTGCTTCGGGATTTGTTTCCTGGCTTACAAATCTTCTTCCTTCTCTTTTTACGTGGAAAAAACAATTTGAAAACTCAAATGCACAGCCAGACGATGAAGATTTTGATTTACTTGAACTTTTTAACCGTTATTCTGCATTTCTAAACGAAAACAATTTTTTTGATCCTGCTTGGGAAAACCCTCCTTTTATGCCAGATGGAAATCATTATTTTGTTTTCTTTCCTGAAATTCTTTCTGATTATTGTGAATATGAACCTATTCTTTTAAATTCTCCTGAAAGTATTACAAGTGTTTTTGTGCCGGAGGAACTTTTAAAGCAAAAGCCTGCAACGTGTCATTTTATGGAAAACGCTCGCCAGGAACTTCGTGCAGTTTCGCTTTATATACGAAATCTTTATGAAAATCAAAATATCGATTGGAATGAAATTGCCGTAAGTGTTCCTGATATAGAAAATTACGCTCCCTACATTGAACGGGATTTTTCGCTTTATGGCATTCCGTACTGCACAAAAAACGCAACTCCATTAAATTCTACAAAACCTGGAAATCTTTTTTCGCAAATTCTTGAATGCAGCCATGAAAATTTTAGTTTTGAATCTTTAAAAACTCTTCTATTAAATGATAGTCTTCCTTGGAAAAAGGAAATCCCAGTTTTTAATCTTATTGATTTTGGTAAAGAAAATAACTGCGTTTGCTCTTTTGAATATAAAAACGAAAAAATTGATGTTTGGAATAAATCTTTTTCAAAACCAATAAAAAATCCTGATGAACAGGCAAATCTTTTTTATTCAAATCTTAAAAAAGATGTTCTGATAATGGTAAATTCTACTAATTTTGAAGCGTTACGAAAAAATTATTTTATTTTCCGTGAACATTTTTTTAATATGGACGAATGTTCTGCAGAAACTGATAATATTCTTAGTCGTTGTATTTCTGAATTGGGCGAACTTATTAAACTTGAAAAAGCTTATAAATTTACCCTACCCTCGCCTTTTAGTTTTTTTGCAACATACATTGGCTCTATAAAATATCTTGCACAAACGTTAAAAAGCGGTGTTCAAATTCTTCCATATAAACTTTCCTGTTGTGCTCCTTTTAAGGCTCAAATTGTACTTGATTCAAGTCAAAATAGTCTTTCTATAATATACAAGCAGCTTTCTTTTTTGCGTGATGATAAGCGAAAAAAACTTATGAACGGCAAAGACGACCCAAACGTTTCGGAACGGTTTGTAAAACTTTACGAAATGTCGTCTATTGATGTGCCTGCATTTTTTACTTGTTCTTCTAAAACTTTTACAGGTTACGCACAAGCTTCAAGTTATCTTTCTGAATTGGAACTTAAAAACGACGAAGAAATAAAATCTCTTTTAAAAAATGATTATTATTCTGATGAAAAACAATTTTTTCTTAATTCTTCTAACGAATCTCCTAAAAAAATCTTTGAAGTGCAAAAAAATGGTCTTTCTAACTGGATTAAAAGTCAAAAAACTACAGAAACAGATGAATTAAAATCTATTCAAATAGAAAAAAATAAGATTCTTTCTGGAAAATTCTTTAATGAAAAAAATCAAATCCGCATTTCAAGCACTATGCTGAATCGTTTTTTTGATTGTCCAAGAATGTGGGCAATAGAAGAATGTACTTCGCTTTCTGAACAGCATAACGAAGCCGAAATTGCAGACCACAGAACTTTAGGGAATCTTTATCACAAGATTTTTGAGCTTTTTTGCGAAACTTTAAAAACACAAAATCTTCAACTTATTGTTACAGATGGAAATCTTCCTGAAAATTATCTTAAAATTCTTTTTGAAAATATTGATACCGCATTAGAAATTGAAAAAAACAGTTATCTTACAAAAGAACTTTTAAAAACAACAAAATCTTCTATAGTAAAAACTGCCGTAAATGCTGTTACAACTTTTTCTTCTATTTTTAATGGCTGTACCGTTTATAACACTGAAGGAAACTATCAATACGAAGATACCGAACAAAACTGCATTCTAAACGGTCGAATCGACTGTCTTTTGCTGGATCCTTCCAGCACGGAACTTTTTCTTATTGATTTTAAGAGTTTTGACAGTGCAATTCCCGATAACATTTTCTATGATAAAGAAAAAAATATTTTGCCGGATTTTCAAATGCCGATGTATCTTGAACTTTTAGAAAAACAGGAAAAATCTTTGCAAGTAGAAAATTGTTGCTTTTTTAATGTAACAAAGGCAGAAATTAAATTGGTTTTTGGCCAGGAACTTTCTGACCGGGTTTCTCAAGGTTCAAATAAAAACAAAAAAATTGTTCCTACTGCAAACGATTTTTTAGAAACTAGGGAAATTTTTAATAAATCGGTTAGTACCTGCATTGAACGGATAAAAAACGCAGATTTTTCTGTTTCGCATAACGAGCAAACTTTTTCTGTGTGCAATCGTTGCCGTTATAAAGCTTTGTGTCGCAGAACTTTTACCGTAAGTCAAGGCGAATAATTTTTAATTTTAAGAGTATCCTGGAGTAAAAATATGGCAGATAATAAAGAAAAGACTTTTGATGAATCGCAGAAAAATGCAATAAATATTCTAAAAAATGCAGTTGTAAGTGCCGGTGCTGGTTCAGGAAAAACAACTGTTCTTTCGGAACGATTTTTAAAACTTGTTCAGCAAAATCATTACAATGTAGAAGAAATTCTTACTCTTACCTTTACCAAAAAGGCAACGGTTGAAATGTCTTCTAGAATCTACAAGGTTCTTAAGCAAAAAGCTCCCGAACAGGCTGCAAATTTTTATAAATCGAATATAAAAACTTTGGATAGTTATTGTTCTTCGGTTGCAAAAATGGGTGCTCGTTTTTATGGAATAACACCAGATTTTACACAAGACGATTCGATAAATACCCGCATAAAGCAACTTGCCCTGCCCTTCATCTTAAAAAATCGCGATAACGAGGCTATAAAATTACTAGTAAATGCCAGCGATTTTGATGAAAAAACTTCTGAAATCTTTGTTGAACCAATTTTAGAAAATTCTACTGTTGCCGAGCCTATCGATTTTGAATCTTCTATAAAAAAACAGGTAGATATGATTCTTACTGCTTGGAAAAAACTAGTAAGTTCACTGGAAGAAGCCATTTCTGAATTTGAAAATGCTTTTTTCGATTTTACGGGCAACAGAAAATCTTCATATTACACAACTATCAGCGAATTTTTAGAAAAGAATCCTCGTCCAGAAATCCCGGAACTTCTTAAAGAAGATTTAGAAAATGCAAACGAAGAAAAGTTTTATGAATGTTCTAATTTTATTAGTGGTATTGCAAAGATTAGACAGCCTGGAACCTTAGGTGGTGCTGAACTTTTAAAAGCCGCTCAAAAACAATTAAGAGATTTAAACGATTTTCTTACTTCGATTTTAAACTATATTCAAAGTTATTCGCTTATGCAAAAACTTGTTCCGCTTTTAAAAGAATTTCAAAATCTTGCAAATGACCTAAAACGAAGTACAGGGTGCCTTACTTTTAAAGATATTTCAAACCTTGCACTTTGCACTTTACGCGATCACCCGGAAATTCGCAAAATTGAAAAACAAAAATACAACGCAATTATGATTGATGAGTTTCAGGATAATAACAGCGAACAAAGGGATTTGCTTTTTTTGCTTGCCGAAAATCCAAACAGAATGGAAAAAGGTATTCCTTCTGTTGAAGAACTTTGCCCTGAAAAACTTTTTTTTGTTGGGGACGAAAAACAAAGTATTTATCGCTTTCGTGGAGCAGATGTTTCTGTTTTTAGGTCGCTTTCTAAAGATTTTAAAGATGGAAATCTTTCTATGGCTACAAATTATCGCTCAAAACCAGCCCTTATTGCAGCCTTTAATACTATTTTTGGCGGCTTCCCCTACCCTACTTCTTCTTTTGAAAATGAAAATAAATTTGTTCCGCCATGTGTTTTTTTTACAGAAAGAAACAAGAATTTAGAAGTTCCTGATTATGAAGCGGTTTATAAAGAAGTTACAATGTCAAAAACCGCAGTTGATACGATTAAACAATTCTCTGAAAAAGAAGTTTTTAGTCCAAAAATACATTTTGCATTATATGACTGTGAAAAAAACAAAGAATATTCTGAAAATATAAACTTTATTACCGAAGAAGATGCAGAAGCCGAATGGGTTGCATTAAAAATTAAAGAATTAATTCAAAATGGACATAATCCAAATGAAATTGCCATTCTTTTTAGAAATTATACCTTGCAGCCACTTTATGAACGTACGTTTTTAAAACATTCAATTCCGTATAACACAGAAGTTGCAACTGGTTTTTTTGATGATGGACCTGTAAATGATATTATTTCTTTTTTGCGTCTTTGTGCATATCCAGAAGATACTCAGCCTTATGCCCAACTTTTGCGTTCTCCAATGTGTAATCTTTCTATAAAAGAAGTTAATGCAATCCTTTCTTTTGATGAAAAACCGTTTTCTAGCGATTATTCTGAACTTTTAGATGAATCAAGCCTTAACCGCTATCTTCATTTAAAACAGATTTTTGAAAATCTTGAAAAAAACAAAAATATTCTTCCTCTTACAAAATTGGTTTCTGAAATATGGTACAATTTTGGCTATCGTTACGAAACATTATGGAATCCAACGGTTTCTATGTATTCAAAAATGTATGATTTAATTTTTGAACTTGCACGAAAAGCCGAACTTTTAAATCTTAGTCTTGCTTCTTTTGTAGATTTTGCAGAAAAGTACAAAGGAAAGGCGAGTTATAATCTTAAAAAGAATTCTTCTATTGATTCTAATGTAGAAAAAGTTGAAGGTATGGATATTCCTTTAGAACATTCTTCAGGCGTTCATATTCTTACAATTCACAAAAGTAAAGGTCTTGAATATGACACAGTCTTTATATGCGGAACTCACAAAAAAGGAAAAAATGACACAAACTCAAAAGTTCTATATTGCAGCAAAGAATATGGAATAACAGTGAATAACCCTGAAGACAAAAGCAAAAACTATTTTTATCAACTTGTTGATGAAAGAAACAAAAAAATGCAGGCTGCAGAATTACGACGACTTGTATATGTTGCTTTAACTAGAGCTAGAAAAGAGATTTTTATTACAAACGGAAAATACAAACCTTCAGCTTCTTCTGCAGATTATCTTCCAGGAAAAGAAAAAAATCCTTCAACAATTTTTAATGTTCTTGAACCTGTTTATGATTATTACATAAATCAAGAGCAAAAAAATATTTTGCCTTTTGATAAAATTGAAATATCTGCTTTTGAAAAAAATAATGATTCTTGTAAAGAAAATATTAAAAACACCGCTGAAGCAAAGGTCGAATTTATAAAGTTACTAGAAAACTCCAATTTATTAGAAAATGCACAAGAAATAAAATCATTAAATGCAGAAAATAAATATATTCTACCTAGTAAACTCCATCAAAATACATATCCTCAAACAGAAGATAAAGAAAACATTGAAGATGAAAAAAATGTACCTTTCCCAGAAATAAACGAAATCTTTAAAAAGCATACTCGTTTTACAAGGGAAAATTTTGGAACGATTGCACACGCATATCTTGAATCTGCAGTAAACAATCTTAAAAAACCAGAATATTCACTAAAAGAAATTCAAGGTCTTGATGAAGATTCTGAAGCATTAAAAATAATAGATTCTGTGTGCCTTAAAATGCAAAAAACATTTATAGAAAGCGAAATTGGTCAAAACGTTTTAAACTCTGAATGGAAAAAAACAGAATTCAGTTTCCGTTTTAAAGATGAAAATAAAATTATTAGCGGTATAATGGATCTTGTATTTAAAAATAAAAATGGAACGTACACAATAGTAGATTACAAAACAAATTCAAGTATTCATCCAGAATCTTTTAAAGAACAACTTTCCTGCTATAAAAATGCATTAAGTGCTATGCTTTCTATAAAAAACTCTGATGATATAAAATGTTTTATTTACTACTTACGTTTTGGAAAACTTGTAGAAATAATATTTTAAAAAAAATTATTTTTTTTAAAATATATGCTTGACATTTTTTTTAAAAGGTTTATAGTATTAATTGCTTGTAAATAAGCTGATAAACTCTCTCCGATGCTAGCGAAAGCTAGCGGACAGGTCTTCTGGGTACGTTGTATTCGGAAGACCTGTTTCTTTTTATATCTACAAACTTAAAAAAATAACATTAAATGAGTCTAACTTTTGCAATTTTTTAAAAATTCAAAAATCGTTTTAGAGCGTTTCTTTTTCTGTAAATGAATAAAATATCAAACTTGAAAATTAAAACTCATTTTTACGAAAAAATATATTAGATGTATTAGATGTATTATTTTTTACATTATAATTCTAATTAATATACTTATACTATTTATAACTTTTTATATTACTTTTATAATTAGTTTTTATATTATTTTTATTACTTTTAATCTAACTTTTATTAGTAAATTCAATAATATTATTGATTAGATTTATTAATTATGTTAAAATTCTAATATTCTTAATTTTAATAAAAATTAATTTTTTATGGAGGCCACAAAATTAAAGTTATAACATTTGCACTTGCAAAGGGTGGGGTAGGTAAATCTAGTATATCTTTAAATCTTGCTGCTGAACTTGCAAAAAAACATAAAACAGTTTTGATAGATGGTGATGTTCAGGGGAATAGTTCTTCAACTTTAGTTTCAGAAACAAAATTTGAACTTGCCGATATTTTAAATGGAAAATGTTATGTTGAAGATGCTGTTATAAAAACTGAGATTCCAAATCTTTTTGTTATTCCAACAGTTGCAACAGAAAATAATTTAAGAATTTATAAATCTGAAAAGGCTAGTGGTGAACCAGAAATTTTTCTTGATATTACGGAAGAACTTGAAAAACTTGGTTTTGAATATGTAATTATTGATACATCACCTGCTTTTGACGCTTTTGAAGGAAATATCTTTCTTGCTACAGACGAAGTTGTACCAGTTATGTTATTAGACCCTTATTCTTTTGATGGTCTTACTATGTTCAAAAAAAATCTTGATGAATTTAGAGCAAAACATAAAAGACAACTTTCTGATTCAAAAGCTGTAATAAAAAGAATCGTATTAAATAATTATGATTCAAGACTTGCTCTTTCAAGAAATATACTAGACGTAATGCAGAAACAAAACGAATATAAAACATATCTTATTCCTACTGAACAGAATTTTAAAAGATCTGTAAACCAAAAAACACCAGTTCAATATATTGCAGGAACAAAAACTCAAGTTTTGGAAGGATTAAAAAAACTTGCGGAGGATATTGAATAATGGCCATAATGAAAAAGCCTTCAAACGAACTACCAAAAGAGTTTGTTATACAGGCAAAAGAAACTTTAAGTACCGACAAAGCAGAAGATGAAACTCAAAAAAAATCTTCACAGACAACATTACGGCAGTCTTTTTCAGCTTCTTCTGAAACAAAAATTCCTTCTGGAAAATACAGCGATGTTATAAATTTAAAACTACCAAAAGGAGAAAGAAATCGCTTAAAGGGACTTTGTGCTCAATTCGGACTTTCAATGAATCAATTTATTTTATATTCAATTTATGAACTTGAAGAAAAAATAATGGACGGAAAGTGTACAGTTTCGCAAATGGGTGTAAGAAATATTGAATAACTATTGGAGTTTACTAGTAAAATAATTCATTCTGATATAATTTCAAAATGGACTTTACTAGTAAATAACTGGAAATAACTAGGTTTTATCCATAATTAACCTGTATAACTAAAAATCACATAAAATCTGTTTTGGAATTAACTAGTAAAAAAGAACAAATAAATTACTTTACTTTTGGATATATCTAGTAAAGTAATGGAACTTTCTAGGTGTTATTTGGAGTAAACTAGAAAGTTTTTGGAAACATCTAGTAATGGTTGGAAACATCTAGTAAAAAAATGGAAAAACCTAGTAATCATTTTTGGAGAATTCTAGTATTTTTTATGGAAAGAACTAGTATCTTATCTTTGTAAAATCTTGTATAACAAAAAGATAAACAGTTCCAATAATAAATATAAATTTAAATATTAATAAATATAAATTTAATATTTAAGAAAAAACTAATAATATTAATTAAATTTAGAAACTACCTAAAATTTACTTGCTTAACTAGTAAGATTGTTTTATAGTCACTCTATGGGGAAAAAAGAAACAGGGAACATTCTAAATTTTAAAAATTCTTCACTGGAATCAACAAATTTAGTTTTAACGGGTGACGAAACTTCTAAACCTTCGTATTTAATTCAAAAAAATGCAATGAGCAAAGCTTATTACAAAATTTCTGCAATGGGCAAAAAATTAATTGCAATGGCAATGGCTGTAAATAATATGCAGAAAACAATGTTTGGTGAAACGAATTATTACGAAGCAAAATTTTCTTTTAATGATTTTTTTAAATCGATGGGAATTTCAATTGGCGGAACGAGCATTGAACGAATTGCAGAATGTGCAGATGAATGTGTTCATTTTGTAATTAATTTTCATACAGATGATCTTCAAAATTTTATTCCTCTTTTTTCGCTTATCCAAATAGACAAATCAAATAAAATTCTGCGTTTTGTTTTTAATCCAATCATTAATAACTTTTTGGATCAACAGGCAGGACACCATAAAATTAATTTTTTGGAATATGGCAGATTACGTTCAACTTATGCAATGCGATATTATGATATTTTTGAGCAATATAAAGGGTTTGCAGGAAAAAATGGAAATCCAAAAGATACTTGGACTTGCTCACTTTCTTTTGATGAAATAAAAAATCTTTTTCAACTTGATGATATTTATCAAAACAGAACAGATAATTTTAAAAAATTCGTTATCACTGAGCCAATAAAAGAATTAAATGAAAAAATAACTTCCATGCATGTTGTAAAACAAGATTGGTTAAAAAATGGAAAAAAACACGTTGGCGTTCGTTTTACAATAATGAGAACAGAAGAAGGTCTTTCGGATTATGACAAAGTTGCTCCATATTTGAATATGATAGAAGAGCAATCGGATAGGACTTTAATTTGTCAAAATGCTGATTTATTTCTTTCTCTTTTGGAAAAAGAAAATACTGTTTTAAAAGTTGATATGGAAACTGCTAGTGATTCAACTGATGAAAAAGAACTTTCAAAATTAAAAATTTTGTGTGCTATGGCTTTAAATGATTTAAAAGAGAAAACAAAGAAAAATAAAAAACTAGGAAATTCCAAAAAGCCAGAAACAGAACAGGCAGAGTTTTCTTTATAATTTTTGACAAAAAAGACTAAGTTTAAGAAATTATGCACCAAAAGGCTTTTGTAGGCATTTTAAAGTGAAAAATAAAACTCTCTTTTTGATTTATGGCTGTTAATTATAAAAAGAATTATCTTACTAGAACTTTCCATAATTTTAATAACTTTTTGGAATTAACTAGTAAATTAAATGAATCCTTAGTTTTTATTGGAGTTATCTAGTAGAAAAATGGAATTTTCTAGTATTTTAGTGCAAAAAATTAGACACTTTAAGATGATTTTTTCATTAAAAGAGTATATATTTTGCTATCTATATTAATAATTATAGATTTTGCGCAGTTTATGATTCCTCAAAAACTCCTGCGCATAAAAAATTAAAATCCTTAAGGAGGCAGTGAAATGTCTAAATTTCACAATTTTTTAAAAGAAGAAATATTTGAATTAAAACTTCTTTTTAGAAACATTCCATCCATTACAATTTCTTTATTTATTATTTCTGTTGTGTGTGCAAATCTTATGGCAAACAAAGAACTTCTGCATTTTAAGTATGTTGTTCTAGATTGTGGATTTGCGTTCAGTTGGATGATGTTTTTATGTATGGATGTAATTTGCAAATACTGGGGGGCAAGGGCTAGTATAAAAGTTTCCATAGTAGCTTTAATTTTTAATCTTTTAGTTTGTTGCATTTTTGCTCTTCTTAGTAAAACACCTGGGTTTTGGGGCGAGTATTATACAACAAATAATATAGATGTAAATGTTGCTTTAAATAGAACTTTTGGCGGTTCTTGGTATGTAGTTTTAGGTTCTGCACTTGCATTTACAGTTTCTTCCGTTGTAAACGCAGTTTTAAATTCATTTGTAGGTAGATTTTTTAAATCTGATAACTTTTTTTGTTTTGCAGTTCGTTCCTATGTTTCAACAATAATAGGACAATTTGTTGATAATTTTATTTTTGCGGTTGTTGTTTCAAAAATCTTTTTTGGCTGGACATGGAATCAAGTTTTTGTTTGCTCCATAATAAGTGCAATATTTGAACTTTTTGCAGAAATTTTATTTAGTGGGGTAGGGTACAAAGTTGTAAAAAACTGGGAAAAAGATAATATAGGAAAGGAGTATTTAGAACATATAGAAAATAAATGTAAAAAATAAATGTAATAAAAAAATGGCTTTGAAAGAACAAAACTGCCTTTCAAAGCCATTTTTTATAAAAGGTAGGGATTACTTAATTGAAAGTCCGTGCATCTTAGCTGATTCCCGAAGCCATTTCAATGTTGATTCATATTCGCCTTCACGAATTTTTGCACTTTCAAAACTTGCTTTAAGTTTGTCAGCAAGAGCTTGGTATTCGTGATCATCGACCATTTTTTCAAAGTCAGGCTGGTTTAGTCCAAATTTTTCATGCATATTGTGCCTCCGCTTGTTGTTTTTTTGGATTTTTATCCTTTCCTATAATAATAAAACAGATTTTAAAAAAATCCAGTAAAAAAATAAATATAGAAAATTATTTAAAAGCTGAGTAAAAATAACTCAAAAAAAGTGAGAAAAAATTACGCAGTGTTAAAAATTACTCAATTTTTTATTTAATATAAATGCTTGGAAAAATAAAAAAACTTTCTTATACAAATTTTTTATTAAAAAGTCTTGGGTTTTGGGGAATTTTGCAAAAAAAATCTAACAAAAGTAAAAATTGGCACAAGGTTTGCAATATATATAGTGAATAAAAAAAATGCTTTAGGAGGCATGAATATGATGAACGATTTCTTAAATTCTTTGTTTAATGATATGGATGGGTTCTACTATGGCGAAGGTCGAAATGGATGCGCTCCAAAAACAGATGTAATGGAAACAAAAAGTGCATATACGTTAAAAATGGATTTGCCTGGAAGAACAGAAAACGATGTAGATATTCAACTTGACAGGAATACATTGACAATTTCTTCTAAGAAAACAGAAAAAATTGCTGAAAAATGTGGTTCTGGAAAAGAGATTGAATCAAAAGAAAAAGCAGAAAATAAATGCGAAAAAAATGAAAAATCTTCTGAAGATAAAAATGCAGAAGAAGAAAAACCTAGAATGATTTTGTATGAACGAAAAATGGTAAGTTTTTCAAGAAGTTTTTCTTTGCCAGAAGATGTTGATTACGACGGCATAAGTGCATCATTCAAAAATGGTGTTCTTACTGTTGTTTTGCCACGAAAAAAGGTAAATGAACCTAAACGCATTGCAATAAATGTTGCTTAATGGTAAAAAAATAAAGTAATCATATAAAACAAAAAACATCTGGATTTTTACGAAGAATAAAAATTCAGGTGTTTTTTTTATTTTTTTTTAATATATTTATTTTGAAGAAAGATTAAAAAAGGAGGTTTTAAGGTATGAAAGATTTTAATTTTAAAACATCAGGTGTTTGTGCTCAGAATATTAATTTTAGCATTGACGATGAAAAAAAATTGCATAATGTTAAGTTTAGCGGCGGATGTCCGGGAAATACATCGGCACTTTCAAAAGTTTTGGAAGGAATGGATGCAGAAAAAGTTGTATCGATTTTAAAAGGAAATCAATGCCGAGATAAAGGAACTTCGTGTGCAGACCAACTTGCTGTTGCCATAGAAAAAGAACTTTAAAAATCAATAAACTTTTCAGTAATGAATATTTAAGGTTAATAAATTATTTGGCACTTCATTACTGAAAGCCAATAAGAACGCATTTTAACTACTCAGATTTTTTAATGATTTAAAAGGTATTTGTAAGAAAAGATTTAGAATAGCGTTTAAAATAAAAATAAGCGGTAGAAGGGAGTCGAACTTTTTTCCATTTCCAAAAATAAATCCGTGTAGAAAATAGAAGCAAATAAAATAATACTTTGAGGCACTTAATACCTCAAACTGATTTTCTCTGCAAAGCAAAAAATTGAATATTTTTTCACTATTTGCTATCACATCTGCTATCACTATTTTTATCGGTCATAGCGACATCGTAGTAATTCTTTATGTTCAGTAAAATCATCTTTCTGTCATTTTCTTTTATATGTTTCAGCATAGAAACCATTTTGAAAATGTCATCAGGCAATTTTTCTGATTCAGGCTTTAGGTCTAATAAATCTTCAAAAGAAATATCTAAGTAAAGAATTATATCAATCAATGTACCTAATCTTGGGTCAAAATCTCTTTGCTTCCACATTGAAAACTTTGCTTGAGGTATACCAATATGTTTACACATATTACTCACATTATCATTTCTGCTTTGCAATAACTTTTCGCAATAATCTGCAATCTCTTTACTAGTTCTTCTCATAATTAACTCCTTTGAGTAGGTTTTCGACACAATCGTTAAAAACATTTAGTAAAAATTAAAAAATATTAAATAAAGTGTTGACTTTATAAATATGTTTTATTATTATTAAAAATATTTAATTATAGTAATTAAGGAGTTTTTTTTATGACAGAAGTAAAAATCAAATTAATTAAAGGTGGAAAACTTCCACAGTATAAAACATCAGGGGCTGTTTGTGCAGATTGTTACGCTAGAACAGAAGAGCCTATTGTCGTTCCTGCTGGTTCAAGAAAACTAGTTCCACTAGGATTTGCCGTTGAACTTCCACACGGTTACGAAATGGTAATTAGACCAAGAAGCGGTTTTACTTCAAAAGGAATTGATAACGGAATCGGAACTGTTGATGAAGATTATCGAGGTGAAGTAATGGCTTGTGTTATTAATACACTATCAGAAGATTTGGTAATAAATAATAAAGAACGTGTATGTCAAATGGCAATTAGAGAAGTACCAGCAATTCAGTTTAAGGTTGTTGAAGAATTATCTTCTACAGAACGTGGAAATAAAGGTTTTGGCTCTACTGGTGTAAACTAACTTCAAGGAGATATAAAATATGACATCAACTCAATTAGCCCAAATTCTTGGAGTAGGTAACTCGACTGTTACTCCAGTAGCAAAACTTTTAGGTGTAAAAAAAGTAAGAAATCGCTATACAGTACGTTTTGACTTTGAAAAAGAAGATGCACTTAAAGTTGCAGAATTCCTTGATAAAAAAAGTAAGATTAAAAACAAGGTTATATTAGTAAATAAATATTATTCAAATTGTGAGCAGTGCGATGATATTCAACAAGAAGATAAAAATCAGTCCGACTTCTTTCGTAAAATGTCTATTGTAAGTTGGTTTCCACCTATAGATAGTTATGAGTTCTTGACAGAATGTAACACTGTAAGAGCAAAAGAATAATTTTTTTATTGATTTTAGATATAACTTGTATAAAATAATAATGAATTGTATCTAAAATATAGATAGGAGATTTTATTTATGAAATTTATACACATAGCAGATATTCACGCTTCAAAAGAACGTTTACAACAAACATTAGTTATCTTAAATACTCTGAAAAATCGTTGTGAAAAACACGATATTGACTTTGTTATTTTTGCTGGAGATTTTTGGGACTCTACAATAACGGCAACAAAAGGAAGTGGATTTTCGGATATAGTTCAATCAGTTAGAGAACTTGAAAAGTTTACAAAACTTTATTTCATTTACGGTACTCCTACACACGAACCAAACGGCTCTTTGGATATTTTTAAGTCCGATAAAACAAAAGTTTTTGATACGTTCACAATAGAAAATATCACGAATAATCTAAAACTCGTATGTATTCCCGAGCCTAGAAGAAGTCAATTTGTTTCAAGTTCAATTCAAAAGACAGATAAAGCGATTAATGATTACTTGAATACCTCATTAAAACAGGCTGTTACTGAATGTAAAAACTGTACAACTATTGTCGCTTATCACGGTGAAGTAAGCGGTGCTGTTTATCAAAATGGAATGAAAGCGTCATCGGCAACTGCAATAAGTAGCGAAAAATTAAAAAAAATAAATGCAGTTTATTACGCTTTAGGACATATTCATTTGCCACAAGAAGTATTCAATAATGCTTATTATTCAGGAAGTGCTTGTCCTAAGGATTTTGGAGAAACTCATCAAGGCTCTTATAACATTGTTACTGTAGAAAACAAGGTAACAACTACTGAAAGAGTACCGTTTGACTTACCGACTTATAAAACATTAGAAGTAAAAAACATAAAAGATAATCTAACAGGTGATTTTTCTAATCAACATATAAAACTTCGTTTTACTTGTACACGAGAAGAAAAGAAACAACTGAATATAATCGAACTTTCTAATGATATTAAAACTCGTACTGGTGCATTATCTGTAAAGTTAGAGCCAACTCTTATTGAAGAAGAAAAGAAAACAGAAAGTTTTGTTTCTACAAAAAAATCAATTACAGAAAAAATGATTGAGTATGCAAAAGAAAATAATCTGCCTATACCTAATAAAGCAACTGAATTACTCAAAAATATCGAAGATAATACACTTATAAAATTCGCTTATCCTCAACATTCTTTTGAACTCATTTCGCTGTCATTGCGTGGTGCAATAGGAATTAGAGATGGGCAACATAAAGAAGATTTTGAATTAGATTTTTCAAAGTTTGATGATGGTGTTATCTGTCTTGTTGGTGCTAACGGAACAGGTAAAACAACAATTATAGAAAATTGCCATCCTTACCCTTGTATGCTTACAAGAAACGACAGTCTAAAAGAAAACTTTTATCTAAAAGATAGTCATAGAATTATAACTTATAAAGACGAAAATAATGTTTACTACAAAATATCTATGCTAATAGACGGCAAAACATCTACAGGAAAAGTTAGTTATTTTGTAACAACGTCAAAAGATAATCAGAATTGGCAATCAGTACCCGAAGTAGACGGCTCATTAGTAAGTTATCAGCAGTGGGTAAATACTACTTTTGGAAGTATTGACATCTTTTTAAGAACAGCCTTTTTCGCAAAAGAACAAGTAAAAGGAATTGCGGATATTTCATCAACAACAAAAAGCGAAAGAATGGAATTACTTTCAAAACTTGCTGGAACGGAACACTTAAAAGAAGTGTCATCTGTCGCAAGAGATAAGCGAAAGGGAATTGAAATTGAAGTTGATAAACTTAATACAGAACTAAGTTCTTTTAATAGATATTCAGAATTAATCGAAGAAAATAACAGAAAGATTACTACTTGGAAACAAGATACTTCATCGTACGAAAAACTTTACGATGAAGAAAATAAAAAGTATCTTGAATTAAAAAAGAAAGACATTGAATATCAAAAAGACAAGGCAAGATTAGAAACTGAAAAAGTATTAAAAGACCAGTACAGCAACGAACTTCTTGATATTCAAAAAAGATTAAATCAAGTAGAGATTGGACTTCAATCAAAAGATGTTTTTGAAAAAATAAATAAATGTAATAACAGTATTAAAAGTATAAATGCTAACATTGCAGAAGAACGTCTTGAATTAAAAAACATTTCCGAACAGATATTAAAATCTACAGAAAACGAAAAGAATATCTCTAAAGAAATTAGTAATTTAGATTGCGAAATAAAACTTATCCAATCTCAAGTTATTGAAATAAACGAAATATGTCCGACTTGTGGCTCTCCAATCTCTGCACATAAGAAACAAGAATTATTAAATATTATCAAAGATAACAAAACAAAACTTGATGTATTTAAGCAACAAAAACAGCCGTTGCAAAAAAATCTTGATACAGTTTCAAATGATATTTCTTCTCTAAGAGATAAATGTCAGTCAATTAATCAAAGTATTGATGAATTAGAAACAGAATTAAAAGACAATGAAACGTTTGTTAGTAATAATAAAAAGTTAATTGAAATGTTCCCAAATTATGATTTTGCTAATCTAAAAAAAGAACATAAAGAATTATCAAGTAATTTAGAAGTTCTTAATAATAAGATTTTAAGTCTAAAAGAAGAAAATCTTTGCGATGTTTCCGAGTTATTAAAAACAAGTGAACGCTCTTTACAAGATTATCAAACTGTATTAAACACTCTTTCTGTAAATATTAAAACTGTCGAAAACGAAAATGCACATTATCAAAAAGAACTATCAACGGCAAAAACTAAAAAGAGTGAATTAAAAACAAAAGAAGAAGAAATTACTGCTTATTTGTTTATTGAAAATGCGTTTTCAAATAATGGAATACCAGCAATAGAACTTCGTAATTCTGCTCCTGAAATTGCATTAATATCAAACAAGATATTATCAGAAAGTTACGGAAACAAGTTTGAAATACGCTTTGGAAGTACGTCAGAATTAAAACAAAAAAGAAAAGCAAATGAAGATTTTAATATCATCGTTTACGACACTGAAAATGGCGATGAAAAAACTATCGACTTAGTTTCATCGGGCGAGCGTATATGGATTAAGCAAGCCTTATTCTATGCTTTCTCTATAGTTCAAATGAATAGAACAGGGTTTAATTTCAGAACACGCTTTATAGATGAATCAGACGGCTCTTTAGACGGCGTTTTACGACCTAAATACTTACAAATGGTTACTTCTGCTCACAAGATTGCAGACGCAAGACTTACAATGCTTATAACACATTCGCAAGAAGTAAAAGATATTGCAGAACAAATTATCGAGATATGACAAAATGGAAGAAGAAAAGGTAATTTGTTCAGAAGTAAATAAAGTTTGCTATTCTCAAAGACGTGCTGGTGAAGTTTTACGCTTAGCAAAAATTAGAAAAAATCATCACGTCAAAAAGAATATTCCATTAAGGAGTTATAAGTGTAAATATTGTGGCTGTTGGCACTTAACGCATTTTAGAAAAACAGTAACACATTCAACAATGAGGAAAACAGGTAAGAAACAATATAACTTAAACTGATAGTTTTGAATAATTACTATTTCAAAATGCAGTATCTAGGAGCAAAGATTGATAATAAGTTTATTGGTAAATCTTACGAAGCAGAATGGAATAAACAAGATTATACAGTAACAATAAAATCAAAGAAAAAATATTTTATTTTCACTTTTGATAAATTCTATAAATCACTAAACTTCTATGCAAATCTAAAAAATGTAAAAGATGCTAAATCCGCAATATTAATTGCGGAGGAAGTATTCGGAGTAAAAGGCTGTTAGTCAGAAAACTCTTTTATCATTGTATATGGGTATCTTTCTTTTGCCATATCATAAGCGTTTTTTACTCTTGGTATTAAATGGGGATATATAGATAATAATTGTTCCCAACCTTTTCTATGTTGAATTTCAATATGTTCATAATGAGTAAGCCTTAAAAAGTTCCAAACACAATCTCTGTATTCAGGGTGAGCAGATTTTGTTATTATATGAGCAATTTCCAGAGTACCGTCATTTATTCCACTAGCCATTGAAACATTATTACGATTACACCATTCATCAACACTTAATAAATTACCGTCATTATCATAATCACAAGGATTACCAACGCCTACAGATGTTTCTTTTTTGAAGTTTTGAAATAATTCTTTTACTTCGATTTGTTGATATTGGTCTAAGTCGCAATTTTCAATAATTAAACCAATAATCGAACTTATAAATTGTGCTGCCTGCGTTTTTGACATTTTTGATAAATGAATGGGTACGCTTTTTTCGGGGTGAAGTAAATCAGGTTCTCTATCTGCAAACTCCCATAATAAAGATTCGTACATTCTTTGATTTTCATCAGACGTAGGCTTCCTGTCATAATTAGACTGAAACAAAATCGAACATAATGCAAAAACTGTTTTTACTTGGTCATAAGTTTTATTTCCTTTTGCGTTATTAATCGTAACGGTAACGAACTTATTTCCAATAGAAGAACAGAACGTATCTAGTGTGGAACGTTCGGCTAGCGTTGCTGGTAACAAAAGAAACGAACCATTATTAAACTGTTTAGGAACAGCCCTAATTGATATTTTATTCAAAATGACTCCTTTTATGCAGAGTATTATATAACTGATATAGAATATAAACAATCAGTATTAATTTTATACAATATATTGACAAACATTTTATTGAATGTATATAATAATTATATGACAAAAAGACCAGTGCAATTATATGCAGGAACTTACGATACTATTAATAAGAATAAAGGTGAAAAAAATATTGCAACCTTTATTGATGACGCTGTAAATTACTACATTCTTTCCTTTGGAAAGCAAAGTGAATTTGCAATGATTAACGAACAATTAAAACTTATACGAGAAACTCAAAGAACAATACTAGGTGTTAATTGTGAAGTTTTAAGACAAGCAGGTATCTTAAATGGTAACGGTGAAGTAACCTTTAAGAAAAATGACTAAACATTTATTAATGGGGGAATGATAAAATGAAAAAATTGTTTTTAGCAATCGTATTAAGTGTGATAACAGTAATCAGTACATTTGCCGAAGTAGAATATACACCAAGAGAACATTTAACCAGTCTTATAGAGGCTTCTATAAAAGATGGCTTTTTCGTTGCATTTGTAGCAGAAGCAGATAGTCTTGAAGAACTTTATACAGAATTAAAAATTGATATTAAAAAACTACAGTTGCAAAGTGCAGATGTAGAATCTCGCTCTAGAGCAACTGTAGTTAAATATATACATATTTATACACTAAAAGAACTCTATTTTTTTTGTGATGTAGAAGATGACGAAGGTCTAAGCAGAACTTATGTATACGAACCATAATTCTGTTATAAAAATAGACTGTTATATTCTTCTATACGTTGTTTTGCTGTTTCAAAATATGTATGGTCAAGTTCAAAACCGATGAAGTTTCTGTTCATTTTTTTACAGGCAACTCCAGTTGTGCCACTACCCATATACATATCTAAAACTGTATCACCCTCTACGGAATGATTAAAAATGTACTTTTCAATTAATTCCAAAGGTTTAATAGTAGGGTGGTGATACAAACTTTTATCTTTCTTATTTACAGAACTTGTATAAACTTTACTCATTGTGTCGTATTTTCCGTGTAGGGCGACACCCTTTTCTCTTATTAAGATGCAAAGTTCAACATCTTTTAAGTAATTATTGTTAAAATATGGTGGAGGATTTGTTTTTCTCCAAAAGGTAAGAGTTGAAATATAACCTTTCTTTTCTGCGTAATTCCAAAGTTTTAATATCATTGGCTCTGTACCAAATACGCAAATATTAACTTTTTTCATTACACGTTCGACTGTGGTCATAAAAGCAGTTTCGTCAAAATCTTGATGAAACAATTTATTGTGCTGCAATTCTTTCTTAAATGCTCTGTTAGATAAAGGATTTTTCCCACCGCCAAAACCACCGCACTTGAACTCATAAGGTGGGTCAGTAAGTATTAAATCAATAGACTTGTCGGGAATATCTTTTATTAAATCGTTGTAATCTCCCTCTTTTAAGACAATAGACACTTATCACACTTCCTAATTAAAAATGATAAGTATTTATATCTTGAAATATTTTTATGCTTAAATTGTGTAAAATTAAATTACCTTCAAAATCTTTATTCGTATATTCTTTAATTCATCGTTTATAACAGATATGCAAACACATAGACTATCTGCAATAAAACCTATGTCGTGTTTTTTGATATAAAACATTTCAAAGATTTTATCTTGTCTTTCAGATAATACGATACGTTCTTTTATAAAAGAAATATCTTCTTTTAATGCTGTCCTAAAAAAAGAATTAATCTTCTTTACATTAGCCGACATAATCTTTCCTTGCACGAACAATCGTGTCTAACTTTGTACTTTTATAGATTAAAAAGAGATTTTATCTTCTTAAAATCTTCTTCTGTTATACCGTAACCTGCATACATTTTTTCAATATCCTCTTTTACTTCATCAGAAAGAAGTTCTGTGCCATTTCCCGATAAATCAAACTCAAGTTTACTTAGAAGTTTACAGGCGTGAAAACTTGCACAAAAACTCTTAAAACTATCACTATTCTTAAATGCAAGAACTTTATTTGTTATATCTCCATAACCGCAATCAATTCTAATAAGAGGGTAGGAGAGTGCCATTCCATTTGTTAAAGACTCAATCTGTTGAATATTTCCCTTTGGCGTTACTTTATAAAATTGACTTTTATCTTCTGTGGTATATTTTATAATATCGTTTTCCGCATATGTTCGTGGGTTTATATAGATTGCACAAGTGTTAGTGTCAGAAATCTGCGTACCAAAGAAGTCTATAATCCTACTTGCAACATCGAGTCGATTGTAATTTGCAGAAACAATTACATCGTTTACTCCAAAAGAACGATAAATAAAACTATCCCATAAACCTTTCATTTTGTAACCGTTATCGGTATCTTGATATGACCATATAACACCGTCTACGCCAAAGCCGCTTTGAGTAACAAAAATTATACGTTCAGGTCGCTGTTCTTCGTAAATCTTTGCAACGAACGCTTGTAAATACATAAAATCTTCATCTGTTGTAAGTTCGGAAAAGTTTCTACAAAAGCCGTAAATAGTGCCGTTTTGGTCATCAAGGAAAGGGTAAGTTTCTTCTGTATGAATTAAAATAACCTTTTCGCCTAAATCTTCATAATACTTTTTCGCTTTTAATGCACAACTAAACTTACCGCTAGAAGAATTAGTCCCTATAATCATTGTTGTAGAAAATTGAACAGGCGTTGAAGTTCCCCTGTAGAAATAGCCAAAATCCTTTATTTCGTCCAAATCAGATTTCGTAATTATTTTATTTATGCAGTTATCGTAATTTTTAATTACATCTGTAAACTCATCACTAAACATATTTCCAAGATAGATTTTTTTATTAAGAGATTTGGCTTTTTCAATTCTTTTGAACAACTCCTCAATCTGTCTTGAAGTTTCTGTTATGTCAGTTTGTATTGTAAGTTCATAAGGTATAGACCTAAAAGAAACGTAACAATCACACCATTTTAATGCACTATCAAAATCATTAGTCATTTTCATTTTGCGACTATCGTTATCTTCTTCGTTGTAAACTTCGTTATCGTCTTTATCTAGGTAGTAATTGTTAATTTGAACTAAATCCAATCCCTCAATATTAGAAAATGTATCGTCATAAACCTTAAACTCATCGTCTTTTTTTAAGTATTTATATTGATTTGCAAGGGATAAAACGCTTTTGTTTACACCGTCAATTAAGTATTTCATATATTCTCCTAGTACGCACATCTAGTAGTGCAAGTTTCGCATACATCGCAAGCAAGTTCGCCTTGTGTAAGATTTTTAATCCAATATTTCATTCCTTTTTCAGAATGTATCATTTCGATAAGACTTTCTTTTGTGAACGGACTGTAATCATAAATATTACCGATTGCATACTCTCTTTTACCGTTTAGCGAAAGACAAGGATAAACATATCCAACTGAATCAATAATTACAGAAAAATAAACGTACATACAGTTATTATATACATAGAAATCTTTCTTTTCATCGGGATTTTCGCTATTATGAACATATGATATATCTGTGTCAGAGTTTTCGTCAGGGTGTCGATAGTTTCTAACTAAGATAGGAACAATTCCATTTTCTTTTAACCCACGCAAATTGTAACTCTTACCGTCAGTTGTAACGTGAACTTCTTTACCGCACTCTTTACTTATTTCTGTAAGGAAAGCAATCGTTTTATCTCTTTGTTCGTTACTCATACTAACCATAGAGAATGACGGAGCAATCTTTAATTCTGTTAAATATCGTTTTACGTTTTTTACAAAAGTATTCCAGTCGCCTTTTCCTTGATTTTTAGTCCAACTTTCCTCGTCATATCCCCAACAGGAAATACTTATAGTCCAGTACATATTTACAGAATTCAATAATTCTATAAAACCATCGGGAATATATCTTCCGTTTGTGTCTTGAGTAATTCTTACATAAGGAACTTTCAAGGAGTCAGCGTATTTTATAATATCAAAAAGATAAGGATATAGCGTTAATTCGGCAGAACAAGTTGGGTAAATATCCTTTATTCTTAAATCACGCATAACTACATTAAAAATCTCTTTTGCTTTTTCTAAAGTTATACACGGCTCATCTGTAAGTCTACCACAACAATATTTACAAGAAGCGTTACAAGTCGAATTAAACGATAACGCAACTTGCTGTAAATAAAACTCAGGTTTAGTATATATTTTAGGGTGTTTAGTTATCATTATTCACCACCTCCGCTAGAACTACCACCTCCGCTAGAACTACCACTATAAGTCCAATCTGAAAGGTTAAAAGTTTCTGTATAAATTTGACCATAGGTAGCATCTTCTATAACCACTTTTGCTTTAATACTACTGTCCAGACCACTCGTTGGCAAAAATTTTAACTTATAAATAACATTTACATAAGACTGATAAGTTACAGTACAAGCACTTGTTTGATTGGAAGCAGCAGAAACTGTATTTGACTGTTTATCAAAATTATATGAACTATTCTCTAGGATTATTGTTGAATCTGCTATTCCTCTCATACTATTTAGAGTAAAGTAAGTCTTTATGTTAACGTGTGTACCTTCCGCTCCATCAAAAATAGAGCCTAACGTTAAGTTTAAACTTATAGTTGCTTGATAATATTTTGCAGAACCTGAGTATACATTACCAGTAGCCTGCCAACTAACATTGCTCGAATTTCGTGTTACAGACGCTTTTCCGTAAGTTATTTGCCATATCGCATACAAAGTTAAGTTCTTATTAATTACGCCTAAAGATGCACTTGGATTATAACTCGTTCCACTTCCAGTACTATTAGTGTTCCAACTTGTTAGTGTGTAAGCAGATTTTGTAAATGTTGAATCTGCCTTTGTGGTTGGTGAAGTTCCATAATTATAAGTTTGTGTTACATCACTACCACTACCACCATTGGCTTTATAGGTAATAGTGTATTGAATAATCTGCCAAATAGCATAAAGAATAAGATTTGCTCTTGAGTTATAAGTTCCATTAGGAGAGTAAGTTGTGCCAGTGCCACTAGAATTAGTGTTCCACTTTTGAAAAGTATAGCCAGTTCTACTAAAACTGTTACTTTTAATAGTTGCAGTATCTCCTGAATTAAAGTTTTGTGTTACATCACTACCACTACCACCATTGGCTTTATAGGTAATTTTATAAACTATTCTAGTCCATATCGCATAAAGATTTTTTACAACATTTAATAGCGTTGCAGATATTTTATCTGTTATCGAATAACTTGTCCCCGAACCATCAGCAGAAGTATTCCATTTAGAAAAAGTGTAATCAGTTCTTGAAAATGGATTACTACCTACTGTTATAGAACCATCAGATAGCGGAATTTCTCCAGTCATAGTAGTAGTCTTAGAATTACCGTCATTAGAATTCTTTACAATCTTGTAACCTTGATATGCGTGTACAGCCCCTTTTACACCGTAATAATCCTTGCCGTCTTTGTGTGCTGCAATAGTTGGGCTAGAAGTATCGCCATAATACTTTAAGTAAACATCGCCAGTTTCGGGATAACGGCATATTTCGCTTTTACTTTCTTTCGTTTTTGTAAAAATCGCACAATCAGTTGCAGTACCACTATGACCGCCAATATTAATTTTTAGCGGAGCGTATTTAGTGTAGATTGAACTATTAGGGATAAAAGTAGTAAGTGAATATTCTTTACCGTCAAGATAAAACTTAATTGCCATTATTCAATCCAAATATCACCGTCTACAACTGTACTCGGTTTGCTGGTAGGTATCTGTACTTTTCCGTTTATATTAGTCAAATTGGTAGTTACCGTATCTTTATCCTTTGCCCATATAATAAAATTACTCTTACTAGGGTCTAATGAAGTGTTTGAATTACTCCAAGCATAACGGTACTTAATCATCTTGTTAAATGCATCATCAGAGATTGTAGGAGCAACAGCAATTTCATCTATTTTTCCATAAAATGCAACTGTATCACCATCTGCTACCGTTAGCGTTTTTTCTGTTGCAGAAGTTTCATTTAGTGATTGTTTTTTCACCGTAACAGAAGTGCCGCTTTTGCGTACACGAACTAAAGAATACTTACTTTTATTATTTTCATCTTTATGGTGGTTTATGGCTTCTTTTACATAGATTTTAAGAGTATCAGGAGTACCAGTTATAACGTATGAATACTGTGTACTGTCTGTAAACTTTGAAATGTCAAATTTCCAGTCTGTAATGGTTTGTAAACTAGAACAATTCTGAAATAAGTAATCTATTCTTGTTGCGTTCCTTAATGACAAAACGTTTATAGAAACAAGGTTTTTACAACCATAAAACATATACCTTGCATCAGTAACGCTGGTAAATGCAGGTGTATCTATAGACGTAAGACTTGAACAACCATAAAACATACCACTTGCATCAGTAACGCTGGTAAATGCAGATGTATCTATAGAAGTAAGACTTGAACAACCATAAAACATACTACCTGCATAAGTAACGCTGGTAAATGCAGATGTATCTATAGACGTAAGACTTGAACAACCATAAAACATATCACCTGCATAAGTAACGCTGGTAAATGCAGGTGTATCTATAGACGTAAGACTTGAACAACCATAAAACATATCACCTGCATCAGTAACGCTGGTAAATGCAGGTGTATCTATAGACGTAAGACTTGAACAACCATAAAACATATACCTTGCATTAGTAACGCTGGTAAATGCAGATGTATCTATAGACGTAAGACTTGAACAACCATAAAACATACTACTTGCATAAGTAACGCTGGTAAATGCAGATGTATCTATAGAAGTAAGACTTGAACAATTACAAAACATACTACCTGCATAAGTAACGCTGGTAAATGCAGGTGTATCTATAGACGTAAGACTTGAACAACCATAAAACATATACCCTGCATTAGTAACGCTGGTAAATGCAGATGTATCTATAGACGTAAGACTTGTACAATGATGAAACATACTAACTGCATTAGTAACGCTGGTAAATGCAGGTGTATCTATAGAAGTAAGACTTGAACAATTACAAAACATATCACCTGCATAAGTAACGCTGGTAAATGCAGATGTATCTATAGAAGTAAGACTTGAACAATTACAAAACATACTACCTGCATAAGTAACGCTGGTAAATGCAGGTGTATCTATAGACGTAAGACTTGAACAACCATAAAACATATACCTTGCATCAGTAACGCTGGTAAATGCAGATGTATCTATAGACGTAAGACTTGAACAATTATGAAACATATACTTTGCATTAGTTATTGTTTTTAATTGTTCTAAAGCACTTTCTCCCCATAATAAAGAAACATATTTTTTAGAATTAGTTGTTAATACAGTTTTTAATGATGAAGTTGCTTCATCTACTGTTATTTCAGATATGCAAATTTTATAAGAAGTATCAATGGTATTAGCATCAAGACTACCTAATAAATCCGAAAGTTCACTAAAGGTAACTGTATATACACCTGTTGTTTCATCGTATGTATATGCCATTTTTTACTCCTCATCAAGTATAAACTTAGTCGTACCAAGCAAATCATTCCACTGCTTAGCCAAAGTATCTGTTATTTCGTTTGTTTCAGGATTGTATAGTTGCCCACCAATCATAATATCCGAATCAGTGAATAAACAAATATCTTCATCTGCAAGTGTTTTTTCCGCTTTTCCATTAAACAGTAAAGAACTTTGAAAGATTAAATCACTTTTTGAATAACTATTTTTTACAAAATTAATATTCGCACTATTTCCGCCGTTTGTGTCATTCGTAGTTCCCTCTAAGTGATAAATAGTTGCACCTGAAACGTAGTTTGCAACTTTTGGCAAAGAACTATCATCAGAACTCATATTAGATATTGTAAAGTTTCCGTAGACATCACCGAAGATAGTCGCTTTTGTTATCCAAGTACCTGCTTCGTATGCCTGAATTTCAAAGCCACCCGAAATTAAGTGCATACGTTTATTATCATCGTTCTCATCGTAAATATATGTACCACTCTTAAAATCAGTACCAGCAGTTGTAAGTGTAATGTTTCCAGCCTTAATACAGACCATATAATTATCTGTATCATTTACCAAAGCAGTAGCACCCTCGCCAATAGTTGAATTAGGCGGAACTACTGTGATATAATTACTGTTATCTCCTACACGGAAAGCACCACGTTTTACATCTTTTCCTGCTTCTTCTGCACTTAAATCACTTAAAGCCCAAAAATTATTCCAAGTTTCTATATCTCCAAAACCGCCTTGACTGATTAAACCTATATTTGCGTTTATTGCAGAAAGATTTTTAACGTAAAAGTTTTTATAGTAATTATGAGCGTAAACAATATCTCTTATCGAACTACACAATGCTGTCAAAGTTATGTCGATAGCATTTGTTTCAAAACCACTTTCATTGTATGCAGATATTCTGTAGGTATAACTCGTGTTCTGTATTTTTTTACTTGTACTTATCCAAGATTTTGAAGTTTCATCGTAAGTGTATTTCTCTTGCCCAAAAAGTGGTAAAGTTTGACTAAATCTTGAATTACTAGAATAGTAATCTCCCGAAGTATTTTTATAAGTATCTTCATTTCCTTTGTAGTCATTGTTACTTACACTACCGCTAGGATAAGGATTTGTATTCATTGCAGGAGCATAAAACTTTTGAGAACCGTTACTATCTAAGTCAGCAATACTTACTTCTGTCTCGCTACCGCTGTCATCGATTGCATAACCAATTCTTGAAATCTGAACTTTATACTTTGGATTACCGTAAACTTCTCTAGCATTAGAAAGTTTAGAAGTAGAAAGTTTAATCGTTACTGTTCTATCAATAACCTCTGTATCAATATTAGAACTTGTAAAACCAAACTTCCAAGTACCATAATCAGAAGCGTCAACTGCGACTTTTTCAGAGTACTCACTTTCAAGATTGTAAAAATTCAACGCTTTAGCCTTTACAAACCAATTACTAAAATCTTCCGCTTCAGGATAACCGTCTTTTATCCTTAAAAAGTTGTAAGTATACGTTGAATCAGAGAATGTAATCTCTGTCCCTGTTGTGTCCGATGCACCTTTATAAAGCCAAACGGTATACATTTTAATAGAGTTGTTAGATAACGTTCCGCCTTGAGAACAAGTAATAACAATACTATCTTTACTTGCCTTTGCACTAACAATAGGCTTATCAGGTAATTCTTTTGTCTGTAAAATGTTAGTTGTATTTTCAGTTAAGTCAGTTACACTTTTTTGAAAGTCTGCAATAGTTGTCGGAACTTCTACAAGAGTAAAACTTTCTTGTGTAGGACTAGGCATTTTTGCAGGCGATTGGAAAGACGGCATTGCAGCACCGTAATTGTAAAGTTCATCAAAATAAGGAATAAGTGTTTCTGTAAAACTACCGTCTTGCTCAGGTTTAATCTTTGATATTCTGTATCTTTGACTTGTTTGAGTAAAATCGCCAAATAAAACAATATCGCCAGTTTCAAAAGAGTATGTTGTAGCACCAAAACTAGAATAATCAGTGCGTGTCTGTCTTTCAACTTTTTCATCTAGGATACAAACGTTTGTTACACCTTGAGTCATTGTGTAAGTTACATCGTCTAAAGTTATACTAGTTCCATTAGTTGCTAACCGAAGTGTAACAGTTCTACTTTTCCCGAACTTCTTAGGCTGTAATACAGTTACACCCTGTTCACACTTTCCGTCTTTTACATCTGCTTTATAACTAAAAGGAGTGTCAGTTATAAAACCGTAAATATAATTATTATCCGCTAATACTTCTTGTATTCTTGCAGAACCATCTCCCAATAAAAGCGAATTATCTTGAACTAATACAGTATCACCTAGATTAAATAACTCTCCCTCTGCACCGATTTTCCTAGTTAAAATCTCTCTTTGTAAAACAGAACAAGCAAGTACATATCTTCCTAAACTCCATAATTGCTGTGGATTTGTTACATAATCGATATTGTAACTTTGAACTTGTCCTTTATAAGATTTTAATGAGTTATTATCATTCCAACAGTAAACTTGATTTTGTTCGTAACCATCGTTTTCGTCTTGAAAAGTAAACTGTAATCCTGCTACTTGTTCCGACCAGTTATAAGTACTAGTTCCCGAAATACAAGTTTGCTGGCTTATAATACCTTTCGGATAATCTTCCGCTTTATCTATTATAAGACGTAATCTACCGTAGTTATCATAAGTGATTACACCTCTTGCACATACAGCAAGTTTTTTTATTAAGTTTTCAAGGGTTTGCTGTTGATAAAGATAAGCGTTTGCTTCGTATTTTATACTTACTAAATCGCCTTTTGCGTGAAAACCGTTATCATCTGTCGTATCAGTAGAGTAGGTTGAACCGTCTACAACGGACTCACAAAAGTTATAGCCGTCAGTAAAGGAAAGCATATCTAAATCTTCATAACCGAACCCAGCAACTCCGTTTTGTCCGCCAACTAAAGCCAGCATTAAACTTGATACAGCATTATTCTTGTTGTATATCGAATAGATGCTAGGTAAGACAACATTTTCATTTACGCCTTTGCATCTCATCAAAAGACTTAACATTTTTTGATTGAAATTACTTCCCTGATTTTCTTTTAACCAAGAAAGACCGCTTTTTCTTGCTTCCTCATATTCTTCTTTTGTAACTTCTTCCCAAGTGTTATTACTCGGCTTAAAATAACCTGTTTGTTTATGAACATTGCGTGGTAACCAAGTTTTCTCGTCTTCATCAAAATATGGAGAAAAACTTTCTGCAATACAGTTAAGACTTTTCATTTGATTTTGGATAGTTCCGTTTACATCTGCCTTTGCTTTTATTGCAACAAGACAAAGTTTACGCATATCCGCATCAGACAAAATCTTCTCGGGTATTTCACTTAAAATATAATCGTCTGTAACAGTATTTCCGTTATCAGTTTCGCCTAAATCTTGTTTATTTAATAATTCTGTAAGCCTATTTTCATCAAATGTTCTAGTTACTAAAGAAGTCCATACAATACTATCTGCATATTGCTTAGGAGAACCTTTATCATCTTTTCCCCAAGATTTTGTCATATTGAGATAGTTAGGACTTACACGAATTGCACGGACTTCAATCCCCTTTACTTTATTCTTTTTATCTTGAATAATTTTTTTACAACTATCAAGATTAAGTTTACAAGTAAATGAAGCCCTTATTTCTGAAATACGAGAATTAGAATCATCTTCTTTACTGTAAGGTTGAAAATCAAGTAATTTTTCATTTAACCAACTGTTAGCATAAGCACTTAACGACCTTTTGATTTTTTTTACTATTCTAAAATTAGTGTAATAATGTAGGTTATTGTAATCAAAATTATGACAACCCCCTATAACCGCTTTGTAATCTCCTATTTCAAAGTCAGTTATTGAAAAAATATAACTAATATTGCCAAGTCTTAAATACGAGAAATCCTTATCATTATCCTTTATGATTTGGATTTTCTCGTCATCTTCTGTTGACACATTTGCAACCCACGAATCACCAAGATAAACCCTGTATGTTCTGTGAAAATTTTCTTTTGTGCGATTAAAATAAGCAAGTCTTAACTCAATTTTTTCGGCATAAGGTATTGATTTCAATCCTTTTAATACATTAACTGTATCTTCGTCGCTAATAAAATCTTCGTTTTCATTCTCGGTAATATTTTCTTCAAAAGTATTGCCTTCGTGTGCTTGTAAATCTTTTGTACATTCATCTTGTGTATATTCTCTAAAAGTTCCACTGAAATTAGATAAATAACTAGCATAATCATCGTATCCAGTTTTCTTAAAATTATTCCATAAATAACCATCAGCACCCTTTTCATCGCTACTAGAATTATCTTCAGAATAAAAACGCCATTGCAAAGCAATCCATAAAGGAATTTCTCCGTATTTAGTATCTCCGTCCCAAGACCATTGAGAGTAAAGTCCATTAGGTAAATCGAGGTTTACAGTAAACTCTAACGGACACGACTCCGTAAATTGAACTCTGTTAGTTTGTAATCCGTTTATAAAACCAGTGTTTTTATAGATAATATTTTTCTTTTTTGCAATTTCTTCAATACTTCCGTCAACAACGTAAAGAAGATTAGCATTAACATCAGTATCAACAACTTTTGACGGATATATTTTACTTTGATGTATATCTTCATCAGGAGATTGTTGGATTATTTCAAGTTCAACATCGTTATTATCCCAATAAGGAAGAATATCTTGTTCTGCATCAGTTTTATTTGTCAACCAAAAAGGCTCTGAATGTATTTCTACCGAGTAAAACGGTAATTTTGAATCCAATCGTAAATTTTCTGCAAGTTTAACGGCTGGAGAACTACTATTATCTTGTATATAAAAACCCGATTCTAAAACTTCTGAGGATAGGCTAGTATTACCAATATGAATTGACTTAGTTTTTTTAGTAGTAGAAGTTTCAGACTCTTTGAAATACATATAACAATTATCGTAAGAGCCACTCCGAAAATTATCTATATCAGTTTTAGGGCAAAGAGTTTCTATTAAATCTCTTAAAGTATTTGAAGAGTCAAAATAAAAACAAGAATTTAAATAATCATTTCGAGTATACTTTGTTAAAGTTCCGCTAAGAACTGTATTTTTCCCATAAACTCCATTAGTTCTATTATAACAAAGCCAAGTATCACCTAACTTAAAATCTGTAAGTTTTAATGGAGCGTAACCAGCGACTAAAATCTCTCTAATTACAGCGTCTTTTCCATTGCTATTTTCATAAGTTGTGTAAGGACTTCCAATAATAAACGGTGTAATAAGTTTTTTACCTATTACACAAGGAAAAGCATTGCCTGTTAATGCTTGATTTTCAGCACCTCGTACATCAGGTAATTGTTCTCCACTTTCGCCAGTATCATAACTTGTTTTATAACTTTGATTTTTTTGGTCATAAATCTGTCCGCCTACATCAATACCGACAAAAGTTCCATAAACAGCACCTATAACACAACCAACGATAGCACCTGCAATAATGCCTGGTATTCCACCTTGTATACCATAAATTGCACCAGCAGCGGCACCAACGATAGAACCTAGAATATTTCCAATAATACCACCGCCCCATTGATACGCTGTTCTACTTCCATCAGTAGGTAAAAATACAACTGTAACAAGGTCATCGCTTTTTGGCGTGTAATTAAAGTCTACTGCTTTATTATTTACAAGAATAAGTAAAGAGTCGGAGTTACTATCACTAACCATAGGAGCAAAGAATGTTTCGCCAGTTTCTTCATCGTAACACTCAACCATTAAGTTTTGATACGTTTCGTCATCAGCGTGTTTTTCAAGTTCTTTTTTTATATCAAAACTTTTTTCATAACTAAATGACTTATATTTATCTTCAAAAAAGTTGTCAAAAATCCTTAATTCTGCCATTTGTACGCACTCCATTTTCTAAAATATGTACTAAGTTTTGATATATGAACGCCATCTCCGTCGCAATGAATAAAATTATCATTAGACAGATAAACGCCAATATGGGTAGTTCTATTTTTATTATCAAAGAAAAGTAAGACATCAGAAGTATCGGGAATGTCCGTTTTTATAAGTCCGCTTCCTTTTGTAATGTTGTAAGTGTTATCGTCAAGTTTTTGTAAGTTATTCTCTTTGTCATAGTCATAAAACATATCAACCATTTTATGCCCGAACCTTTTTGAAACTTCTATAACTAATCCGTAACAGTCAAAACCGTTTTTATCTCGACCGTGCATCTTAAAAGGAATACCTAATAAATCATCAATATTAATCACGATGATACTCCTGAAACTCTATCAGCACTAGCCAAGTCAAAAGGTACATTTTGTTGCAAATAAGACTTAAACGATAAACTAAATGTTGCCGTAGTATTAGAAAGAGTAGCGTTCGACATTTCAAATTCCATAGTGTCTAATGGAATAAACTTATATATAAACTTTCCCGAACTATCGTCCTTTTCTTCTTTTGCGAACATTGCGACTATTCTAGCCGTACAAGCAACTCGAATAGTTCTTAAAAGATACTTAACCCTTGCGTCTAATGCAGTTATTGAAATAGAAGCACTACCAATCTTTTGTCCGTCAGTTTCAGGCGGAGTAAAATTAAATGCACAAGGTTGCCATATTTTGCCTTTGTATTTTAATTTGCAGTCATTTGAACAAACTCTTAAATAACAATCTTCTTGTTCGTACTCATCGCTGTCCCATTTAATGTCGGGGTTATAAATTTCAAGAAGAATTGGTAAGAAACTATCCCTATCTTCTTTCCATAAGTCCTGCATTGTAAGTACATCTATATTCTTTTTCATAATTTCCCCTTTTAATCATCAAAAGTAGTTGTATACTGTGAATTAGGTATAGAAAACTGAGAAGTTTCCGTGATGTAATTATATTCAAAAGAAATGGTATGAGTTCCGCTTGTGCCTGAATTAGAATAATCAAAATACAATCTTACAGTGTCAAAACCATCGTAATAAAAACCAGTCGGATAATATTTTTTACTATCAATGTATATATAAAAATCTTGAGAACAAGGAATTAAATCACCTACAGATGTAAAGTGTATATCTAAGTAATTTCTTGTCGCTTCTATAAAATTAACCTCAGGTTTTCTTTCTGTTATAGAAATAATTCCACCGTAAACACTAACCCAAGTCATAGAAACTTGGACTTTACTAGCACTTTTACTTATTTCGATAGCAGATGTTATTTTGTAAAACTCTACCTGCCCATAAGCATTTTTATCATCATCTTTTCTTATGCCTGAATTTGGCGAATAAAGTATTTTAGGAAATTCAAAAGGTACAGTTCCGTACTTATGTTTATATTTGTACCATTCATAAAAATATTGTAATTCAGACTTTCCGTATTCATCTTTCTTTTCCCATTCAAATTCCATAACAACAGAATACTTGTCGGGTACAAAAAGACTTTTTAATGCAGTACGCCTATTTCCTTGTTCAAGTTCAGAACTTCTAGTCGCATTTTCGCCTACAGTAATCGTAGTGCTATCAAGAATTACTCTATTACAATGCGAACTCCAGCCTGTGTAATTACTTATTGCCATACAAAAAACTATAAACTACATAAAACAGTTACTTAAACTTTTACATTACAGCCTTTCTACCGACTTGCCTTATAGACCTAGCATTAAAAGCGTCATCACTTCTTGGAGAACTTATATAATTGCTTATTATATCTTCAACTGTTGCGACTAATTCTAGTGTGCCATCAGCATTAATATTTTCTTCAACCCTTACATCTGCTTTTGAACTGTTTTTATTTATTATGACATTAACTTTTGGTTGTACGGTTGTTTGATTGTTGTACAAAGTTTCAGGCGTTTTAGTTGCAATTAAATAATCATCAGGAGCAGTTGAAATAACTTTGCCACTCGGAGTAATAACAGCATCACTTACGCTAGTTGTTTTATTTGTATAACTTGAATTAATACCTAAAGCAGTTTTATGGCGTAATGTTTTTTCGTAGTATTCAGCGTCAACTTTTGCTTGATTAAGTAAATCCGCAAGTTTATCAGCAAGGCTTTCAAGTTTAGATGATTCGTCATCTTCCTCGTTATCGTCATCTTCTAATAATGCACTACTAATACCGCTTGCTACACCACCTAATGCGGCTAATCCTAAACCAGCAGCAACCATTCCCCAGTTCTTAGAAGTTGCCCCAGCACCAGCAATCTGTAAGCCAGTTTGAACCATAATCTCGCTAGTGTTTTTTAATAATTCCGCACCGAACTTTTCAATATTTTCAGCAAGTTCATCAGAAGCATCTTCACTAGTAACAAGACTTTCACCAAGTGTTTCAAATGTTGATACAAAGGCTTTCTTTGTTGTTTCTTTTACTACACTCTTTAGTTGTTCAGACGCTTGCGTTAAGGTTTCTAAACAGGCTTTATTTCCGATTTCTTGTCTTATAGTCCCCTCTGTTATAAGGTCGTTTTCACCTCTTATTTCTTTTAAGATTGCAAGTCGTTCTTTGTAAGATGTATTTGCATCATTTAATTTAGCAAGTTGGTCATCTGTTGCTATTCCCACTAACGAACCTGTATCAACTGTATTACCAGTTTTATTTTTCTTTAGATTTTTTATTTGTTCGTTTATTGTATTATAATTTTTAATACGTTCTTCACCGTTTATAGCGTTATAATTAATAGCAGATAAATCTTTTGTTTCTTGTCCTAAGAGTTTATAAGGTGTATCGCCAGCCCAAAAATCAAGGAATCCACCTACAAAGCCCTTTCCTTTCTTTTTTCCATCTTTATTCTTTTTGCTAAACTTTCCCCAACCTTCTCGTTCTCTAATATTATTTATAAAATCTAAATCAGAACTTAAAGCAACTTCATCTTTTATATTTCGTTCTAATGTTTTAGACGGAGAAGTTGTATTAGATACTAATTCTTTGCTTTTTTTTCTAAATCCAATTTTATCAAAATTTTCTAAATCTTTCTGATTTTCTTTTATATATTCTGTTATATAAGATTTTAATGTTTCAGAACTATCTTTTATAATTTCTATTTCTGTAGGGGTTTTTGCAAATAATTCTGCCGATTTTACAGCATTTGAAGCATAAGCGTTTATTAACTTATCCGCTCGTTCTCCTGTAATAGTATCTTTAGCAGCCTTATCTTTGGCTGTAGTTACATTTTCTTTTAATTTTGGAAGATTTTGTTTTAACCATTCAAAGAGATTTCCAGTAAGTTCAATCTGTTGATTTTGTAATTTATTTCCCTCTTTATCATACGCAACGCCTTTTTTTATTGAAGCAACAACTTGTCCGTCTGCATTTAATAACTTTTCTCCGAAAGCATTTACAAATTGTTCTCCTGTGTCATCAGTAAGAGTCCCAAAATCTTTAGCATCAACAGTTTTTTTCCAATTTGCAGTTGTGATATTTTGACTTTCGGTTTCAGTCAAAGATGATACAAATAAGTTTGATAAAGTGTCATATTCAGCCTGTAATGTATCTGCATATATCTTTGCATAATTAGTAGTAAGAGAGAACTCTTTAGACATCTCCTTAAAGTTTTTTGCTGTTTTTACAAAATCAACTTGCCAAGTATAACTGTCATCGCCTTGTAATTTTCTTCTTTCACCACTTAAAGATACATTTTTAAGAATGTCGTTAACTGAATATCCCGACTTTAACATTCCCGACATCATTTGAGTTACATAATTTCTACTTACAACTTCTTTATCGTAAACATTTAATGCACCTTTTGAAGAGTTTATTGCATTTGCAGAAATTCCAGTATATTGAGATATAATGCGTTTCCATAAAGGAATAAGTGCTTTTCCGCTTCCGCTTGTTTCGTTTAAGTCGGCATTAAGTCCATTTAGTGGGACTTCCCAAGACATTGTGCTAGACTGTAAATAATCTTGAAGTTTTTTATATACATCAGCGTTTTTAGAGTCGCTTTTTGCTAAGTTTTCTAACGACTTATTAAGGCTTGCAAATTGTTTACCAAAACCTTTATAAAATTTCTTTTCATCTACAGAAGTAATCTTTCCGCTACTATCAACAGAATAACTATCACTTAAATTACCACCTTGAAGTACAGGAATAGGAAGTCCTCTGTCAGTTAATTCTCTTAAAATTCTATCTCGTGTAGTTATATATTGATTAGCCAGTATAGGAGCGTCAACTTTAGATTGTTCTGTTCCACCAGTTACACTTAATTTTCTTGTAGGAATAAACGCTTTATCATTTTGCTTGTAACTAAGAAAGTCATTCATTGATAAACTTGTAAAATCTAAATTTCCAGTTTTATCAGTGTAGTTTGAAAGTTTTTTTAATAACGTTTGTGCAGTTTTTAGTAATTCTTTTTGTTTATCTTCTCGTTCTTGTTTTGTTTTGTCAGAATTTTCGTATATTTCAGATAACTTTTGAAATAAAGAGTAAGAACTATTCTCTCCTTTTGCACTTTTAATTGCACTATCAAAGCCTGTAGATTGATATTCTTCCGCTAAAACTTCCTTATATGCATCAATATGTTTATCACTTATCTTTTTTAATTCTTTTGTAAAAGAATTAAGTTGGTTATAAAGCGTTTGTATTTCATTATATTCGGCTTCGACAAATGTAGTATTTTCAGAAATTATATCGTGGCGAGGAGAGCCTGATATAATTTCTAAGTATTTATAAAGCCTTGTTGCTAAATCAGATTTTGTTTCATCGAATTGTGATGGTGCTATTTTATAAGCACTATTAAATAATTCGTCAGTGTTATAACCTAAATTTTGCAATGTTTCCGAATATTTATCTATGAAGTTTTTATACCTAGTGCTAAAAACACTTCTGTCTTGTTCTATAAATCTTTGACTTGAAAGTTCTTCTAATTCCTTTTTTAATTTTTTAGCGTATTCTGTATATCCGCCTTTTTCAGCCTTAGGAATAAGGTCTGAAAGTTCCTTGATACGTTTCTCTCTGTTTTTTATATTTTTTTCATCTTGCTTTTGATTTTTATTATCAGCAAAATCTTTTACGCTTTCATTAATACTTTCAAGTAAGGTTACAACTTTAGTTACATAAGAGTCATTTCCATATTTAGAGCCAGTATTTACAATAAGTTGCCCCAAACCAGCATCTCTAAGTTGTTTACTGTCGGCTAAGTTCTGTAATCTTGCTTTTAATGTTTTAGCACCTTGTTCTGTGGCATTTTCAAAAACACCATTTACACCAGTTAGATTTTTGAAAACTTTCTCAATAATATCAGCCGACACTTTTCCGTCAGAAATAAGTTCTCTTAATCTACTTTGTGATACACCAAGTTCTTTAGATACTGCTTCAAAAATAGGAATACCAGCGTAAGCAAACTGCCTCATATCAAGCATACTTGCCTTACCAGTGGAAACAATCTGTGCATAGTTATTTGCTATGCGTTGCATTTTTTCCATATTTCCGCCAGCAGTATCACCTAACATTCTTAGCGTACTCATAAGGTCAGTAGCGTATACGCCCGATTGCTTTAATAAGATTGCAAGTTCAGATGTTTCCTGTACTCCAAAAGGACTTTTTACAGCATATTGAGATATATCACTAAAAAGACTGTTTGCTTGTGATTGAGTAGGCATTACAACGCCTAACTGTGTTTTTACACTTTCAATTTCTTGATATGCTTTTACAGTGTCATCAGCAAGGTTAACTATAGAGTCCCCAAATTTCATTATTGCGGTAGCGGCTGCTACTGCTGGCGTTTTTACAAAACCTAATGCAATTTGAGCAGCGTTTCCTATAACAGCACCAGCACCACCTTTACTTATTGCAGTCCCAGCAACGTGCATACCTGCCTTTTGCATTTGATGTTTCCAAGAATACTCTCTACCACCAGTAGCAAATAGTTCAGGGTGTTTTTCTCTATATTTTCTGTACTCAGCAGTTTCATTAAAACGCTTTTCTCTTAAGTTATATTCTTTATCATAAACGTTCGTTCGTTCGTTATAAGCCCAAGTGTGATATAACTTTTCAGAATGTTTTAATTTCGCTTCAGGCGAGGCTGTTCTTCGTTTTTGTTTAGTTGAACTTGCTTCTTCTTTAGCATTTTTTGCAGACTCTTGAGTTGCTTTTGTTTTTGTTTTTTCTGCGGCAACTTGTTTCTTTTTTTCTTCTTTTATTTGTTTATCTTCTGTATCGGTAGATGTTCCACCGCTTGCCGTTGTACTAGAATTAGAAGATTTGGAGTTTCTACTTTTGCGTCTTACTCCATACAATGTATCTATTTCTTTTGTAACTTCTTTTGCAACTTTTTTTATTTCCTCTAAACGTGCAAGTATACTTTCAAGGTCTTTAACAGTATTACCTATAGACTTTGCACCTTTTATGTTGATATTTGTTTCAACGTTAGCCTCGATGTTAGTTTTCATATCGTCCATAGTGTTAACTCCTTAAAAAAAACTCGTCAGATACAGAAGAAAAATAGTTTTATCAGTCAAAAATAATAAAGTTAGAACTCTTTACAACAAAGTTTGCAATTTCCATTTTTATATCAGGAGAGTTTAAATAAAGTTCTTTCATTAATTCAGTTGTAAACTTTATTTTTTCTCCTTTGTAGGTTAAGGTAGAACCATCGACGGCTCTTATACCTTTTGTAAGAACTGCAACACGTTCTGCATCAAGTTCTTCCAACTTCTTATTTTTCTCATCTTTGCTTAAATCGCTTTTTTCTACATTTGCACTTTCTAAGCCTATTCTTATCATTTCATTTGTTGCAAAATCGCTATGAATACCCATAACAAGCAACTCAATTCCAATAGGATTTCCATCGATAATAGGTTCGTGCCACACACCGTCTTGTTCGTTCTTTTCACTAAAATAGTTTTCAATATTTATAACTTTCTTTGCCATACTTAATCCTTATCTTTTTCTTTTAGTTCAGAAATGCTTTCTAAAGCCCAGTTCTTCATCTTAAAAAGATACTGTTTATCTTCTACAGTGAATGGAACTTTCATACATTCAACATATTCATTTACAGTTCTGTATGTAAAAATCGCATTTCCCGACATATCAACCTCGCTATGTTGCCATATCCTTAAAAAATGATTGAATAGCCATATACATTTTTTAGGACACGGTATATCACGAAGTTTTTTCCATTTCTCATCTCTCTCTCCGATGTCGTAAAATCTTTTCTCTCCGTATTTTCTATCACCAGCACCAAGTTGGTTTATAAACTTTTCTCTTATATCAACATTACGAACATATTCTGTTTTTTCTGTCGATTTTCCATTCTTTAATACACTCTTTTTTACAGAGTGCCATTGATACAGGAAGAAATAACGCTTTACGGCTTCTTCTAAACGTTTTTCTTCCTCTTGATAAAATTTGTAGTGTCTTTTGCAAACCTTACTAATTCAAGTTTTATGAGCGGAGATTTTAATAAAATTTTTTGTATAAGTGGGACTGAATATTCAAGCGGTTTACCGTCAAACATTACTTCTGTATCACTACTTGCTCTAATCCCTTTTACAAACTCCGCAACTCTATTCGCATCAAGGATTTTTTGTTTTTTTACTCTTTCAATAGGGTCTTTAATACTATCTGTTTCTGCCAGTGCTTTTTCGTAACGTTCAGAATTAGCAACGTTTTCATCTGTGCCAACGCCAGTAACAAGAAATTCAAAACCACAAGGAATATCATTAATCTTTGGCTCAAACCATACACCCTGTTGTTCGTTATCTTCTGTGAAAAAATCTTCAAGATTCACAACCTTTTTATCAGACATTCACTACCTCATAAAAAAAATATCCGAGTGAACTAATCCACTCGGATATAAGATATTATGAATAAAATTGTAAGTTAAATACCCTAAAGTGCAGGTACTTCAAACGATTTTACATAAGTGTTGTCATTCCATTTAATAGTTACACCGACAACTTGAGCATCAGCAGTTTGTGTAACAGACGAAAACTTTGCAGTGATAAGACCGTAATTGTCGTCAGTTTCGTCAGTTACAACAGTTGGAGTTTCAAATGCCATAGCCGCTGTGTTATCAACCCCATTCAATGTAGACGTAATTTCAATACCCGAAAGGTCATCTGTACTATCAAGCATTACATTTGGGAATAATGCAATCATATTCGGATTGCCAGTTGCTGTATCACCGTCTGCTACTACTTCTTGTGCTTCTACATCTGTAACACGAGGAAGCATTATGCGGAATACACGGCAAGCCTGCTCATTGAATGACTGGAACGGTAAACTTTCATCGTATGTATCTTCGCCATTTCCATTGATAGTATTTTCAGTGTGTTTAGCATTGAAAATTTGGAAAACATAAAGTGCAGTAGGGTCATCAAGTTTATCTTGAAAACAGAACAAAATTTCTACAGTTTCATCGTTTACTGCATTGTTAAACAATTCCTTTGCACTGCTTTCACCACCAACAAGGTAAGTCGACAAATCTCCTGTAATGTTCAAAGTAAGTGGACTTGTTGAAATTGCATTAGGAACAAAAATAGCAAACTTCTGTGTAAGACCATTATCAAGACTGAATGACAAAGACTGTGCGAACTCAATCTGCTTTCCGTTGATATAAAGGAACCCCTCACGTGCAGTAAATTGCATTGTGTCAGTTGCCTTATCAGGAATAGAAGAAAGATATTCGTAAGATTCTAGTTTCTGCCAATATGCAGTTGTAAAGTCAGTTACCGAAGTGTGAGCCGTAATACATCTGTAATACATTTTTGTGTTAGGTTCATACACTACATCATTTTCAACATATGCAACACCAGTTGACCAAGTGCCTTTATTATTAAGTTTATCACTATCTTTAACATCACTAAGTCGGCTTTCAAGTGCATAACTTAATTCATCTGTATTATAAAGTTTAGGGTTATTAGTACCCATAACGCCAAATGAGCCAGTAATGATAGAGTTTACTTCAACAGAAAGACTTAGAGTGTTAAGTGCAACGTGGCTAAATTCTTGCCATAAATCTTCCCCAGTCTGTCCGCCATACTTACGAAGTAAAGAGTATTTTACATCGTTAGTTTCACTATTCAATTCGTGAATAACAAAGTTTTTGCCGTTATTCTTAACGTGAATAAGACCCTCTGCATCGTCTGTGCCAGTGCCGTCATAAATGAGTTTTCTACCAGTGGCTTCTTTTGCACATTTCGTCGCAAAGTAACCAGTGTCATAAACGTTACCATTTTTATTAGACGGTGAAGTTGTATCACTTTTCCAGCGTTTCCATTCGCCTCTGAAAACGGCTTCAAGCATATCATCAAACGTTTCAGGAGAAAATTCAAAACTAATATCACCACTTGATGAACTTGTACCCTTTCGTGGAGCAGATTTTGTTCTTCCGTGTTTAAGTTCGTTTGATTCAATGTTTTCTGTTGTTCCAGTAATAGAATCACCAGTACGTCTTACCAAAGACGGAAACTTAAAAATACCGTCTTTTCGTTTTATTTTACCAAGTGCCTCTGTGTTTTCTGTTACTTCACGAGCAACAATAAGGTCGGAATCAGCACCAGTCTTTAAGTTAAATGTTGGATTAGTAGACATATCTTTCCTCAATTCTCCAAGTCTGCCTGTACAAGAATTGTTACAGGCGTAGAATAAAAGTCATCATACAACCGTGCGGAAGAACGATAGGCTGTTTGTAAAACCCTTATTCCATCAAAAATATCACCTCGTTTGAATTGACCTGCAATTAAATCATATACAGCGTCAATCTCGTAAGTTCCCATATCTCTTGGACTGTTTATATTTATTTGCAGTCCAAAATCCCATCTATTACGACCACTTTTACCCAACTCCTGTTGGGTAGGTTGTGTATGTAATGGAAATATTTCAAACCAAATACCATTTGTTCCTACAAGCGTATCTCTTGAACTTGTGTTATTTGGTTCAATAACATTCTTGTATTCAATATTACCGTTAGAATCAATTTCACTTAATATAATTTCTTCTTCAACGTCTACACCGTCATTATTTTGTCTTGTTATAGTTCCTTTTATATTCAAGAAACGCTGCCTAACTTTTTGCCAAATATATGTATCTGTCATTCGTATACCTTTTCAACTGCTTCTATGTCATTTTTTGATAAATGAGTTTTATTTTTTATTAAACTTTTTAATCGTTTCATCTTAGATTGCGAGGGGACTTTTTTTAATCTGTTACTACTCTGTGCGTAAGATTTTATAAGTTTTTCCGTACTAGAGGAAACTTTCATTTGATTACATTCAGCAATAGTTATTCGTTTCATTCCATAAGGGGCTTGAACAGAATACCCATTTGTTACACCGTGAGAATATTTTTCACCACGCTTTATAGTGCCGTCTTTTTCATATTCTCCGAATTCAAGTTCTGCACATCGTTTGTGTTTATTATTAATAACAATGTTTAACTTCTTTCTAAAATCAACATTTTCTCTAAGTGCTTTATAAATTGTATCTATCTCACCTTTATCATTAAACTTATCAAAGGTAACACCGCTGGTCATAAAATCTTTTGCAGTGAATGTTTTATTTTCTACACTTATAGTCCACGCTTCGCGAACGACATCATCGTCTTTTTCGTGAGAAAGTTCTTTGCCGTTATACACAAATGTATAATCTTCATCAACAGGAGTTCTTGAAACAACACGTTGAAAGAAAACGGCTGCCATATAAATAGTCCTTTCTTTTTGTTCAGTTGATTTTTCTAAGACTTTAGCACCTGTTACCGTAATTATGCTATCTTCTAATGCACCTTTTATTTTCTCTGCAATAGTTTTTCCGTTAGCATCTACAGATGTCTTTGTTTGAGAATTGCCAAATGTACTTACCTTAAAATCAAGTTTCATCTATGCTTTTCTTCCTTGAATAACATAAGTAACAACACAATCACCAGTAGGATTAATTGGTCTAAAGTGGATTATATTGTAATCTACACCAGCGTATCTAATCTTATCTTCAACTTCTGTTGGAGTTTCAGAAAAACGACAGATAAACTTTACATCTCCAGCATTAAGAACACCATTACTAGACGCAATAGCCTCTTCTGAATAACTTGTCATAACAGCACGAGAAGAGCCTGTAACTTCTCTATAAGTTTTTATAATTCTTCCAGTAGAAGCGTCTTTTTTCTTTTCGCCTTTTAATAAAATTGCAGTTTGATTATTAGAGAACGTATCTATCAAGTTATCTGCAATATTTCTTAATGCCGAATAATCCATTAAATACGTCCTCCAAGCAAGTCAGTATGAAATACTTTTTTCACACGGCTTCTATCGTTTTTAGTTTTGTAAAAATCCGAAAGTAAAGAGTCAAGTACAGAAAACCTTGAAATGTAATCACTTTTTGATTCGCTTTCTGAATAATACTCAACTTCAATAACGTCTACTTTTTGACTTTTAATCGTTCCTGAATCGTCTTTTACAGAAAATAAGTTTGTTGACGTTGCTAAATAAGCACCCTCGCAAACGGCTTTTTTTAATTCATCAGGAATACCTAAAACTTCATCACCGTCCCTATCGTATAATTCAACTCTAGGAAAACATAAAGACTGTTGACGGTGATATTTTTTTTGTCCTTTCCAACCAATTTTAGAATAAGTTCTGTCAATGTAACTTGTGGCGTTTATAAGACAAGATTTCTTTTCGCTTTCAGTTTTATTAAACCAATCAGTTCTGCCAGTATTAAGCATATACTCATCGGCAAAATCAAGACCGACATAACAGTTTGCAGACGGTACACAAGAGCCATCTTCTACAATAAGAGTAACTTCTTTTTCTGTTTTAATGTCAGCCATATTCTTAAACCTTACTCATCTCTAAGTTTTTTGCTTTTTTGAACACTTGTTTTAGGTTCAACTTTTACTGTATTTTCTTTTTTTTCAGAAACAGTTGTTTTTTCAACTACTTTCTTTTCATTAGAAGTTTTTACTTCTTCTTTTACGGATTTTTTTTCAAGTTCAGCACGTCTTTTTGCTTCACGTTCTCTCAAAAGTTGAAATGTTGCATATCCCATAAGACATTCCTCTTAAATTGATTTTTGTAGAAAATAAATAATTTTAGGGTAAGAGCGAAAACCCTTACCCTAAAAAATACCCTACGCAATATGACAGAGAAGTTTTGTAATCGGAATATTTTTCAGATTATCAGCAAGTTCCCAGTTAGTTGCAGTAGCAAGTTCTGCGTTAGTTGGTGTAGCACCAGCAGGAGTTCCTACCCATTTAAGACCACGAGGATGCATTACAAATGCTCTACGTGAAATAAGGTAGTCATTACCACCGAACTTATCTCGTTCTGTTTCAGTCAAGATAAGACCGTTTGTATCTTCATTAAACGCAATAGCACCTTCCGCAAAGAAGTAGATAGGGAAGTTCTTTCCGTCTGCATCCTCTGGTTTAAGTGCATCATCAACGATTACACGCTTACCAAAGTATTCATCATAAAGAACCTTACCGTCTGCATCTCTAACAGTAGAAATAAGGTTAAGTTTTGCAAGTTTACCAGCAACAGCACTGTGCATCATCAAGCCCGAAAGCAAAGAAGCGTGGTCGCCAAGTTTGTAAATTGCATCAATCATTGCACCTGATGAAAGAACATCGGCACCACCAGTCTGTGCAGTAATGTCAAGAACGTGGTCTTTAAGTGCAGCGTTTGTACCCACTGTAATACCCTCAAGGGATTTTACAAGTACGTTTTGGAAACGGTTAGCCCAATAAGCAGCGTTCATATCACCGATAGCACCCATAGGGTCATCGCCAGCGAAGTAACGAGCAAGGTCATTTACGCCCCACGCTTTACCACGACAGTTAACAACAGCAACTGATTCACCAGCAGAAAGAGCATTAGGTGTAAGTGCCGTTGAATCCGAAAGAACTTCATCTTCGTCATCAGAAGTATCTTGAATAAGCGACTTCCAAAATGGAATATGAATTGTTTTGCCACCTTTTACCTGTCTTGATGTATCAGGGAACACAAGACCAGCATCTCTAGTAGCAATTCCTGAATTAATAACTGCGTTTAGAGCAGTTGTTTTCTGTACAACATACGAATCGTACACTTCAGGTACGATTACATCAGCAATCTGTGTAGTTGCCATATCTTCTCCTATCAGACGTTAGCGGCTGCTTTCATCTGTTTATAAAGTTCAGGATTCTCTTTGTACAACTTAGCCTGTGCAGTAAGATTCAGAGTTTCCTTTTTGAACGGATTCACAACAGAAGAGTCTTGTTTAGAGTTTGCACCACCAGCACCGCCACCCGAACTCATATTTCTGATGAACTTTTTACCAAAGTCGGTGTTTAGGAACGCTCTAACAGCACCCTCGCCAGTTTGTCCGTTCTTATTTATGAGTTGCAAACCATTTCCCAAATCTCTTTCAGTAAAGTTAGAGCCATCTACTCCGTAGATTACGCCATAAAGATATTCACGACCGCTAGGTTCAATATCAAAACTTTCAGTTGCTTTATTAAAATCTTGAACACACTTTAAGCAATGTTCGTTTTTCTTCAAAGTTTCAAGTTGTGAACTCAAATCTTTGATTGCAGATTCCCTTTCAGCAAGAACGCCTTTATACGAATTCTCTAGTTCAGATTGTTTCTGTTCGTATGCTTTCTTTATTTCGTCAGAACTCGAAGCCTCTAACTGTTTTTGCAACTTAGCATAATCTTCCGCTATTTTTGCATTAGTTGCATTTAAGTCATTGAACTTCGCTTCTACTGCATCTTTCTCTTTTTTTATGTCATCACGGTTTATTTTAAGACCGTTCAAATCTTCATTGTAAAGAGAAAAAAGTGTTTCTACTTTCTTTTCGATGTCGTCTTGCCCAGCAAGAACTTCTGTAACCGCTTCTTTTGTAAAGATTGGTTCTTTCATTTGCTATACTCCTGTATCTTTTAATTAGTCTTTCCTAAGACTAATAGTTACTTCTACGTCCGCATAAAGAAGTAACAATCAATCTATGTCAAGTGTAAGTTTCCAAAAAAAATATCTTAAATATTTTTTTTCTTGTCCTTTTCAGAAAAACCGCAATTCTTCTCAAACGTATGAAATGTGGCTATACATCTTTCAGCCCTCTTTTGCCAAATCTTAGTTCTGTTCATACATTCAACACTTTCTTTCCCTAGATTTCTCTGTAATACAGATAAAGAAAAGTTAAGAGCGTTCAAAAAAATAGACAGTTTTGTTTTTGTAGAAAGAAAAGCAAAAAACTTACAAATACAAACAAGATAAATTCTTTTTAATTCATAAATAAAAAACTTCACAAATACCTCTTTTCAAGAAGATATTAGAGGCATAAAAAGTAATACTTAATTCCGTTTTTAATATTTAAGATTTCAGTAAGTTTCTTTTAATCTTTTTTCAATGAATAAAACAGAACAAAGCGAATTAAAAACAATTCTCAAGCATTACATAGACCTAGAATACTATGCAAACAGCGTTGATAAAGACATTACAGACTTATACGAAGAATTAAACGAAGATTGTTTTCAAATAATTGAAAACCAAGATTCATACAACACTAAAAACGCTTATAATACAGTTAAAACCCTACTAAACGAACGAATCAGCGATTTTGGCACTAGATTAAACGATAAACTCGAAACAGAAGCAGAAAATATTAAGAACGTAGAACTAGATTTTCTTTCAACAATGTACAAATCATACCTTACCATCGGAGCAGTAAAACTCTCAAGACTTTTATTTACTCCAATCGATGGAAAAGACACTGCAAAAACGTTCGCAGAACGAACACAAAAAAATATTTTCCGCTCTTATGACAACGCAACAAGAGCAGGATACATATTTGGACAATCATCAGATGACATTAAGAGTCAAATAAAAAAGAACTTAGTACAAGTAAAAAACGGAATGAATAACGGAATAAAAACCGCTATACCCTCATTCGCTAAACAGACAGATAGAATAGTTTTTTTGCAGAATGAAATAGAAACAGTATGGGTTTCTGTCTTAGATGGCAATCAATGTATTGTGTGCAGTTTCTTAAACGGAACACATTATAAATCACCGTCATTAGTGCCAACTTACCCAGCACACAATAATTGCCGTTGTGTATTAATGCCAGCAAAATCAGTAACAACAGAAATCCCTAAGTATCAAGAATACATTGAAAGTCTTACAGATAAAGAGCAACAGCATATTTTAGGTAAAAATCGTTATGAAATGTACAAGAGTGGAAATGTAACTCTAAATCAGTTTATAAATAACGGTAGATTATTAAGATTAGATGAATTGAAATAAAAAAAAAGGTTCGCTTCTTACACGAACCTTTCATTTTCTTACGATTCTACATCAACAATCGTCATATCATTTGTTACGGTAGTATTGTGAACTACAGTAAGTTTTGAAATCGGATATTTTTGTAACAATTCCGTAAACTTAGTCTTTGTTTCTGCAAGACTTCCAGTAAATACATCACCAGTAGTTTCATCACTAGCAAAAATGAATGTATTATTTCCATTCTTAATCAAGATGCTATACATAGCCACCTCCATTAATCAATATTTCTTAACTTACGGTTTCTTTCCGCAAGTCTTTGTTTGAATAGTTCGTAAATCTCCTGTGCGGAATTACCTGACAGCGACTCTTGGTCAACAAGGAATATAAAGTCATCGTAATTCATATCAGGGTCAATTAATTCTTGTTGCTGTAAAATGTAGAATACACAATAGAGTGGGAACTTACCTTGTCCTGAAATATTAGCAATAGAGTTAATAATATTAGGGTCAAGGCTCATTGTTTCATAATCATAATTCAAATGAATTTCAACAACTCCACTGTAACCGTTCCATTCTTCATACCACTGAATAATTTGAGAAAGTCTTTCACTTATGTTTCTTGCAAATGTCGCCAAACGTGCATTTTCTCCCGAGCGATGAACATAAGCAGACTCTGCCGTTTCAGATGTCTTTTTATCAGGAGCAATATTTTTCATAAAAAGACCAGCAATCTGTTCTTCAATCTTACTTATTGCTTTCTCGCAATGTTCAAGTCCCTCTCCTGAAAATGAAAGTACGCCAAACTTTGCGTCGGAGTTTTCTTCCGTAAGGAAAGTATCGCCGCCTAATGTAATATCATCATCGCCATCATCTTTCTGTGTATAACCAGTAATATATCCAGTAGGAACAGTCGTCATATGAACGCCATTAGCATAATCAGCAGAAAACTGGTAATGATGAATATTAAGCATTGCTAAATCAAACAAAGGCGGTTTTTCTGGCGTTTCAAAAGGTAAAAATACAAACGGAATATAAGTAAGCCTTTGCCCATTTATTGAAACAGGTACAACAGTTTCTTCAATACCTACAATTTCTTGTTTTCCATTAAACCTTTTTTCATAAACAGGCGTACAGATGCACTGTTCATAGTAGCCCTCGTCATTAATTCTAAGGACTCTGTATCGCAACTGATTTTCAACAGTGTATTCATCAGTATAAACTTCAACATTTTCTTTAAGCACAACTAACTTAAGCCGTCTTATTCCTGATAAATTGTCAAAACGTCTATCAACAAGACTTTCTGCTGGGTAGTATGTAAGATATGGTCTAATTCCTTGCCGTTCTGCGTCATACTTGCTTAATCCTTGTTCTGCCATAGGAATATCAAGTAACCAACCACCAAAGCCAGTTTTTAATAAATCTTCAACAGAGTCGCTAACAAATTGATAAAGTGAACGCCCTTTGCCGTCTACATCTTCTAAAAGTCCACTCTGCTTAAAATTATCATCAACCCTTATAGTCGGACAGCGTCTAAAAATCATCGAGTGCATAATTCCGCACGCTCCGCCTACAAAGTTTACATAAGGCGTACGCATTTTGAACGCTTCATAACGAAGTTTTCGACCAGCACAATCCTTTCCGCTTGCCATAGGCAAGTATTTTTCACCACGAGATTTTACAATATCCTCACCCTCAATCGTTTCACGACAAATAGACCACCTATCTACTTGTTTTACGAAATCAGAACACACATTTTCAAAAGGAAAGTTCTTATAATTAGATTTCACAATTCAACTCCATTAATAACCATATACTCTAGGGCGATTAAGTCCCCAGCCACGTTTTATAGGTTTCAAGTAACATAAAAGATAAGCAGCGGCATCGGATATATGGTCTAGTCCGCTAGACTTATCTGTATCTTCTCCGTTTTCTTTATAACAATAACCGTCTAATGCTTTTTTTAAGTTCCTACATCTATCTCCTCTAACAATAAAACAATGTCTTTCGCCTTTTGCATTTAGAAAAGCAGTGTTTACAGCATTAAACTTATCTCTTGAAGAATAAGGTGCTTTAGGACAGCAAACGTGAAAACGATTTCTTCTTAGGATTTCATAATCAGTTTCACCTACAGCAGCCGAAGTTTGTCTTTTTCTACAAGTAGGGTCGGGGTAAACGAAAATATCTGCCTTTGGAAACTTTTTTCTTATCGAATTACAAAGTATCTGCGTGTTAGAGTTAGGCTCTACAATTTCGTCAAAGAAAATAACATCTTCTTTTTCTTTTACAGCAATAGCAGCCGTCATCGGATTAACGTTAAAGTCAATTCCAACGTGAACATCAGAAAGCCCCCAGTTCTCATCTAAGTCGCAGGCATTTTCAACTCTGTCGTACATATCATAAACACGAGATGCAAGATTTTCAAAAGCCGCTAAAAACTCTTGTGCAAACATTTTAGGCGACATTGATTTTCTACTTGATTCAATTTCGTCCGCATCAACGTTACCACCGTCAATAGTTGTATACTGAAAAGTAGCCCAGTCCTTATCTTCCTTTGCAGACTGAAATAAGTCATAAAACCAGTTATAACCTTTTGGAGTTGAAACTAAGATTGCGTTACCTTTTTTATCCGCAAGTGCAGGGCGAACAATTTCCCATACACCGTCTTTAATAAACGCACATTCGTCCATAATCAATAAATCAAGGGAAGAACCTCGTAAGTGTTCAGGATTATCAGCGGAAAGAACGTAAAGAATAGAGCCATTAATGAACTTGTAAACTTTATCCATTTTGTTTACTTCTGTTATCCATTCTTTTGGAACGTGATTAGGAAGCCAGTCGTCCCACATAATCTTCTTAGCCATATCCCAAGTAGGAGCAACATACCATATCGTAGACTTAGGTTTTGTAACTTGACTTAAAATTGCCGCTCCTGATAAAAAACTTTTACCAAAACGTCTGCCAGCGTTAATAATTTTGAAACGATGATTATCGAAAAGGATAGTTAATTGCGGTTTTGTTAATCTAAAAGGGATTTTACTCATAAAATCACCTCTGAACCATCATCAAATTGTACACCAATAGAAGTTTCTTCTTCAAAACTATCATTTTCAGGTTCAGCCCTAGAAGCCTTTTCTATAATTTCTTTTAACTCATCATCTTTAACGGCAAGTACAATCTCTGGAATATCGTGCTTATTTTCCTGTTTTTGAACAGGAGCCCTACCAAACAATCTATCTGCAATCACTTTTGCAGCCGAAGTAGCGTCTTTATCACTTTCTGCGAAAATGGCTGTGTTATAAAGCCTTTTTACTACAGCCTGCCACATTGTCATTCTCGAACCATCGATAGGCGACTCAATCATTTGGTTAGCAATAAACGACATTGCTTCTGCTAATGCTTTCTTTGAGCCTTGATACTGATTGCCACTTGATTTTTCTTTTGGTGCTATTAATCCCATAGCCAAAAGAATAAAAGCGAAAAAAAAACAGGTTAAATAAAAAAAAAGACTGTAAGAGGCGAATCCTACAGTCTTTCTGCCTTACGGCAAGTTATTTTCTGACTTCACTCATAATAAAATTAATTGTGTTTTGTGTAAATAACATTTTCAAAAAAAATTTTTTTTTTTAAAATTTTAATCGGTGTTTTACTTTTTATACAAAATCGACTTTTTAAGAGAACTATTTATGTATGACAGAATAACGCACTCAAAGGAGATTATATGATTATAAAACAAGAAGAAGAAAGTCCTATCGGTAATTACTTTCACGACAACGGCACTCTAGTTTGCTTTAATAAAATCAAAGACACTGTTGATGAATTTGAAATCGATACAGAACACCTTAAACTTTGGTGCGATGAAATGATTACCAAAATGAAAGAACTAAAAACTTTTATCAATTCAACTGAAAAAAACGAACAGAAAAAAAGCATCAAGAAAGAAGTAATAGATTTTTCTAACTACTTCTAAATATCAAAGGCGGCAAAACGCCGCCTATTTTTTTATTTGTAACTCATTACAAAATCAACCGAACAACCTAAGTACTTACATATGTCATAAATAACCCTTATGTTAAGAGGTCTATCTCGTCTTAATTTAGTTCTAACCTCATACGGTAAGCCTTTTGAATAATCTCTCCTTGCACGTTTTTCTTTTACTTCATAATCCGCTGTAATCCCACGAGCAAGCAACGCTTTTCTCACATTTTTACCTAATATCTCTTTATTCACTTGTCCGTTTCTTCTTCTCGCAGGTTCAATTTTATCGTACAAATCATCTGCTGTTTTATCAGGATGGTTTTCAAGGTAGTTCTCAAGAAATCTTCTTAATGGTCTATACGTTACTTCGCCAACACTATCTTCTGACGGTTTATAAAATAACTCTCTTTCTCTGAAGTATGGTGAAATCTCAATTCCCTTAAATACGCATATTTCGCTTACAGGCACTTTAAGACAATAGCATATTTTAGCAATAGCATCTGTTAATGGAAACGCTGTGTGGCTAGTAATAAACCCACTTACAGCACTAGACGCAATTCCTAGCGTTTCCGCAAACTCTTTTACCTTTATACCTCTTTCCTGAAGCAATTCTTTAAGTCTACTAAATGAAATCATTTCTTTGTAATTTATATCCATAGGCAAAGATAATACTCCTTGATTTTTTAACTTGTCAACATATTTTTACATTTTTTTTACTCATTCTTATATAAAAGACAGTTACGAATGTATCCTCTATTAGTTTTAGTAAAAGTACATATCCCTTTTAATTTGTTGAAGTAAAAACAGTATTTACATATTCCAACACTTCTACTTTTTTTGTTTTTCTTTGCAGGTTTATTTTCTTGTTTTTTTAGAATAAAACTTGGTTTACCACCTTTAGAATTATAAGTTTCAATAGGTTTTGTAATAGTCGTAGACTCTTTTTCACTTGGTTTATAAGCAAGACTTTTTTGTATTTTACCAGCCAATGGCAAGTGTATAGTCATTTCTCTTATATACTTCTTTGCCGCTTTCTTACTTTCTGCATAAAACCGACAATGAGCCGAACCATAGCATTTATCCATATTGAAATGAGTGCATAAGCCGTCTTTGTTATAAAAACATCTTGCTTTATGTCTGCGTGGGTCTTTTTCATCTTTCTTTACAAACCCTATATGCCACGGTGTATCAGGAAGTTGATTAATCGCCATATTCACTCCTTAGTATAACTATCGGCACACTTCTTACATACCGTTACACATATTTACTTACGTCAACAACTTTTTGCTAATTTATTTACCCTTTTCATTTACTTTCACAACTTTTTATATCTTTTTAATCATTATTTTATAATCTAAGTATCATTTCTCCCTATAGGAAGTATAAAACACCTTCATTCTTATCTAATATTCATCTATAATTACCTTACATTCCCCATAATCCTACTACTTTCTACATTTCTTCCTATTATTAATATCCCTACTTCCCCTTATCCTACTAGCGTTCTACAGGTCGCCTCGAAAAAAATCTGTTATCGCTAAAGGGGGTAAGGATAGGTCGGTTACCTTTTGCTAACCCCTCCCGAGATGGTAAAAAAGAATAAAAAATTTTATAAAAAAAATAAAAATTATATTGACACAAAAATATAAATGTAGTAACATATTAATTGTAGGGGAGAAAAAAAAGAAAAAAAAGAAAGACCGCCCATATTATGGGCGGTTAGGAGGTATTATGTATTTATGTAATGCATTCTCATTACAGATGTTGGGAGAATTCCCAACGTCTGTAAAAATTCAGGAAGTTGAAAAACTTCCTGAAGGGCTTACGTCTGCCATTGGGCACCAAGACACTGCCAATGTTCTTGGTGTCCCAATGAACCGTGTTAATGTCCGCCTGAGCAAGGGCGACACGGTTTATGTTGCTCAGTTGGTGGGTGGTAGATTACCTGAAGGGTCTACCACCTTACCCGAAGGATTTTCTTTTAAATTCTTAAAAGTCGAAATTCAGTAGACTTTTAAGAATATCCGTTTATCGAAAGGAGCAAAATATGGATTTTTTTATTAGACTTAAGGAATCGAATCATCGAGAGG